>CAXYYR010000028.1:0-20635 GCA_964293265.1 uncultured Propionibacterium sp.
GGCGCCACGCTGCTGTACGACGAGCCCAAGCTCGGCACCGGCGGCAACCGCTTCAACTTCATGCACCCCAATTCGGGCAAGGGCGTGCTCATCGAGCTCACCCAGTACCCCAAGAACTGATCTTGCAAACACTGCACTGATCAAACAACACTGCACTGATCTAGCAAATACTGCACAGAGCACGATGTAGGTATGTCGTGGGGTGATTCGTCACCACGAGCCATCCCCTGACATCCGCAGATGATGGCGCATCCACAGATATGTGGATGCGCCATCATTGTCTCCTGCCTCAGCCCACAACTCACGTCCACGCCCGGGAGGACCCCCTTGCCCATCCGCACACGACTGGCCAAAATCGGTTGGGCCTTGAGCCCCTACAAGCTTGTGGGCAACAAATTGTCCGATGAACCGGGAATCATCATCGGCGCACCCCATACGAGCAATTGGGATTTCATTGCCTTCTTGGGCGTCTCATGGTTCAACAATGTTTCGCTGAAGATCCTGGTGAAGAAATCATGGCTGGTGGGCCCACTGGGAGTCATTGGCCGGGCGCCTGGAGCAGTGGCAGTTGACCGGGATCATCCGGGTGACCTGGTGGAAAAGCTGGTCGGTCTGGCGAAAGCCGGCCATGGCTTCAAGCTGGTCATCGCGCCCGAAGGCACGCGATCACTGGGAACTCACTGGAAATCGGGGTTCTACCGCATCGCCCTGGACGCCGACCTGCCGCTCGTGCTCACCGGGATCAATTCCCAGCGCAAAGAGGTCGAGGTGGGTCCCACCATCAGACTCTCTGGTGACCCGGGAGCTGATATGGACCGCATCCGTGCTTTCTACAGCCGTTTCAGTGGTGTGAACCCGGAGCTCCGGACCGAGCCCCGACTGCGTGATGAGCAGACTCACCATGAGGGTGTTTCTCAACATAACCCCTTGTCGGACGATGGTTCGCAGCTCCATCCCCCAGCATGAGTCAACACAGACTGAGTCAACACAGCATGAATCACTGCTGATGCTCCGCTTGTCGGGTGGTTGCGGGGCAGATTCCCGGCATGACTTGGTAGCCTCGTTTCAGACCTGCGCAAGGAGTCCACAATGAGCCAGTACGACGACAGCCACGACGGCGACGAGACGAGCGAGGAGACCGGTCTCAATCTGTTCGATGACCGGGCCAGCGCAGCCGGCAGTTTCCCCCACGCCATGATGGGCTACGACCGCGCCACGGTCGACAACTATGTGCGTGACCTGGAGCAGGGGCTGTCAGCCGCGCGACAGCTCAACCGCGACCGTCTGCGTGATCTTGAAGCGCTCAAGTCCGAGCAGGGCACCACCGATTTCACCCGTCTGGGCGCCCATGCCACCAATCTGCTGCGCGCTGCGGAGGCGCAGTCCGAGGATCTGGTGAGCAAGGCGGGCGTCGAGGCCGAGCGGATCAAGGAGGAGGGCCGAAGGGTCGCCGCCGATCTGCGGGCCAATGCCCAGACCGAGGCCGATGATGTGCGTGTCTCGGGTCTCACAAATCTGCGGAATCTGCGCACTGAGACCGAACAACAGGCGCAGGCAGTCCTTGCGCATGCCAAGGAGCAGGCCGCCACGGTTGTTGCTGCCGCCCGTCAGCAAGCCGAGACACTCACCGAGGAAGCCGAGCAGAAGGCAGAGCTGAGCGCCCAGAAGGCGGCAGAAGCTGCCCAGGCATCTGAGCAGAACAGCGCCCAGAAGGCCAATGAGGCTGCCCTTGAGGCCAAGAACAAGGCCGCCGAAGTGCTCGACGAGGCCCATCGTCAGGCCGACGAGATCGTGCACCAGGCACGCAAGGCTGCCGAGGCAACCAAGGACGCTGCGCAACTTGGCGCCAAGGACATCACGGACAAGGCCGAGCAGGATGCCTCGGACACCCGCGATCATGCCAAGGCAGAGGCCCAGACCATCGTTGACCAGGCACGTGCCCAGTCCGAGCAGATTCAGGCCGATGCCCGGGAAGCAGCCCAGAAGACCTTGGCAGATGCCTCAACCCAGGCCGACGCTGTGCGAGCCAAGGTGGAAGCCCTGCTGGCACAGGCAACGAAGACTGCCGCTGATTCCGCTGCCCAGGTGAAGACCCAGGCTGATCAGGCAGCCCAGCTCAGCGCCCAGGCATTGGCAGCTGCCGAGCAGAGCAAGACCGATGCGGTCAAGGAAGCCGAATCCCAGGTGGCTGCGGCCCATCGCCAGTCGGCCATGATGAAGGATCGGTTGGAGGAGCAGTACGCCTGGCGCAAGGAGCAACTTGAGCGCGAGACACATGCCCTGCAACTGCGCAAGGATGCAGTGTTGGCCCAGCTGTCCAATGTGCGTGCGCTGGCCCAGGAATCAGTCGAGGATTTCCCCGACACCGACGCCCTCACCGATGCCGCGCTGACTCTTGCCGATGGCACCGCGCAAAGCCCGGATGCCACCAGCTCGCTACCTGTCGCCGGCTCCGAAGCCAATGCTCCCAAGGCCGGTGATACGGGTACGACTGCCGATCAGGAATGGCTCGACAACGCCGCTGAGGAACCAGCAACCGCGAGCTCACCCAATGAGGAGACCACGGTGCTGCGGACCAAGAAGAAGAACCGTCGCTGAACAGGGCCTCACGGCATCCAGGGATTATGAGTCCGTGGGTCGCGCATGTCCTTGAGGGGTGAGCCGACCGCGGAATGAGCCGACTCAGAACAGGCGGTCCTCGGCGTTGTCGATCCCGCGCAGGGCATCGTAGTCAACCGTGACACAGTCGATTCCCCGGGTGCTCGCAAGCACCTGCGCCTGGGGTTTGATGAGCTGTGCCGCGAAGACGCCACGCACGGGTGCCAACAGCGGGTCGGCATTCATGAGCTCCAGATATCGCGTCAGCTGCTCAACACCATCGATCTCGCCGCGTCGCTTCACCTCCACGGCCACATAGCCACCGTCATCATTGCGCAGGAGCAGATCGACAGGTCCGATCGGTGTCGGATATTCGCGGCGCACGAGTCGAAAACCCTGACCAAAGGTTTCCGGGTTCTCAGCAAGCAATGCCTGCAGGTGTGCCTCCACACCATCCTTCTGAAGCCCGGGCTCTGCACCCAGTGCGTAGTCATGGTCGTCGATGATCTCAGCGATGGCGATCTGGAGCACGTCGCCATTGCGGGCCTTGACCGTCCACACCTCCTGCAGCTGGCTGTCCAGCTCGGCAGTGGTCGCTGCAAGGTCGTCCGGCGCCTGGGAGACACTCAGCGTGCAGGGTGGACTCATCCAGTTCAATGGCTTGTATGCACGGTCGTCGCTGTGCACGGCCACCGACCCGTCCGCCTTCACCAGGATCAGTCTGGTGGACATCGGGAGGTGGGCAGTCAGACGACCACCGTAGTCAACCTGACAACGGACAATTACGACGCGCACGGCGACCACCGTAGCAGCGATTAGGCTGTGTACATGGGCCACCATCATCCCAGCAAGCATCTGCGCACTCCGCGGCCGATCCGAGTCGGCGCCACGCGAACTGGTGCCACCAAGCGTGATGGCTCGTGGGTTGTTCAGCAGTTGTCGGCAGGACGCTCAGTCAAGGCCTACATCTGCCCGGAGTGCAACCATCAGATTGATTCCGGGGTGGCCCATGTGGTGGCATGGCAGGCCACCCCACCGATCGGTGCCAGCTCAGCTGTCGAGTTCAGACATCATTTCCACACACAGTGCTGGAATCGACGCCCCTGATGAGCCCCATCAATTCTCCAACTCCCCTGGGTCCACGGGAATCATCCGGTGTGCAACCAGGCACTCCCCCTGCTCGGCTGCACACCATCCGGATCGGAACCGGGCCTCGCACGGTGGTCTTTCTCCATGGCCTGCTCGGGCAGGGCAAGAACCTGGCCGGCGCTGCCAAGTCCTTGGACGGTATGGCAACCAGTCTTCTCATCGATGCACCTGATCATGGGCTGTCACCATGGACCCAGAAATTCGACTACCGCACCATTGCCTCGAGAATTGCCCACGAGATCGAGCTCACCGACGTCTCCTCACCAGTTGTGCTGGTGGGTCACTCGATGGGCGGCAAGATTGCCATGTGTCTGGCGCTCGACCACCCAGAGCTGGTCGCCGGGCTGTGCGTTGTGGACATCGCACCGGTCAGTTATCCGGTGTCGGATGAGTTCCCCGTGCTGCTGAGGGCAATGCGCGGGCTGGATCTGAGCGCTCTGGCAGACCGGCGTCAGGTCGATGACGCACTTCGGGATCAGGTTCCGAACAATGCCACTCGTGGCTTCATTCTGCAGAACCTCCACCACCGCCCCGATCAGCGTGGCGGACAGCGCTGGTACTGGCGGGCTCATCTCGATCTGCTGTTCAGGGACCTCGGCATCATGGAGTCCTTCCCCGACTTCGATGGCGCACACTGGGATGGGCCGACACTGTGGATCGCGGGAGCCACATCCAGCTATGTGCTCCCGAGTCATCGACCTGTCATGACTGACCTGTTTCCCCGCACCCGACTGGTGACGATCAAGGACGCCGGCCACTGGGTGCACGCCGATCAGCCTGCAGTGTTCAACCGCTTGGTCACGGACTTCGTCGCCTCGACGGCAGCGCCGCACTAGCTCTCACGCACCCATGCCTTCACATTGTGGCAGTGGGCCTGCTCCTGCCGGCGCCGACGGGATCAGCCCACAACCATGCGTTCGATCTTTGCCGGACTCAGTGGTTGTGGTGATGCCTGCGGGTTCACACCCTGCGTGGCAATCATGGTGAGCACGCCCACTCCGGATGCATCGATCGAACCAATCACCGGATAGCTGGGCTCGATGTTCGAATCCGAGTAGACCATGAAGAACTGTGATGCGCTGCTGTCAGGCTGGGCCAGTGCCACCGTGCCCCGCAGATAGGCACAGCGTCCATCAGCAGATGGGCTTGACTCACAAAGGGCCTGGGCAGCGTCCAATTCATCAGGCACCAAATAGCCGGCTCCACCATTTCCCTGGCCGCTCGGGTCACCACATTGCAGGATGAAAATTCCCTGGTTCACAAGTCGATGGCAGCTGGTGTCTGAATAGAAGCCCTGCTGGATCAGGCTCTCCATGCTGTGCACCGCGCATGGCGCCTTCGCCCGATCCAGGGTCAGCACGAAATTCCCCTGGCTCATCTGCACTGTCACCGTCACCTGACCGGTCGTTGCGACATTGTGCGAATTGGGCGGATCAACCACCTTGGAGGACTGCCCGCCGCTGGGATATTCGCAGCTGGTGGTTGCCACTTTTGTGTCGCCTGTCGAACCGTCGGATTCCCCGGAGCCGGTCTGGGCACAGGCGGCAATGAGCGGAAACACTGCCAGCAGCGCTGGCCACCGCATCCAACGCCGTGGGTTCCGCCTCACTGAGGTGCTGGCCCCGATCGATTGGTCCGACAAATTCTCCGTACTGCGCACTTCTCAAGCTTGTCAGTATTTGGGCTCCCGCTGGTGGTGGCAGGCCAATTAGGGTGGGCATCATGGTAAACATCACGCGCGTCTACACCCGCACCGGCGACGCCGGAACAACACGGCTGTCGAACAATGAAGTGGCTCGCAAGACCGATCCCCGAGTCCAGGCATATGGCCAGGTGGATGAGACCAACTGCACCATCGGTGTTGCCCTCACCCTGGGCGCCGATGACGACATGGCCAAGGTGCTGGGCATCGTGCAGAACGAACTTTTCGATGTGGGTGCAGATCTGTCGAGCCCGGTCGTTTCGACTCCGAAGTTCCGTCCGGTGAGGGTGGATCAGAGTTCAGTTGATCGTCTGGAGCACTGGATCGACGAATTCGGTGCCGAACTCCCCGCGCTGCGCTCCTTCATCCTGCCCGGAGGCAGTCCCTTGGCGGCGCAGCTTCATGTGGCCCGCGTCACCTGCCGTCGCGCTGAGCGTGCAGCCTGGGAAGCGGTGGAAGCCTTTGGTGGCGAGGACGGCAGCTCGGAACCTGCTGGCGGAGTGAGCCTGGTAGCGGTCAAATATCTGAACAGACTGTCCGATCTTCTGTTCAATCTGTCCCGCTATGCCAACGTCAAGGCCGACCATGACGAGGTGCTCTGGGTGCCTGACGGCGCCCGCAATGCCTGATCAGGGCACCCGGTAGGTCCACTCGGGCGTATTGAACTTCGATTCAGTGAGTTCTTGCGCCCGAGCAAGCTCGGCGGCCGTGTAATCAGATTCGACGCAGTGATAGCGCTTGGTGAAATAGTCCATGAACCGCGACACGATCTCGGCACGCGGGAGGCCGGTCTGCGAGCGCATGGGGTCCACACGCTTGTTGGCGCTCTTCGTGCCCTTGTCGGAAAGCTTTTCGCGGCCGATCCGCAAGACTTCCATCATCTTGTCGGCATCAATGTCATAGCTCATCGTCACGTGGTGCAGCACAGTGCCATCAACAAGTCGACGCTGGGCAGCCCCGCCGATCTTGCCCTTGTCACTGGCTATGTCATTGAGCGGCTTGTAGGTGGCGTTCACTCCTACTTCGCCGAGCGCACCGAGCACCCAATCATCCAGATATGCATAGGACTGCTCATAGCTCAGTCCTTCCACGAGTGAGCCGGGCACAACCATTGAATAGGTGATGCAATTGCCCTGTTCCATGAACATGGCGCCACCACCTGTGATGCGACGCACCACCTTGATGCCATATCTGCGTGCATTGTCCACGTCGATCTCATTGCGCACCGACTGGAATGAGCCGATCACCACCAGGGGCTCGTTCCAGTCCCAGAAGCGGAATACCGGTCCACGGCGACCCTGCGAGACCTCATCGGGAATCACCTGGTCCAGAGCCACATGCAGGGTGGGATCCAGGACTTTCGGCCCGATCACCTCGAAGGTCAGATCATCCCAGCTGATGGCTCCCCTCACAGCACGGCGCACGGCAATGCCAACGGACTCGGGATCGAAGCCGATCAGTCGCACCTCGGCACCGAGACGCTCGCGGATGGCGGCAGCAATCTCACCAACCGATGACCCGCTGGGCAACCCATTGAGCGCATCATTGATGTCGTCCAGGGCCTCGTCGGGCTCCAGAAAGAAATCTCCTGAAAGATGGGCTCGGGCCAGACGCCCGTTTTCCTCGTCCACGTCGATGGCCACCAGCTTGCCGCCACGCACCTTGTATTCCCCGCGCATTGCGTCCCTCTCGTTGCTCGATGCCCGGTGTCGGCGGGCAGTTGGGCCCTCAGCCGACGATTGGCTCAGTCCCCGTCGTATTCGGCATAGCTGTCCCCACCGGGGGGACCTGCCTCCAACCAACTCATGAGGCCCGTCAGGGAGCCGGACGCCAGACCGACATCAACAGTGCGCTCCACACCACCTGGCGTATGGATCTGCAACCGCGCAATCTCGTGATGGTTGATGCCAGCCAAGCCGTCCTGGACAGTGGCCGCACGGTATTCGAGGATGTGTGTGCCGCGGCGTCTGATCACCAGAGTGGGTCGAAAGCTGGTTGACGTCATCGTGTACCAGAGCAGTGAATTGCCCGCATAACGGGCCAAGCCCCCCGACCACCGCATGCCAGGGCCACGCAGTTTCCTGCGCACCTCACAGCTGAAGATGCCCCCGCGCGAAAGCAGCCACTGGCGTCGAGCAACCAGGATTGCCAGCACGACAACGGCACACACCGCCACCAGGGCGAGCACGACTCGGAGCACAGTGATCACGCGGCGATCATCTCCTGTTCGCAGTGCGTGATCGTGGTCCTCAATCCTCCGAGTTGATCTTCGCCGGCTGCGGCGTGATCTCCGAATAGCTCTGGCCCCGCAGCTTGGCCTGGTAGTGGCCTGCAGCGCGAACCTGTGCCAGGGCCCGGTTGTAGCTGCGGGCCTGATCGTTGGAGGCTGTGGAAGCATCAACAACATCGTGCAGATCGGCGACGATGGCACGGGCCTGGTCAACCGACACCTCATGGGCGAGCTCCGCATAGGAGCTGAGCAAGGAAACCTTGTTCCGGAACACCGAGATGAAGCCGTCGGACACGGCAATCACCTCGTCCTCACCCTCCGGCGTGGTCACCTCGACGGCGCAGGGCACCAGGGCAGCCATGAGGGGCTCGTGGTCGGCCATGATGCCGATGTCGCCCTCAGTGGTGCGGGCGATGATGTTGACCGCCTCACCTGACCACACCTTGCCCTCGGCCGCCACCACCGTGACTTCCAGAAGATTCGCCATCAGGCGTCCTTCTTCAGCTGGTCCCACTTCTTGTTCACATCATCCATGTCGCCGACATTGAAGAATGCCTGCTCAGGGATGTCGTCGCAATGACCTTCACAGATCATCTTGAAGCCTTCGACAGTCTGGCTCACGGGCACCGTGGAGCCCTCGACGCCAGTGAACTTGGTGGCTGTGTAGGTGTTCTGCGACAGGAACTGCTGGATGCGTCGGGCACGGCCAACGATGATCTTGTCTTCCTCGGACAGCTCATCGATGCCGAGAATGGCGATGATGTCCTGCAGCTCCTTGTTCCGCTGGAGGATCTGCTTCACCTCAGTGGCTACGTCGTAATGCTCCTGACCCACATATTCGGGCGCCAGAATACGGCTCGTGGAGGTCAGCGGATCCACGGCGGGGTAGAGACCGCGTGAGGCAATCGCACGGCTCAGCTCAGTGGTGGCATCCAGATGGGCGAAGGTCGTTGCCGGAGCCGGATCGGTGTAATCATCAGCAGGCACATAGATGGCCTGCATCGAGGTGATCGAATGGCCACGGGTTGAGGTGATGCGCTCCTGGAGCTGACCCATCTCATCAGCCAGATTGGGCTGGTAGCCCACTGCTGATGGCATCCGGCCAAGAAGCGTGGATACCTCGGAACCCGCCTGGGTGAAGCGGAAGATGTTGTCGATGAACAACAGCACATCCTGGTTCTCCACATCGCGGAAATGCTCGGCCATGGTCAATGCCGACAGGGCCACCCGAAGGCGCGTGCCCGGGGGCTCGTCCATCTGACCGAAGACCATTGCAGTGTCCTTGAGCACTCCGGCCTCTTCCATCTCGTGGATGAGGTCATTGCCCTCACGGGTGCGCTCCCCCACACCGGCGAACACCGAGGTGCCACCGAAGTTGTGGGCGATGCGATAGATCATTTCCTGGATCAGCACGGTCTTGCCCACACCTGCGCCGCCGAACAGACCGATCTTGCCGCCCTGCACATAGGGCGTCAGCAGGTCGAGCACCTTGATGCCGGTTTCAAGCATCCGCGACTCGGGCTCCAGGGCATCGAAGGCCGGAGGTTCACGATGGATCGACCAGCGCTCATCGATGGTGACCTTGGCGGGATCTGCATTGAGCAGATCGCCGGTGGCATTCCATACGTGGCCCTTGGTGACATCGCCCACCGGCACCTGGATCGGTGCTCCGGTGTCGGTGACCTCGGTGCCGCGACGCAGACCATCTGTCGGCTTCAGTGAGATGCATCGCACGGTGTTGTCGCCCACCTGGAGGGCCACTTCCATCGTGATGGTGGTCTCGCCCTGTCCACTGTCCAGGGTGACATGCAGGGCATTGTCGATCTCGGGCAGGCGGCCGGACGGGAATTCGACGTCAACCACCGAACCAATGACGCGGACGACGTGACCAACGCCAGCAACGGCTGCGTCCTCGGGAGCTGTCTGTGTGGCAGTCATTCACATCTCCTGTGCTGATTCGGACAGCGCGCTCGCGCCGCCCACGATTTCGGTGATTTCCTGGGTGATCTCAGCCTGACGCGCCGTATTGGCTTCGCGGGTCAGCGTGTCGATCAATTGCTGTGCATTGTCCGTTGCCGAATGCATCGCCTGCTGGCGGGCTGCCAGCTCGGATGCCGCCGACTCACGGAGCATGTATTTGATGCGATCTGTCACATAGAGCGGCAGAAGCGTACTGAACACTGTCTCCGCATCGGGCTCAAAGTTGTAGGGCGGTGAGATCTCAGGATTGTCACGCACCAGATCGTCACCGGCATGCATGTCCTCACCCTCGGTGTCGTCCTCACGGACAACGACCAGCGGCAGCAGCCGCACAATCTCGGTGCGCTGCGAGACCAGTGACACGAAGTGCGTGTAGACCACATGGATCTCGTCGACACCGCCTGCGGCGTTGTCCTCGAGGATGCGATCAATGAGCACCCGGCCGATGTCGTGGGCATCGTCATAGTGGGGGTCTTCGGAGAATCCCTGCCACGACTTCCTGACCTCCACATTGCGGAAGTTGAAGTACTCCACCGCACGGCGACCGACCGCATAGATCTCGGTTTCCATACCGAGCTCACTGAGATGGGTCAGCAGTCCCTCGGTGGCCCGCATCACATTGGTGGGATAACCGCCGGCGAGTCCCCGATCGGAATTGATCACCAGCACGGCCGCCCGAGTGGGGTTGTCAGTCTGGAAGGTCAGGCGGGGATCGACGCGTGAATGTGCGGCCACGGTTGACACCGCAGCCACCAATTCGCGGGTGTACTCGTCGGCATTCCTCGCCCGCTGTTGTGCTTTGGTCACGCGCGAGGCGGCGATGAGCTCCATGGCCTTGGTGATCTTCATCGTCGTGGCAACAGAGTTTCTCCGTTGCTTGAGTTCTCGCAGTGATGACGCCATGGGTCAGGACCTCTTGGTGGCCACGATCTTGGCCTGGTTGATGTCCTGATCGCCAACCGGGGCAGAATCACGCGCACCAACAAGCAACTGCCCGTCATGGGTGCGGAAGGTCTGCTTGAACGAGGTGATCATCTGGTCGAGATCTGCCACCGTCTCATCGCTGAGTGCGCCGGTGTCGGCAATCGTGGTGAGCACATCGGTGTTTTCCCGCAGGAAGTCAAGGAATTCCGATTCGAACCGCAGGACGTCATTGACCGGCACATCGTCAAAGCGACCATTGACGCCCGCCCAGATGGATGCAACCTGCTCTTCCATGCGGGCGGGATTGGCCTGCTGCTGACGCAACAGCTCAGTGAGACGTGCGCCGCGGTCGAGCTGGCGACGGCTCGTGGCATCGAGGTCCGAGGCAAACATGGCGAATGCCTGCATGTCGCGATACTGCGCAAGATCGATCTTCAGCGTTCCCGAGACCTTCTTCATGGCCTTCGTCTGCGCGGCGCCACCGACTCGACTCACCGAGTTGCCGACATCGACTGCAGGGCGCTGATTGGCATTGAACAGATCGGACAGCAGGAAGATCTGGCCATCGGTGATCGAAATCACATTGGTCGGGATGTAGGCGGAGATGTCGTTTGCCTTGGTCTCGACGATGGGCAGCCCGGCCATCGAGCCACCACCCAGATCATCGGAGAGCTTGGCGCAACGCTCCAGCAGACGTGAATGCAGATAGAACACGTCGCCGGGGTAGGCCTCGCGGCCCGGCGGACGACGCAGCAGCAAGGACATGGCGCGGTAGGCCTCGGCCTGCTTGGTCAGATCGTCGAAGACGATGAGGACGTGCTTGCCCTCATACATCCAGTGCTGGCCGATGGCAGAGCCTGAATAGGGGGCGATGTATTTGAAGCCAGCGGGATCGGACGCGGGCGCATTGACGATCACGGTGTATTCCATGGCGCCGGCCTTGCGCAGATTCTCATGCACCTCGGCAACAGTGGTGTTCTTCTGACCCACGGCAACGTAGATGCAACGCACCTGCTTGTCGGGGTCGCCGCTGCGCCAATTGTCCAGCTGATTGATGATCGCGTCAGTGGCGATGGCGGTCTTGCCGGTCTTGCGATCGCCGATGATCAGCTCACGCTGGCCACGACCGATCGGGATCATCGAGTCAACGGCCTTGAGCCCGGTCATCAGGGGCTCGGTGACTTCCTGACGGTCCATAACGCCTGCGGCCTGCAGCTCCAGTGCGCGGTGGCCTGCAATATCGGCAATGGCACCCTTGCCATCGATGGGACGTCCCATGGCGTCAACCACACGACCGAGGGAGCCGGCACCGGCGGGCACCCAGAGGAGCTCGCCAGAGCCTCGGACCGTCGAGCCCTCATCGATTCCCTCGGACTCGCCGAGGACAACCGTGCCGATCTCGCGCTCTTCCAGGTTCAGCGCGATGCCCATGGTACCGTTCTCGAAGCGCAGCAGCTCATTGGCCATGACATTCGGCTGGCCCTCGACCCGGGCAATACCGTCGCCTGACACCGTGACATGTCCCACTTCTTCGGGTGCTGCTTCGGTGGGCGTGAAATTGTGGACGAAGGTGTCCAGCGCGTTGCGGATCTCGTCCGAGCTGATGCTCAGTTCAGCCATGGCGTGTGCCTTCCTGGTTGTCACATGTGCTCCCGGTGCGGGAGAAGTCGTGGGTTGTTTTTCGGGCATGGCCTAGACCAGCTCCTGTCGGGCTTCGGACAGTTTCGAGGCGACCGTGCCGTCGATCACGTCATCACCCATCTCAATGCGCACGCCACCGATGACGGACTCGTCGACATGCTCGGCCATATCGACCGGCTGACCGTAGAGACGTTTCAGCTGCTCAGCCAGTTCGCCCGCCTGATACGCCGGAAGGGGCCTTGCAACAGTGACCCTGGCCAAGCCCCGGCCACGCACCTGACTGGCCAATTCCATGCATCCAAGCAGTGCCTGATCGACCCGCTCACCATCGCGAACGCAGCGCTCGACGAGCAGTGTGGTGACGGGATCAACCTTGCCGTCAAGCAGCTGGCGCACCAGCCCCAGCCGTGCCTCGGCTGACGCCGAATGACCGGCCTGCGCACTGCGCAGGGCATCGTTGGCGAGCACCACCTCGCGCACTGCATTCAACTGCGTGCGCACGAGGTCGGGGTCGGTGCTGCGCAAGGCGATACGAGTGGCCTGACGCTGCAGGGCCGCACAGAACTCCCGTGGCCCGGCCCAGTCATCGCCCAGTGCGCTGCGAACGAAGTCGACAGTGGCGCCGTCAAGCTTCTTGCCGAGCAACTCGGTGGCGAGTGCAGCACGCCCCGCAGACCCCAATGAGGGGTCGGTCAATGCCCTGCCCAGGTCAATCTGGGTATTCAGTACATCGACCAGGGAGAACAGCTCCTGGGCAAGGGCTGTGATGGCCACAACCTTGTCAGCAGCCGAATCCAGTCGCTCACTACGAGTCACGTTCACTGTGGTCACTTTCCGATGGCCTGGCTTCGGGCCGGCTGTGCTTCCAGATCGGCCAGGAAGCGCTCGACGGTGCGTCGAGCTCGCTCGTCATCATCCAAGGCCTCACCGGCAATGCGTCCGGCAAGTGTGGTTGCCAGTCCACCCACCTGTTGGGTGAGTTGTCCAACGGCGATCTCACGCTCATTGGCAATCTGTGCTCTGGCCTCGGCAATCATGCGTGCCTGCTCCTGAGCTGCCTCGTCCTTGGCAACGCGCAGGATTTCGGCACTACGAGCCTTGGCCTCTTCACGCGCCTTGGCTGCCGATTCCCGAACCTCGGTGAGTTGGGCCTGATACTGCTCGCGCGCCTTGGCGGCTTCAGCCTGCACCTGTTCGGCGTGCTGAATGCCGCCCTCGATCTCGGAACTCCGCTTTTCGTAGAGGTCCTCGAAGCGTGGTGCGACAGCCTTGGCCACGATGAACCACATCAGGGCCAGCAGCAGGAGCCCTGCCAGGAACTCCGGCAGTTCAGGCATCAATGGCCCCATGTCCAGCAGGGGCACCAATCCAGTGGGTGTCATGGGCACAGGCTCACTGTACGAAGGCGAGCACGAAGCCGAGAATGGCCAGGGCCTCGACAACGGCGAAGCCGATGTACACCGGCGTCATGATGTAGCCACGGGCCTCGGGCTGGCGAGCGATGCCCTGGATGGCGGCGGCGAAGATGAGCGCCACACCAATACCGGGACCGAGGGCAGCGATGCCGTATCCGATGACGTTGAGGGATCCGGTGATCTCCAGCAGTGTCATTGCGTTTCCTTTCGAAAGGATTATCTTCGGGCGAAGATGACTGAGATCAGTGGGCTGCGCCCACTGAGGAACCGATGTACTGCGCGGCCAGAATCGTGAAGATGTAGGCCTGCAGGAAACCGATGAACAGCTCCAGGAACATCATGGCCACACCGAAGAGCAGTGCCAAGACGCCTGTGGCGTTGTAAAAACTGTTGTTGGCCCAGCCCAGCAGGGCCGCACCACCGCCAATGAACACCATGATCGACATGTGGCCGGCAAACATATTGGCGAACAGTCGAACTGACAGGGTCAACGGACGGGTGATGAATGAGGAGAGAAATTCCAGTGGGATGATGACCGGGTAGAGCCATACGGGAACACCGCTCGGAATCAGCGCCACGCGCAGATAGCCGAAGCCATGTTTAGCAAAGCCGCTGATCACATAGGCAAGAAAGGTGAGGATTGCCGCCGCATAGGCATAGCTGACCCGCGAGAACGTCGGGAACATGAAGACGAAGAACTCACCGAACCAATTGGACACCAGCACGAACGAGAACAGCGTCAACAGATAGGGCGTGTAACGACGATGACCGGGGCCGATCATGTCGTGGCCGATGTTGCGCACGAAATCGTAGACATACTCGGCAAAGAACTGGGCCTTGCTCGGAATCACCTTGAGGCCCCGTGATGCGATGAGCCAGAAGGCAAGAACCACCACGAACCCGATGATCGCCAGGAGCATGGGCTTGGTGAACCATGTGGTGCCGAACCAGCCGTCGAATTCAAAATCGGTCTCATCCGGAGTCTTCCAGGAGTGCACTCCCCCACCGATGCGTTCGGCAATGGCGGTGAGCACAATCCAGACGGCCAACATGGCCACCACGATGAGGGCAGGATGACCCTTGCGCTTGGGGGTCTCCACCGTGTTCAGTGCGGTCGCTTCACTGCTCATGACGGCCCCCGAATCGCTTGATGATGAGATACACGGCCGCCGCCGTTCCGAACAACAGGCCAACCGGCAGGAACCATACCGTGCCGAACAGCTTGTCGGCCACCCAGCCGAGTCCCCCGTACAGGCCGATGCCCGCCAGGAAATAGGAAATCGCGTGCAGACCCGCTCCGGGGCTTGGCTCATCAATGGGCGTATCAGGCTTGGCGCTGTCACTCATGAGGCCTCCCCGGGCAGCGAATAGATGGGCAATCTTGCGCTGCGGTGGGCCCGCACGACACCGACCGTCCAACCGATCACCATGGCCAGCATGGTCCACACAAATCCTGCCTGCCGGGTGGCTGGCTCGAGCAGCCCATTGCTTGCCAATGCCCAGAGGATCAGCGCCACGACTGCGGCGCGCAGGCCAAAGCCCAGCAGAAGCAGGCTCATGCCCACCGCATCGGCGCGGCGCACGGCGAATGAATCACCGATCACGCCCGCCAGGAAATAGCCAACCGCCAGAATTGCTGCCAGACCACAACCGATGAGGGCCTCAACGCCGCCGATGATGAGGGCAGCAATGGCCAGCGGCACAGCAGCAATGACGGAAAAGAGCACGCCGGAACGCATCAACGAGCGCAGCCATGCGCGGGTTGGATAGGCATTCAACGATGAAGTCCTTAGGGCAGGATCATGACGTGCAAGGGTGTTCTGAAACTACCACGTGTGCGGGGCCACAAAACAATTCACTGTTCAACTGTTTTGCTTGCCTCGGAGGTCACAGCATGGCTTGTCCTGCGGCGCATCGGCATGACGGTCAGAACGACCGCCACGGCGACGGCCAGGACGACCGCAACGATCACCGGCCAGTACCACGCCAAACCCAGGGCAATGACCCCGAAAGCGATGATCGCCGTCCACATGTACATGATGAGCACAGCCTTCACCTGCGAGTGGCCACGCTGCAGCAACCGATGATGAAGATGCTTCTTGTCGGCCACGAACCACCAATTGCCGTTCCACGTGCGCCGCACATAGGCCATGGTCAGGTCGACCAGCGGGATGGCCATGATGGCGATCGGCAATACGATCGGCAGCAGACCCGGCAAGGCATCACCACGGCTCGGATTGAGTGCTGAGGAATCAATCTGACCTGTCAGGGAGAGCGTGCTGCAGGCGAGCAGCAGACCCAACAGCATCGCGCCGGAATCACCCATAAACATCTTGGCGCGGAAGAAATTGTGTGGCAGGAAACCCGCACAGATCCCGGCAATGGTCGCCGTCACCAGGCTCGCTGTCGTCGCCACGACAAACTGCTGCTGGTAGGCCAACAGATAGGTGTAGACGAACATGGCCAATGCGCCGATACCCACCACACCGGCTGCCAGACCATCCAGGCCATCGATCAGATTGATCGCATTCACACATACGAAGATGTAGAGCACAGTGATGAGAATCGACGTGGGCTCATCGAGTGCGATGATCTGGTGGGGAAGGCTCAACCAGTACATGCGCACACCGTTGAGCACCGCCACGCCACCTGCCAGAACCTGTCCGGCAATTTTCGCCATCCAGGGCAGATCGATCGCGTCATCGATGGCACCCACCACGCAGATCACCAGAGCCGCCAGGAATACGCCGAGGGCGTCACGGGAAACAGTGGGATGTCTGCCAAGGAAGGGCATGTGCGCAGCCAGCAGGAAGGCCGCGGCAACACCCACGAGCATGGCCACTCCCCCCAGATAGGGAGTTGGGGTGGCATGCACATCACGTTCGCGGACAGGAGCCATCGCCCCGGTGCGGATCGCGATTCGGCGACACAAGCCGGCAAAAAGATAGGTGGCAGCAAATGCCGTCAGCATCACCAGGAGATATTCACGCATGCGGGCTACTCAGACTTCGTTTCCAGATCGCGCAGGCCCGGTGAGAGCCCCTCCAGGCTGGCGAAACCAATCACGCCCCAGCGCAGGATGCGACCGGTGGACGAAGCGGTGAAATCAACAATCGTCGAGGCGAGCGGTCCGGGAGTGGAACCGCCATCCAGATAGACAGCGACGCTGTCTCCAAGCATGTCGATTGCGTCCTGCACCTGGGTTGCCGCCGGTTTGCCGGAGATGTTGGCACTCGACACGGCAAGCGGACCGGTGTGCAGCAGGAGCCTACGAGCAAGTTCATTGTCCGGCACCCGAACGGCGATCGTGCCCTGGGTCTCGCCAAGATCCATGTGCAGCGCCGGTGCCGCATTCAGAATGAGTGTGAGCGCGCCTGGCCAGAATTCCTCGATCATGCGCCTGGCGCCATTGGGCACCGATGCCACCAGTGCCGGCAACATCGCCGGCTCGGCGATGAGAACAGGTGGGGGCATGTCACGTCCACGATGTTTCGCATCGAGCAGCCCCTGGACAGCCCGGGTCGAGAAGGGATCGGCGCCGATGCCGTACACGGTGTCGGTGGGCAGGACGATGTTCTGCCCCAGTGCCACCGCCTGCTGAGCTGCCGCCAGGGCCTCGTCCGTCCGGGTGGCGAGATTAAAGACCTGGTGGGTTGACGATTCGGCAGGCCCACGAGAATTCACAGGGATCATTCTCCCACGTCAGCCCGCCGGACAGCAGTCACGAAACGGGGTCGTCCGGTCAGATCGGGGTGATCGGCCACATGTTCGAAATCGCCACCGGCGCTGATGACCTCCACAGCTCCATTGCCCTGGGTGTCATCGTGTTCCACGATGAGCCAGCCTCCGGGTCGCAACAAACGGCTTGCCACGGGGCCGATGATCCGGATGACATCCAAACCATCAGTTCCACCGAACAAGGCCTCATGGGGATCGAAGTTGATCACATCGGCCGGCAGCTCATCGGCATGGGCTGTGGGCAGATAGGGCGGGTTCGAGATCACCAGATCAACCCGACCATCAAGCTGTGGCAGGGCCTCTGCCATGTCACCGGCCACCACAGTGGCAGCCGTGTTGGCCAGATTGATCCTGGCCCATTGGAGCGCCTGCGCCGAGCGTTCCACCGCGTACATCTGCGGAGTCCCCGGATATTCGCTGAGGATCGACTTGGCGATCACTCCTGACCCGGTGCCCAGGTCAACGACCGTGGGGGCGGGGCCTGTGTCAACGCGCATGTTCAGCAGTTGGTCGAGGGCAAAGTGCACCACAGCTTCGGTTTCCGGACGAGGGATGAAGACCCCAGGCCCCACCTGCACATCCACCTTGCGGAACCAGGCGCGCCCTGTGAGATGTTGCAGGGGAACGCCAGCTGCGCGTTGCTCGATCAGGTGCAGATAGCGTTCAGCCACCTCGGTATCGAGCCCGCCCGCCGTTGCCAGGCCCGACGGGTTGAGATCTGCTGCAGCTGCCAGGAGATGGCGCGCCTCGGCACGCGGCGATTGGGTGCCGGCCGCGGTCAATCGGGTGATGCCCTGTTTGATCAGAGCAGCGGGACGTTGGCTGTTCATTGCTGCTCGCTCTCACCCACGTGCTCGAGTCGCTCGGCCAGATCTGCTGCCTGCAGTGCCTCGATCAGTGGTGTCAGTTCTCCGCCGAGAACAGCATCCAAATTGTGTGCCTTGAAGCCGATCCGGTGGTCTGTGATGCGGTTCTCGGGGAAATTGTAGGTGCGAATACGCTCCGACCGGTCAACGGTGCGCACCTGCGATTTGCGCGCCTGCTCGGCCTGCTGATCAGCACGTTCCTGGGCTGCAGCCACCAGACGGGCACGCAGCACGCGCATCGCCTGCTCCTTGTTCTGCAGCTGGCTGCGCTGATCCTGGCTGGTCACCACCACACCGGTTGGCAGATGGGTGATTCGCACAGCGGAGTCGGTGGTGTTGACGCCCTGACCGCCCTTGCCGGTTGAACGGTAGACATCAATGCGCAGATCATCGGGATTGATTTCAACTTCGTCATCCTCGACATCGGGCATCACCAGAACACCCGCTGCCGAAGTATGGATGCGCCCCTGGGATTCAGTCACCGGAACACGCTGCACACGGTGAACACCACCCTCGAATTTCAACGTGCCATAGGGCGCCGGAGAATCATGCTTGGTGGCGCGGAAGGCCATCGTGAGTGACTTGAAGCCGCCCAGATCAGTGGGCTCGGAGTCAAGGATCTCGGTGCTCCAGCCCTCAGTCTCGGCGAAGTGCCGATACATGGTGGCCAGATCACCGGCAAACAATGCTGACTCCTCGCCGCCCTCCCCCGATTTGATCTCGACAATCGCGTCGTTGTCGTCCAGTGGATCCTTGGGCGCCAACAGCGCGGTGAGCTTCTCCGTCACCCGCGCCAGATCAGCCTCAATGCGCTGCGCTTCAGCAGCAAACGCCAGATCATCATCGGCCAACTCCCGGGCCGCGCTGAGATCCTCGGTGAGCCTCTGGTGCTCGTCGAGTGCCTTGATCACCCCGGTGAGCTCGGCATATCGACGCCCCACCTTGCGTGAGCGGGCGGGATCTCGCACCACCTCGGGGTCAGCGAGTTGGCGCTCCAGATCAGCAAACTCATCACGCAGTCCTTGAGTTGCCTCGAACATATTGACCGCTCCGGTGGATCGAGCTGGAAGATCATCTCAAACGAAGTGACCTGTATTGGGGACGATCGGCACCCCTGGTGCGATCGGGTGAACATGGCAACAGGCGCCGAATGCCTTTCGGCACCCGGCGCCTGTTGAATGGCTTATTTGGCCTCTGCAGCCTTCGCCTTGCCGTAGCGGCGCTCGAAGCGAGCCACGCGGCCACCGGTGTCCAGAATCTTCTGCTTGCCGGTGTAGAAGGGGTGGCAGTTGCTGCACACGTCAGCGGACATCACATCGCCCTGAAAAGTGCTGCGGGTGACGAACTCATTGCCACAGGTGCACACGACCTTGACGTCGTGGTACTCGGGATGCGTGCTCTTCTTCATCTGGGTTGCTCCTCAACTAGCGGTCCGGGTCGCTTCCGTGGACTCACCAGCTAGTGGTGGGTGGCGGTGTCGCATTGGACGACGCGCGTGAACCGGGCCAATCGGTGACTTTACCTGATCACTGCGCCTATTTGGTAACCGACAAGCCCGGAAAACCGGGCAGCTGGCTCACCACCAGACGCAGTGGGACTACTAGTCCGAACCAGGTGTGGTCGTGGATATCAACACCAGGAACTCCGAATTATTCCTGGTCTTCTTCATTCGGGACAACAGGGTCTCAAGAGCCTGCTGTTCCTTCTGCCCCGACAGTGCTCTGCGGAGCTTCCAGATGATGTCCAGCTCCTGGTGACTCATCAGCAGCTCTTCACGACGGGTACTGGACGCTTCGACATCAACGGCCGGGAAGATCCGCTTGTCAGCCAACTGGCGTGAGAGCTTCAGCTCCATGTTTCCGGTGCCCTTGAACTCCTCGAAGATCACCTCGTCCATCTTCGAGCCCGTTTCGACCAGTGCAGTTGCCAGGATTGTCAGGGAACCGCCATTCTCGATGTTCCGCGCCGCACCGAAGAAACGCTTGGGCGGATAGAGCGCAGCCGAATCAACTCCACCGGACAGGATGCGTCCGGATGCCGGGGCGGCCAAATTGTAGGCGCGCCCCAGACGCGTGATGCCGTCCAGCAACACCACCACATCGCGTCCTAGCTCAACCAGTCGCTTAGCCCGGGCAATGGCCAGTTCGGCGATGGTCGTGTGATCATCGGCAGGACGGTCGAAGGTCGAGGCAATGACTTCAGCAGTGGTCGTGCGCTTGAAATCCGTGACTTCCTCGGGTCGCTCATCCACAAGCACCACCATCAGGTGAACCTCGGGATTGTTCACCGTGATGGCATTGGCGATGCTCTGCATCACCATTGTCTTGCCGGCCTTGGGGGGCGAGACGATCAGGCCACGCTGGCCCTTGCCGATCGGCGCCACGTGGTGCAT
>CAXYYR010000029.1:0-20333 GCA_964293265.1 uncultured Propionibacterium sp.
TGCAGGACCTTGTGCATGGCGCCACTGAGGACGAGCTGGAAAAGACAGCCGAACGCGTGGCTTAATAGGCAGGCCTTGAGCTGTACCTAAGCGGTCTGCTTGAGAGCATAATCAAGCTGCGCCAGTACATTACGTGCATCTATGTCCTGCCGACCGTCAAATGTCAGTCGCACTGCCTCTACAAGATCGTTGGGGACGGCAATATGCTGGTCGGCCATGAGGCCAAGGACAGTGGAGACAGCCAGGGCCGGTTCTCCATCTCACATCCTCGCGGGCATCCTGAAGCCGTGCTATCGACAGCGTTGCAGCATGCTCAATTGAGAAAGCTGCAAGTTCATCGTCATTCATTTGGTACATGATCCAAGAATGCCATCCATGGTGCTGATTGCGTGGAGGGGGAATCTTCAGATTCAGCCGGATAGCCTGTCCAGATTGTTGGGTAGTCCTGAAAATCATTGGCGCGGACTCTGATCTCGTGCCCCGTCACCATTGAAAGTGCTCCCCACAATGCGGAGATGATCACTGGACACACACGTACACTCTTGGGAGCCCTCGTCTTTCTGGTAGACCGGACCACCGGTGGAACACGGGCCCTCATCGCACCACAGATGGTGGAACTCGCATCGTCTATGACTGCGGTCCGGCCCGAATCCATCAACCAGATGACACTCGAGTTAGTTCTCAAAGCTCAAGCTGATTTCGCCGGTCTCTGAGCGCTGCTGTGCTTCCGTATGGGGAGGGCGATCCTGGCTCCAGCGAACTAGTCATGTTCTTTGGCTGCGGGCACCGATGCGAAGTTGAATGAAGAAGATTGGGGCGGAGCGCACAACTCGCAGTTTTCTACAGCCCGTTATTTCAGGGCTCCCGCTCGGCACGCTCCGCCTGCCGCAGATTCTATCGAGCTCGAGCTCGAGCTCGAGCTGGCACGCCGTGCATCCAGCCAAGCTGGTTACAGTGTCCCAACTCACTGCCCACTCACGAGTCTCGAAAGTTGTTGATCAGATCTCATGAACACTGTCATGTACATCACTGATGGCGCCCATCTATGGGCTGTGCTGCTTCAAGATGGATTCCCCAGCGCGATCGAGTGGCTCTGGGAAGATCGTGAATGGGTCCGTATAGAGGGGTTTATTGGTCCAGTGTTTGCCCAGTGGGCCGAGGATGGCGCTTTCACCGAAGTCTCTCAGCCGGATGTCCCTGTCACCGAAGGCATGATTAACCAGGCGTTGAGCACCTATGACGCCGACTGGAAGGCATGGCACGAAGCTGAGAAGAAGCGGAAATTGTCCTGAGCCACGCGGTGTCCTGCTCCCAGCACCGTTTCGCCGAATCTCGCTGGCGCACCCAGCCGTCGTAGACTGGGCGAGGCCCGCAGTCCGCCTCACGGGGTGCGCGACTCAGGTACCCCACCAGGCCGGTGGACCGGCATCGACGGACGTGTGAAAGGCATCTGATGTTTCCTGAAGGCATGGACATGAATGCGCTGCTTGAGCAGGCCCAGCAGGTGCAGGCGCAGCTGCAACAGGCGCGCGATGATCTGCAGAAGGCCAGCTTCACCGGCACCTCGGGTGGCGGGATTGTTGAGGCCACTGTGAGTGGCGGGGGGGTGCTCACCGGGTTGGTGATTGCGCCCGAGGCCATCACTCCGGATGATGCTGAGGGTCTGGCCGATCTGGTGTTGGCCGCGGTGCGCGATGCCACCACCCAGGCGGCTGCTGCAGCCGAGAAGGCCATGCCAGACATGGGATCGCTGGGTCTGTGACGTGTACGACGGCCCCATCCAGGAACTGATTGATCAGCTCGGCAGGTTGCCGGGCGTGGGCCCCAAGAGTGCCCAACGCACCGCGTTCTGGCTGCTCGACCAGCCGCAGGCCGATGTGGAGCTGCTTGCCAGCACGCTGAGCACGGTGAAGGCCGGCACACATCTGTGTTCCATCTGCTTCAACGTCACCGATTCCGAGACCTGCCGCATCTGCCGCGATCCACGCCGCGACCACGGCTCCATCTGTGTGGTGGAGGAATCGAAGGATGTGATGGCCATCGAACGGACGCGTGAGTTCCGCGGGCTCTATCACGTGCTCGGCGGGTCAATCAGCCCCATCGATGGCCGCGGCCCAGGCGATCTGCGCATTGCTGAGCTGGTGCGGCGTCTGCAAGACCCGCAGGTGAAGGAAATCATTCTGGCCACCGACCCCAACCTTGAGGGCGACGCCACCGCCACCTACATCTCGCGCCTGCTCGGCGAGACCCCCGGCATACGGGTGTCACGGCTGGCTTCGGGTCTGCCCGTGGGCGGCGATCTTGAATACGCTGACGAGGTGACGCTAGGACGGGCGTTCAGCGGACGGCGCTATGTGAATGATGAGGCGGGGGAGTAGTCGGCGTTAATACGCAGCGTGTAGGTAAGTGAGACGACTGGGCTGCTTGAGTGAAAGAAGAGAAAGCCCTGATTCAATGGCTGTGTCCGACTTGCCGTACGACATGCCAAAAGCTGCTAGTCCTCAGCTGATCGAAGCCGGGTCCTCGCTTGTTCAGGCTTCGTCTTCTTGCTCTTCGAGCCATTTCATGACCGTGGGGCGCGACACACCGGCGGCACGTGCCACAGCAGATTTCGGGACGCCGTTTGTGACCGCGCGGCGCATCTCGGCTTTCAGTGCTTTCTGCGCTTCTTCGAGGCGTTTGGCATGGTCCTCCACTGACTGGACACTCATGTGGTCGCCTCGCGTGTCTGCCGGCGGTAAGCATGGATATCGACAATGGCGACGGCGGCCAAACTGGCCGCAGTAACCACGTCAAGGATCACGGGCCCCTTGCTGGCGAACACCGCCGTAGCGCTGCTGAATATAGCCGCGTGGAGGATCAGGGTTTTGCTGTTCATCTCATTTCTCCAATGTCGTGATCAAAGTCGGGGCCGGAAGCCCCTGACTAACTAATCTTGGTGGTGGCCGCTGGGCTCAGAGCGTCAGTGTTCGTCCGCTTCAGCAAGCCATTTGATGGCGGTTGAGCGTGAGATCCCTGCAGCTCGCGATGCCTTGGTGACAGGAACGCCGTTACGGGTGGCAGTGACAAGCTCTTCTCGCAACAGCTCTTGGCGGTGGGTATGTTCTGCCTTCGCTTCGGCGACCTCGGCTGCCAGTTTCTCCAACGAGGGGATACTCATGCCACTTCTTCCTTGTTGAGTCGATGAACGGCGTGGGCTTGGATTCCCAGGACCCCGACCAGACATGCGGTTGTGATGGCGCGGACCCAGACGGGCATGTCCATGAGCCATGACATGGCTGCTACTGAAGCCACCAGGACGGTGGGTGTATCGATCTTCACGGCTCTCCTTCTCTTCGGTCTTCAAGATTCTTGGGGGTAAGGTCCCTGCGAAGTTGGTCCAGCCGGTGCTGCTTGTTGCCCGTCCCCACTAGCTGTGTCTCATCTAACATCTGTGGTTGGCGGTAATGCAATTCTGTAGTCCTATCAACCCCGTTGAATTTACGCTGCGGCTAGTGGGCCAAATGATTCACTGTGGCCCCATTGGTAGTTCGATGGTGCTCTGGACATCTAATCGCAGGCCGTGCGGGCGGAGCAGTTGGCTGATATGCGACAACTCATTCCCACAGCCATTCCCACCGATTGCTTGCAACCAAGGTGTCCAAGGGTGGTTCAAATAACTGTGGTCCGGTGTAGTCGCCGCTGGGAGTGCATATCTGCCAATCGGCGGGCGACATAACCATGGCCAGTGCGCACAGGTCCTGGGCTGTTTGCTGGGCATCATCTGGGCGTGGGATCCCATTGCTTGCCAACGGTTTGCGCCCCAACATGAACACGGCATGGTCGCCGCCCAGCTCTGCCGGAACCAGGCCATAGTTCTCCTCCCAACGCCGCAGACAACCAACAAAGAGCCCCATTTGCTTACCGTGTGGGTCCCACCGCTGGTCCATCAGCACAGCCGCCGCATCGGAAGGGCGCCGACAGGGCACCAGCTCCAGATAACCCGCACCCTCGGGCTCTTCCCATGGAGCCAAATGCGGTGGGACCCCAATCACTTGTGGGTAGTCACCGTGCTGACGTACCCAACCGCAACGGGCCTCGAGTTCTCGCTCATACCAGGGCCAGATATCCGGGTAATTGGTCCTCAACCAATTGACAGGGTCCCGGGCAACTCGTGGATCATTGTTTGCCCACGACAGGGCAAAAGGTGCGGTTCGTGGGTCGCGCAGGTCCTGACTGTGGGAACAGATCGGCCACAATCCGGTGTGTGGGAACTGCTCAGCCAATTGCAGCCACAGTCGCCCCACGTTGTCGAGGCGCTTGTCGGAAGCCCAGCCGTTGAAACGTAATGCGGTGCCCAACACCTGGTGGCCCGCGGGCAGATCGAGGGCATCCAGCGTGGATGCTTGGGCAATGACATCGCTCCACAAGCTGGGCGACAACGCGTGCGGACGCTGGCTCGGCCGCGGGTGTGTCATCGGTTCGTGTGGGGTGGTGGTACCCGCCTCAAGCTCGGGATCAGGCGACGAGGTCTGATGGTCCGTGGTGTCCTGATCTGCGGACTCGTTCTGATATTCAAAAATGTCAACGAGCCCCATCGTGCTTGCCGTCATCACGAAGTCACCGGCAATAGTGGCGCCCGGTGTTGGCGGCGGATCGATGTCTGAAGGAAGCGCAATCACCAAGGGGACTACGCATTCGGTGAGCACATACCAGAACTGCTTCCTGGTGAGCTGGTTGGTGCGCAGCTCAGCCGATGTGCAACGGCAGGTGATCGCCACGGTGCATCTCTGGGTGTTGGTGACCTTGTGGGGTGATGCGTGAGGCCGACGTGGCTCGAGAGTCCATCGTGTGTTGGCCGTGAGCACTTCCCAGTCCATGGGTTCTTTGGCGGGCTCTGGTGCATGCGGTTCCACCGTGGCAGTCATGGCGAGGGCGCTGACTCGAAGCCCCAGAAGTTCGTCAGGGTGCGGCAGACCGCCCCGGTGAGGGAATGCGCCGGGATCGTCAGCCAGTGCGGTGAAACTGGTCAACTCTTCATAATTCTCGTTGACGATTGTTACCTCGGCCAGGGGTGAAAAGGCCATGCGACCGGCGTAGGCCATGAAAATTTCGGGGCCCATCAAGGCGCCGTGGAAGAACCAGCCATCGCCGCTCACTGGCCACGACAGGATCACGCCCGAGGGGTCGGTGGTTAGGGCCGTGATGCCCTTGCCATCGGCTCCCCTCCCCAGCACCTGCGGCGAGTGTCTGGTGAGTTCGACCATCTCCGAGAGGCGAATATCCATGCCGAGCGAACGCAGCTCCGGATGGTCGTCGCCAGTGCGAATGAAGTGGGCATACAAGGCACGAGGAGTGTGCCGCCGTCCGAACAGCATCACTCGGATCCGCTGCCCCAGAGCCTGCCGTCGTGTCCTCATGGGTTCAGTGTTGCCGTGAGGACTGACAATTCTGGTGGATGTGATGGGCATCGGGAGATCAAGCTGGCTGCTATCCCAGATGTATGCGGACCCGATGTCGGGGCTTGCGTCCCACTCCGGGCTGCTTGTCAAGAAGCTCGACGATGCGCGCCCACGGAATCAACTTGCGGATTGCGCCGCACTGAGCGCTGTGATGCGGGTTCTGTTTCATGGCGTCAACGGCCTGTTTCACAACTTCGGGGCGCTCACCCAGCGCCTCACCAATCCAGATGAGTGCTTCGGGGCATTGGGAGTGGGTGTAGCCGAATCTGGCGTCATGCCCGCGGCCCTTGCGGTTGTATGCGCCGGGCCCCGCCAGCTCGCTGAACCAACCCACCATGTGCTCGCGCTGGCTCGAATACCACACACCCGAGTAGTTGCCGCCGCACAAGCTCTCCGTGATCCGCGGATGCTCGGGCAGCTTGCGCAGCACCCGTGCGAAGGATCGAGCTGACAGTTCATCGGTGGTCATGTGAACCCTCTCGGCTGGTTAGCAGACGATGTCGGAATCCTTGCACACACCGAGTTTGTCCCGGGCACCCCTCGTAGGCTCGTCAATACTTCGTTGCGGGCCATCCCTTGTAATGCCAATGTCGCACCACATCTTCTGGTCTGAGTTCCCAGAACACAGCCTCGGTGTATCGGGCTGGATTCACGGCGAGTGATCGGCGCCAGGTCTTCTTCATTCGTTGCTCAAGACGCCTTCGTGCTCGTACATCTGATGGGCCCATCGCGTCTATTGCGTCGAAGTACTTGTCGTGGCCGCGTCCGTTCCACGTTTGATTCAGTTGGCTGTACCAGCCCATGCCGTCATTGAGGAGCACTCGCTGGCTACTGATCTGCAACTCGAGCATCACACCCGGCTTGATCGGGCGCACCCTGCGTAGATCGGGACGCCCTGGGCCTTCGGGGCCGCGGCTCCAATCAGCCCATACCGGCCAGCGCAGATTAGGGTTTGGACGTGGACTGCGCTTGGCCAGTTGCCCGGAGATCCAGTCGTATGACATCTCAAAAGCAGCATCGGGCTGCCCGTTGGCTCCGAAGAAATAGGGCGCTGCAAGGCGTTCCGCTGTGCGGTAGGTCCCACCGCTCTTCAACAGCTCCCACACGGCTGGGTGCTGACACGTCCAGAGGTGAATGGGGTCGGGAATCAATCGTGAAGTGCTCAATGTGTCCGATCGTGGCAACAGGCCGAGTGCGCGGTCATTGTGATGTGTTCATGGTGTAGAAGTCGTCTGGTGGGAACGAGATCACTTGGTTCGGAATGCCGAAACTATCGAGTGTCTTGGCGAACCCAATATGTGCCTGCGAGGTGAGGTGGTCACTGAAATCAGCCACGATGCTGTCGGGCGTGGCCTTCAGAACCTCTTTGGCAAATCGGTCCCAGTCATTGGCGGAGAACTCGTGCGTCCATTCTCCGGTGTTGTGGAAGTCAACGCTTGTGCCCACGGCCTTTCCATCACGGGGTCTGCGCCAGATCCTGTACGACACGAGCTTGCCAACATAGATGGGCTCATCCGGTTTACATCCGTGGTGTAGCCATTGGTCAGACAGCATGGTGACTCCTTGGTGGCGAGGTGATCGGGGGGTCCTTCAGTTGCAACCCTTGCAGAGAACACTGACAATTTGGCGGCTGATGGACCTTGGTGCCCGAGGTCTCAGCGTGGTCTCGCTATCGACTGGGAGCGTTGGATCAGACTCCACGTCAGCTTGGGATGCCGGGTTCACTTCACCCGACTAAAGCAGTGCGCTGTGCCTTTGGTAATTGAGAAATTGAGCCAGGAAGGACCATATGGGTATTGCCGCTCGCGTCAACCTGTCAACGGCTAGACCGTCTCCCTGAACGAGCTGCGCGGTGAGGCAAGCCAAGACCTTGAATGTCAGCCCTGCACCATATGCTCATTGCCACTAGAAGCCAGAGGGCATCAGGTGTCGTGAGGTGAGGAACATGGACCGGTCAGCTGAGCCGAAAATCATGTATGTGCGCGACGAGGTCAACGGCCACCTCTTCGCAACGCTGCTCAATGACCGAACACCGCTTGGCGTGGAGTGGATCGACTCACGAGACCAATGGCATCGCATCCCAGGTTTCGGGGCTCCTGTTCATAACGGCTGGCTGCATGATCCCTGGCTGGTCGATGCACCCACACCCACCGCGCCCATACCCGATGAACTGGTGAATGAGGCACTCAACACATATGACGCAGACCGCCAACTCTGGCTTGACGGTGCTCGGGTGGGTGATGACGAGGATCTGTGGACCGTTCTGCGCAAGATGGAGCGTCCTGATATGCCTGAAACGCGAGCGTGGGACACCTGGAACTGTGACGACCTCGAACACATCCTCCGGCGGGAAGTGATCCCACGCCTACCCACACACATGCAGGCATTTTTCGGCCCGGATCAACAGGATCAAGAAGACTATGTGATTTACGACGCATTGACCGACGCAGCCGAGGCCGGGGTGACCGTCAGCAAGGAGATTTTGAATTCAGCGCTGCGGTTGTTGGATGAAGGGCACATTGGGGTTGATATGGCCGATGGAATGCGCCGTCATATTCGGCAGCTCCAAGGTCGACGCAGCAGCCCCGTGCGTTGACGAGACAAGCCTTGCAGCAGACTCGGCCGCCCACCTCACGATGAAGATGTGTACACAATTGAAGTAGGGGTTATAGTTGGAACCATGGACATTGTGACGGAAGAAGTGTCAACCCGTGAACTGCGTAGTCGGCTGTCTGACGTCCTTGGCCGTGCCATGTATGCCGGGGAACGTATCGGTGTGACGAAGAACGGGAAACTCGCTGCCGTGGTCATCGGGGTCGCAGATTTGGAGGCGCTCGAGGCATTCGAGATGGCTCAGGATGTTGCTGCATATCGCCAGGCGAAGTCCGAGGATGATGGAGGTCGCATCTCGCTGGCTGAACTGCGTGCTGAGACATCTGCATGAGTTACCGCGTCGAATTTACGAGCGCAGCTGCACGTCAGATACGGAAGCTGCCACGGCAAGCACGCACCCGAATTTTTGATTCTGTGGGCGCCCTGGCAGAGGATCTTCGGCCGCATGGGGCACGCAAATTAGTGGGCCAACAAACAGCTTGGCGCATTCGTATCGGTGATTATCGAGTGATCTACGACGTGTTTGATTCCGAGCTGCTCGTCCAAATTGTGCGGGCAGCCCATCGCCGCGAGGTTTACGATCACTGAGCTCTGACCCCAGTCACCCCAACTGGTCCGCAGGCCGCAGCAGCACCTCGTTGATGGCCAGATGTCGCGGCTGACCCAGCACGAAGGCAATCACATTGGCGATCTCCTCGGGCTGCACTGTTGCCTGGTCATAGCCCTTCTGCACCATCTCGCGGGTTGCCTCGTCGGTGATGTGATGGGGCAGTTCGGTGTCCACCACGCCGGGCTCGATGAGGGTCACCCGCACCGTGGGCAGCAGCTGCTGGCGCAATGATTCTGACCAGCCATTGATGGCCCATTTGGTGGCGGCGTAACCGCTGTTACCTGCCCGTGCGGTGCGTCCGGCAACCGATGAGAGGTTCACAAAATCGGCGCCGTCGCTGGCCTGCAGCTGGTCCAGGAACACCTCGGTGGTGGTCATCGCACCCAACAGGTTCACCTCAACCATGCGCCGATTGTCATCATGGCGTTCTGCCGAGAACGGCCCGAGCAGCATCACGCCGGCATTGTTCACCAACACATCGGCCCCGCCGAACTCGCTTTTCACCCTCGCGGCTGCCTTCTCCAACGCCTCGTGGTCGGTGACATCGGCAGCGATCGCCAACGCACCGTCGCCAAGCTCGGCGGCCAGTGCCTCGATGCGGTCGGCGCGCCTGGCCAACAACACCACCCGGTAACCCTGCTGGTGCAGCGCCCTGGCTGTTGCCGCACCAATTCCTGACGACGCCCCGGTGATCACTGCCACCCGGCCCGAATTGTTTTGCTTGTTGCTCATCATGAGTCCTCTCAAAGGTTGTCTAGTTCTGTGTTCTGTTGTTGTGAAGAATCTGGTCGCCGTGGCCAGCGGCGTTCAGGCCATCAGCGAGTTTGTGCGCAGCCACTGGTCCAGCGACTCGCCAGCCTCGGACACCTCGCTGCCCAGCACGGCAAACCCGTCTGGCACATTGATGCCCGGCAACGCCCGCCGGTAGCCAGACTGCACCCCGCTGATGCCGCTCATCGCATGGGTCACGAATGGCAGCAGCGTTGTGCCGGTGAAATCGGCGCCCTCGATGAATGTGCTCATGATCATCGGCGCCCGGCTGTTCCACACCGGGCAGCCCAACAGCACCGTGTCATAGGCGCTCAGATCGGGCAGCTGTCCCACAATTTCCGGACGAGCGTTGTCCTGCTCCTCGCGCACATTGAGCTCAACAGTGTCGTCATAGGAATCGGGATAGGGCGTTGCCGGGTCAATGCGGAACACATCGGTGGCAATGCGCTGCGCGATCATGCCGGCCAACAGCTCGGTGTTGCCCACTGCAAGATTGCGTCGCCCGCCCTCCCAATAGTTTTCACCCGGCCGCGAGAAATACGCCACCAGCACGCGTGATCCGCTGCCCTGCACGTTGTCAACATGTGTTGCCACGTCTGTGCCTCCGCTGTTGTTCTGACTGGAACTGCTCTCACCCGCCGAGTCATTCTGCGCGCTGCAGGCGGCCAACACCCCACCAGCTGCAAGTGCTCCCACGCCGCCCAAAAGAGTGCGGCGTCCAATGCGTTGCCTCATGCCGTCCGAGTCCCTTCTTCTAGGACGCGTGCCGCCACGAGACGTTCCTCGGCTTCATCGGCTGCAATCACCCGTGACAGGCGACGTGAACCCACCTCAGCCGGAACAATGAGCGCAAGCGTTGCCACCAGGGCAATCGCCATCATCACGGCGCCACCGGCAAAAGCGCTTGTCACCCGGCCCTCAAGCGTGCTGGCACTGGCCGCAACTGACGTGAGAATCGCCACACCCAGCGTCGATCCCAGCTGATGCGCCGTGTTCACCACACCTGACGCAGCACCGGCATCCTCAGCGCGTGCGCCAGCAATTCCGGCTGCGGTGATCGGTCCGAACGCAATGCCCTGCCCCAAGCCAATGATCACCAGCGGGCCAACAGCCCCACCAGATATGAGCTGTCAGCGCTCAGCTGCGACATCCACGCGATGCCCGCGAACACCAGCCCGAGCCCCACCGCCACCAGTGCTGCATTGCCAAAGCGACGGGTGAGCCGAGGCACGAACAGTGACAGCACGAACTGCACCAGCGTCATCGGCAGAAAACCAAGGCCCGCCTGCAGCGGCGTCCAGCCATAGACGCCCTGGAAGAACTGAGTGAGAAAGAAGAAGAACGCAATCATCGTGCCGGCAAACATGAGTCGGGCAATCGCCGCCCCGCCACGCTGACGGCTCGCGAAGAGCCGCAGCGGCATGATCGGCTGTCCCACCCGCGCCTCGTTGGCCACGAACAGGCCGAGCACCAGCGCACCCACCAGCAGCGGGACAAGCGTGTTTACGCTGCCCCAACCGGTCTCACCGGCATTGATGATGCCGAACACCAGGGCCCCCATGCCCACCGTCGAGGCCAGGGCACCCCACACATCGAAGCGACCTTGCTCGCGCGGAAAATGCGGCAGATAGCGCACAGCACCGACGATCATGAGCCCCGCAATCGGCCCATTGATGAAGAATCCGGCACGCCAACTCACCCAACTTGCCAATGCCCCGCCAACCAGCAAGCCCAGGCTCGCGCCCAGACCGGCGGTGGTGCCATAGGCGGCAACTGCACGAGTGCGCTGCGGCCCCGCCGGAAACGGCGCCGTGATCAACGACAACGAGGTTGGCGCCACAATGGCTGCGCCGATGCCCTGAAAGGCCCGGGCTGCAATCAGCCAGACTTCGTTCTGCGCCGTTCCCACAAGCAGTGATGCCAGTCCGAAGATGGCCAGCCCCACCACGAACACCCGCTGGCGTCCCAGCAAGTCGCCGATCCGTGCTCCCAACAGCAACAGTCCGCCGAAGACGAGGGTGTAGGCGTTCTGCACCCATGCCGATGACGTTGCGCCCAATCCGAGGGCAGTCTGGATCTCAGGCAACCCGGTGAAGATGATCGAATTGTCGAGCACGATCATGAAATAGCTCACCAGAATGAGCGCCAACACCATGCCCGGGTGGCGTTCGGGGCGCAGGCCTGAAGAATTCATGACCACAGTTCAGCGCGCCCTGCGCTCGCGCAGAAGGCACTGGTTATGGGTGTACTGGCAGTTCCTGCTTGAGCGGCACTTTGCCGATTAGCGTGGGGGCCATGGACCAGCATGCAGAGGTGACGGAGTTTCTCAAGACACGTCGCGACAAGATCACGCCGCAAGAGGTGGGCCTCATTGCCGGCGCCCGTCGGCGTGTGCCCGGTCTGCGGCGTGAAGAGGTTGCTCTGTTGGCCGGCGTGAGCGTGGAATATTACGCACGCATGGAGCGTGGCGATCTGGCTGGTGTCTCACCCGAAGTGCTCGATTCACTTGCCCGCGCGCTCAAGCTTGACGACGCCGAATACGACCATCTCGCCGACCTTGCCCGCGCCGCCGGGCCGCGTCCGGTGCGTCGCCGCAAAGTCACCGGGCCCGCTGTGCCCGAAACCCTGCAACAGTTCTTGGACGCCGTCACCGGATCACCGATGTGGGTGCGCGACATCGGCATGGACTTCATCGCGGCAAATTCGCTGGGCCGGGCGTTGTATTCGCCGGTGGTCAACAGCGCATCGGCGCACGGAAACATTGCCCGGTTCACATTCTTCGACCCTGCGGCCCATACATTCTTCCCCGAATGGGACGATGTCTCCGAGGGTTGCGTCGCCACCCTGCGCAGCTATGCCGGCCGCTTCCCGCGCAACAAGAAACTCACTGATCTGGTGGGTGAATTGGTCACCCGCAGCGATGACTTCTGCGAACGCTGGGCGCGTCACGATGTGCGGCACCACAGGGCCGGAATCAAGCGTCTGCACCATCCTGAAGTGGGCGATCTGGAGCTCAACTATCAGGGCATGACCCTGCCCGAACATCCGCAACTGTTCATGTTTGCCTACACCGCGGCTCCCGGCAGCATCTCGGACGAACGGCTCAAGTTGCTCGGCAGTCTGGTGGCCACCCGTGAGGCCGAAGCTGCGCGGGTGAGCGAGCGCCAGCCAGGCTGACGGTGGCGTTGTTCTGACAGTTGTGCTCGGTTGGCCCGGGCCGTCCATGGGTGCCCCGTGAAGGGGTGTAATGCCAGTGCCTGTTTCGCCGGGTTTTCGCCGCTTAACGTGGCAGACATGAACAACTCCGCGACTTCCACAACTGTCACTCTGAACAACGGCGTGACGATGCCCGCCCTGGGCTTCGGCGTCTTCCAGACACCGCCCGAGGTGACCACCGCGTCGGTGGCCGAGGCTCTGCGCGTGGGCTACCGACTCATCGACACTGCTGCCGCCTATGGCAACGAGCGCGAGGTGGGCCGGGCCATCGCAGACTCCGGGCTCGACCGCAGCCAGGTGTTCATTGAAACCAAACTGTGGATCACCGACTTCGACCACGATCAGGCGCTGCACGGTTTCGAGAAGGCCGCCGGGAAACTCGGCGTCGACCAGATCGACCTGCTGCTTCTGCACCAGCCGCTGACAAGCGATTTCGATAAAACTATCGGCGCCTACAAGGCCCTTGAGGAATTGCTCGCCCAGGGCAAGGTCCGCGCCATCGGTGTGAGTAATTTCATGCCCGATGTGCTTGCCTCACTGCTCGACGCCACCAGCGTGGTGCCAGCCGTCAATCAGGTGGAAGTGCACCCCTATTTCACCCAGGCTGATGTGCAGAAGGCCGATGCCGATGCCGGCATTCTCACCCAGGCGTGGTCGCCGATGGGTGGCATCACCAGCTATGGCAACGGCCAGAGCGGCTCCACATTCACCGACCCCGTGCTGCGCCAGATCGGAGAGGCACACGGCAAGACAACCGCCCAGGTGATGCTTGCCTGGCATCTTGCCCAGGGACGCTCCGCCATCCCGAAGTCAGTGAAGCCCGAGCGCATCGCCGCCAACTTTGACGTCTTCGGTTTCCAGCTGAGTGCTGACGAACTTGCCCGTATTGACGCCCTCGACAAGGGCGTTCGCGGCGGCCCCGAGCCCTCGAGCATCACCCTGGCCAACTACAGCATCGACATTCCGGAAGCCTGAAAGGCAACAACAATGACCAACAACTCATTCAACGTCACGTCGGTGCTTGCCGTGGGCGCATCGGGCTCCATCGGACGCCATGTGGTGGCCCAGTCACTGGCATCCGGTCTGGAGACAACCGCCTTGGTGCGCCGCGCCGATCAGCAGTCGCTGTTCCCTGATGGGGTGCGTATTGCTGTTGCTGACCCCACTCGACCCGAGGGGCTCGCCCAGGCGCTGCAGGGCGTCAACGGCATTGTCTTCACCCAAGGCACGATGAGCGCCGAGCAGGCCGAGGCCGTTGATTACGACATCGTGCGCAATGTGCTGGCCGCGCTCGACCACCCCGCACGCATTGCTCTGATGACGGCGGTGGGCGTCACCAAGTGGGAGCGCAGCGTGTGGAAGCGCCGCAGTGAACGCCTGGTGAGAGCCAGCGGGCTGCCGTACACGATCGTGCGGCCCGGCTGGTTCGATTACAACGAGCCAGATCAGCACCGCATCGTGATGCGCCAGGGCGACACCCACCTGACCGGTGGCCCCGCCGACGGACAGATCGCACGCGCCCAGATTGCAGAGGTGCTGCTCGCCAGCCTCAACTCGCCGGAGGCTGATCACAAGACGCTTGAGTTGGTGGCCGACAAGGGCCAGGCACCCTATGATCTGGCGCCGTTGTTTGCGGGTCTCGCGTCCGATTCCGGTGTGGACGGGGCATTGGATCCCACCAACCTGCCGGTGGGCTCCGAACCCGAGACGGTGCAGACCGAGCTTGCCGTGGCACGCTCACGGTTCTGAGTTCGCCCAGCAGACGCCCCGGTTGGGTGAGCCACTGATGAGGTGGCCACCTGACCGGGATGGTGCGTTTTTGGACGATAAATAAAAAGGCTCCGGCCATGTGTGCATTCCTTGTGGGAAGAGGCCGGCCGGGGGTCTATTGGGTAAAGGCTATCAAGGTTGGTTCAGTTGTCCTGGCCAAGTTTTTGAATACTGCGAGCCCACGAGCGGATCCGGCTGCGAATCTCGTCCAATTCATCGGCTGAGATCCCGTACCTTGGCTCTGCCATCCCCTCGAGTAGCTCGAATGATTCGAGCTGTTGGCGGAATCGGTGCAGCGAGAATCCTGGGTCAGCTCGCGCTGCCAGGTCGTACAGCTCTTCGTTGGTGAATTTCCTGCTTTGCCGGATGGCGTCGGCGTCGAGATAGTCTCGGAACTCGCCTCGGGAGAAGAGTGCAGCGATTTTATTTCCCACTGCATCGTCGATGGCAAGTATTGGGCCCAGATTGGTGATGAAGGGCGGGGATCCTCGCCAGTCAACTCCCATATCAATAACAGTTGCCGCAGAATCAGTGGTTGTTACCACCAGCCGTGCAAATAACGGAACGTGGCGGGCGATTTCTACGGTGTACCCGTGGGCAGTGAAATGTTGCACTGTGCATGCGAGTGCGTCATCAAATGTTACGGAGGACGCCTCAGTGGTGAAGAGGTCTACATCTTGTGTGGGCCTCGCGATGAGCCCGTGCTCGCGGATTGCGGAGGCGCCTGCGAGGACGAAGCCATGTTCTGCCAGCACTTCGAGAGCAAGGGCCGCAACATGTCGTTGCTCGTTGAGGGGGTGCTGCATCATCAACCCACAAGTTCAGGAAAGCGGGCTTCCCAAAGCTCGGTTATGCGTGGGTCAAGATGGAGCATCAGCCACGACTGTTTCAACAGGTCTCCATTCAGCCAACGGTCCAGATCGTCGGCAGTGCCTTCAGTCAAGATGGCTTGATAGGCCGCGTGCAGGTCAACTGAATTCTCGACGTTGTAGATCCGCTTGCCGGGAGCCCAGACAATGCGCAGCGGCAACTCAAGCCTCCCCGTTCGGGGACCTTGGAGGTCATGCCATGAAGACGGCAGGGAAATGGGTTTGAGGTCACGAAAACGAACGTGACCAGTGCGCTTCAACTCAGTCATGGCTCTCCTCCCTGCAGTCAACTATGCCGGGAGGAGCCGACGGAAACAATGGAGATGAACTTGTGCCCGTCCTAGAGCAACTCAGCCCAGATGCGCCAGCGCTCCACGATTGTGGATCTGCCAGGCCAGCTCAGCCAGGTGCACGCCCTTGGTGAGGAACTCGTGGGTGCGGGCGGCGTAATCGTTCTCACGACCCAGCCGGGCGATGTATCCGTTGATGTAATCCACCTCGGTGGGGCGGCCCTTCGACATGTCCTGATACATCGACGGGTAGTGCAGCGGGTTGCCCACGCGGCTCACGAATTCGACGGACGCCAGTTCTTCGGCGCGGCTCTCGATCAGCTTGATGCCGGCCCGCTCGCACACGTCATAGGCCTCGTTGATCAGCTGCTTGGCCATGTCCATGGCGCCTTCATATTCGATGAACTGGCCCATCGTGATCTCGTACATCGTGCACAGGGTGTTCACCACTGAATTGAAGATCACCTTGGCCATGCAGGTGCCCATGAAGTTTTCGGTGATCACCGGGTTGAGGTTCGCGGCCTTGAATTCTTCGGCCATCAGCTTTTCAACGTCGGTGATCTTCTCGTTGAACGCACACATGTGCATTTCACCAGCGCCGGACTTGCCGATGAAGTCAACATCGCCGGGGCCATTCAGCACGGTGGCGATCATGGCGGTGCCGCCATAAATGCGGTCGTCGCTGAAGTACTTCTGGATCTTCTCGAAGTGTCCGTAACCGTTCATCGCTGAGAACACCACTTGGTGATCCTTGAACAATGGCGCGCAACGCTGGAGCACTTCTTCCAGCTGCATCTGCTTCACAAACACGATCCACACATCGGGATCGCCGGTGTATGCCTCGGGTGTCGACAGGTTGATCGGCACCAGGTGGCGATCCTCATGGTCACGCGAGACGTAGACGCCGCCCTGCTCGGCTACCTTGGCAAGGTTCGGCTCCCAGGTGTCAACGAAATCCACCGGGACGCCGGCATTTTCTTGCAGCAGGACGCCATAGCGGTATCCCATTGCGCCGGCGCCAATCACTGCATACTTCATGGTCTCCCCTTGCCTGTGCCCATCGCGACAATGCCTGTCGGAATGGTGCGAATCCTTGCCACGCGAGTCGTGCGCGGTGCCTTCGATGTTAGGCGTCTGTGCGTTTACGCGCTCCACATCTCATCGGTGTCGGGGTGGTTGAAAGCAGGGGATGGGGTGGCTAGTTGGTCGGTGGATACCCGGGTGCCACGGTGACGATCGCACAGCTCGCCGACGGGCACTGAGTCCAGTTTCTGGGTGACCATGACCAGACGGCCCTTGATGTGGTTGCGTACCGCTGTTTGGGACAGCCTCATGGCAACTCCAAAAGCCGCAATGATGAAAATAACTATGTAGGCAACAGTTTTTGGACTTCCAGATGAATAATATGGGCCTGATCGCTTGAGCCAATCGGCGCCCTGGAATGATTCGGGTAAGATCCCGATTCCAAACACACAACAAATGGCGAGACTCGCCCAAACGACTGGGTGAGTGAGGCGCGTGCTGATGAGATTTGCCCGCTCGTTTCTTGCAAGTCCATCGAGGGTCTGTCGACAGTGTGGACAGCTCGGGTCACAGTTCCGATATGTCCATTCACTGGCGTTCTCCATTTCGCTGCCACGAATGCTGAAGTAATGGGGCGCCCAATCTGTTACAAACCGTTTGAAGTACTCGCCGTTGCGCTTGCTAATTGCCATGGGGGGGACTCCTTGATAGTAACAGACAATGCTGATTCAACAACTTGATGCAAAAAATATATGGAGCTAAGGCTTAGTTGGTCAGTGGAGTGCCATCAGATTGCGTGGGGTTGCCAGGGTCACCTTGCTGGAGCTGATCAGCGGTTTTGGATGAAGATACTTCCCGTTCGAGTGGATCCGCAGAAGTGACCGTTAGATCGTGGTGCTTCTTGCAGAGCTTGCCAGGGACTGCGTTGTTCAGGATTTTGATGAGATCGAGGATGTCGCTGCGGTACTGAGTGCGTTCGAGAAGGCCCTTATGGAACAGATTGGCAATGGGAATTAACATGATAAGTAGGAGGCCACACACCAATCCAACTTCCCAATTGGAAATTGGATGGGCGAGTTGCTGACTCGATAGACCAATGATCGATAAACTAATGGCCAAGAGGGCGTGTCCCGAGGTCATAAATGGAAGAAGTAATTCATCACTGGCCATGACGGGATCGCTCTGGTTGAGCGAGAGAATACGCTTCAGGGTTCCTCGGCATACAGGGCAACTTGGATCCGAGTTACGGACAATTTCATCAGTTTGGTACTGGAGTTCTGGTTTTGCTCGGTCTCTCCATTTCTCATCGCGGTGGTAGTCCCTCAACCGGGAGATCAGTTTGGGTCTGTGTTCACGGCTCAGATGTCGGGAAGGTGCTGTGCACACACAATTTGAGTGGTCCAAGCCTGGAAAGTGCTCATCGAGGGTCGAAGTGTCAGAGGGGCATTACTGGGGGGTGTGGCATCTGCAGTCCTTCGGGAGGGATACCAGCTTCGTGGACACGAAGATAGGAGGCCCTTGGGTGCTCAAGCAAACCCAGTCGATCCGCCAATTTTCCAAACCTGATCTGACTAGGAATTACCCTTCAACCCCTGTTCTTGACTGCCTTCTAGCTGTTCAAACCCGGGGTGCACGGCCAGGCCAAACCGCTGCCGGGCCTCATCCACGATTTCATCGGCAATTTCCTGGGTCAGGCGTGTGCCGTCCGAAAGCAGGATCACGTCCTTGTCGAGGTCCACGTCCGGACCGATGGGGGGTGCTCACAGAGATGTGGGGAGGATTGCACATGGGTATTTCGCCTCGGGGTGGCTCGGTGACTCGACGAAGCCCCCGGGGCACAGGTGTGGTTGCACGAACGTAAGCCTTTTGGCGTGGGGGAAGCAAGGTGGAAAACCTGAGCTCCGGATGCCCAGTTCTGTGGTCAACCCAAAACTGTCAGACCCGTCCCGTAGCGTGCGTGTCATCCGGACGGGCCAGTTCGCCCGCTTGCCCGCCCGGACCTCAGCCAGATGGGTAATGCGTGTCGAAGAGGCAGTCTCATCCAATCCGCTCATCCGTGTATACGTATGTATTACGCTTCCAGAATGACGGCTCCCAGACGCCCCAAGAGGCAGAGAACCATGGACATTAAGAAGCTCATCCTCCAGGAGTCAGAGGCATCGGAGGCCAATCCTGACGAGCGTGTTCAGCGCCACACCACGATCGTGCGCGGGCATGATCGAACCAAGGTGCTGTCAGTGCGACTCAATGACAATGAGGTCAGCGAACTGACGGAGCAGGCCAACCGGCTCGGCATTCCCCTGTCCACCTATGTGCGGCATCTCTTGGTGCAAGGTCTGGCTGCTCGTGATGAAGCCAGCCCGGCAGATCTTGCGCGCGAGATTGGTGCCAAGGTGGATCAGTTGGTGAGCGCCCTGGACGCGAGACAATCACCCCATGACCAGTGAATTGGACAAGCTCGAGGCCGGCGAGTGGTACTGCTTCCTCGACCCTGAAGTTGCGGCGCGCAAGGCGCGTGCGGCGCAACTGTGCGCCGAGTTCAATGCCATTCCTGCCACTGACCCCGACGCCCAGACCGCCAAGATCCGCGAGATCTTCGGGGCGGCCGGTGATCAGCTCAGTGTGCAGGCGCCGTTCAACTGTGACTACGGCCGCAATATCCGGGTGGGCCACGATTTCCTGTCCAATTACAACCTGACGATCCTCGACATTGCGCCGGTGGCCATCGGCGACCATGTGATGATCGGTCCTTCGGTGGGCATCTACACGGTGAACCATCCGATGACAGCTGAGGGCAGACGGAAATATCTGGCCAAGGCGAGCCCGGTCACGATCGGCAATGACGTGTGGATCGGTGGAGGTGTGACGATCCTGCCCGGCGTCACCATTGGCAGCAATGTTGTGATCGCAGCAGGAGCAGTGGTGTCCCACGATGTGCCATCCAACAGCGTTGTCGGCGGCGTCCCAGCGCGCGTGCTGAAGGAACTTCCACCCGAATAGCTCCCGGGCTTGCCTCTGGTCTTACAAGTGTTAAAGTATTTACATGAGTATAACCCAGCGGCCCAATCCCATGGCCGTGCGCTCGCGTGAAGCGCTCCTCAACGCCGCCACTGACTTGCTCGGTGACCTTGATGCTTCCGAGATCACCGTCACCGATGTGACGAAAGCCGCCGGTGTGAGCCGTCCGACTTTCTATGAACACGCCGGTGACCTTGCCAGCCTGTTCAGCGATGCAGGCCTCGCCAAGCTCAATGCCCTTGCCGCGCCAGTGGTTGCTCAGCTGCGCACGACACTCGAATCGGGCGCCGATACATCCGATGCCCCCATTGAGGCCGCTCTGCACGAGCTGATCGCCCGTCTGCAAGAAGATGGTGAATTCTTCAGCCGTGTGGAGGAAGGCCCCGGCGGCCATGCCATCCACCAGGGAGCCATCGAGTCCACCATCGAGCTGCTCCAGGCCGTGCCCACCCTGCAATGGCACAACCATGATGACACCGCGGTCTGGCAATTCCTGGCAGCGGGAACCATGTGGATCATCACCCGGCACCTTGAGGCCTACTGTGCCGACCCCAACAACCCCGCACTGCAGCCGGTGGCCAACCTCATGCGCATCCTGCGTGCTCTCAATGCCGCCCACTACGGCACCGCCCACTAGGGCCTTTTCTATCCAGTCCGCGGGCAACTCCGGCCTGCAGGCGGGTTTCGGCCTGTGCGCACTGCGCCCGCAGTT
>CAXYYR010000030.1:0-20311 GCA_964293265.1 uncultured Propionibacterium sp.
CCCGCCGCGGAAGGCCCCTTCCCCGAAACAAAAAAACACCCCCCCCCCCGGCCCCTTGAACTCGGGGTTACGCTGCTTGTGTGTGCAGTGTGCAGCAGTGCGGTCAGGCGGTGACGGCAGGCGGAGTCTTCCCGCCCGCTACGAAGTCGGCGTTGCCGACCGAGGTGAGCAGGGATGCGAGGGTGGCCAGCGCCACACCCGACCCGACGGCCAGCCATGACACGTCGGTGATGAGCGCGGAGGTGCCGATCAGTGCGAGCGCGGTTTGGCAGGCGGTTTTGATGGCTCGCTCGCCTGCACCCTTCCAGAATGCGAGAGTCCAGATCATGACGTTCTCCTCTCAGCCGTTGTTGGCGGCCATGGTGGCGTAGTCGTCGGACCACACCTGACCCCAGAACTCGGTGCCATTGGGACGCTCAGCATGCTGGAACCGTGCCACGGCCTGCGCAGTTGGCTCCTCAAAAATGCCGTCCGCCCAGCCATTGCCAATGTCATGAATTCCCGGCACATAGCCGTGGGCGATAAGCCACTGCTGGATGGCGCGGACGTTGTCCTTTTCGGACTCGAAATAGCCGCCATGCGATTCGTTCGGACCAGAAATCAGGCCGAAGTATTGATCGCCGGGGATATCGAACGCCGGGAAATTGATGCGCGGCACCCCCGAAGCCGCCGGGACAGAAGGGGCCTGCACCTGCGTGTCACCATCCACGTAGCGGCGCGCGATGACAGTGTGCGCCATGCCCCACTGCTCGGCCAGAGACTTGATGACAGGGCCGTTCATAGGTCCGCCATGACCACAGATCTGACCGCCACCGATATACATTTCGACGTGGTCGAAATACTGGACGGCCTGACCATCCCAGTCGAAAAACACCAGATCACCGGGCTGCATCAGGGCCTCAGCCTCGCCAGCGGTCTGCACATCCGAGCCGACCACGACGGTGCCGTGATCCTGCTGGTTGCCGGTCCACGTGCCAATCTCGATGCCTGCCACGACGCGATACGCCTCATGCATGAGCGCGGAGCAATCGGTATATCCAGCAGCGTCAGGATTCAGGCGGTTCGGACCCTGACTGTAGGCATAGCGTCCCTGACGGTCCTTCACCCACTGGACAAGAGCATTCTGAACATCAGTCATTTTGATTCCAATCTGTCGATTTTCGGGAATGAAAAAGCCCCGCGATTGCGGAGCTCAGATGGTTTCGTGTTCGTCGGGAGGCGGCGGATATCCTGCCGCATATTCGCCAGTCCATTCATGATGTCGGCGGCAATAATTGCGGGCGTGCCAGTAAGTTTCGGCCCACAGCCCAGCTTCGTTCAGCGATTCAATCGCGTCGTGCGCGTCACGCATTTGTCGGCCAGATTTTCCCGACAGCCACCCGGCGACACCCCGGATCAGCCCGCCGATGACGGCGAACCCGCCACCCGAGCCTACCGCCATGACCAACAGCCTGAGGTCTTCACCCACGATCCCCCCGCCCGATCTTGCGTCCCGGGGAGGGTTTGCGTGGATCGGCTGGCAGCCCCCGGATCCTCTCCCAGCGTGTCACCATGAGCACCACCATCCCGGCGGCAGCAGCAACCTCCCACGGCCCGTCAGGTGGCGCCACATCCACCACGATCAGCAGATGCATAATGAAAGCGGTCACGGCCGCGATGATCGCGGGCCGCTCCACCCACCACTGTCCGAGCGGACACCCGACCGTGCCGAGAGCCCCCGCCACGATCAGCAGCACCCCCATGAGGTCGCGGGTGCCGGCGGGTGCCGCATCGGTGACCGTCCACACACCCAACCCCATCAGGAATGTCCACATCACGGTCATGATGATGGTGACCGTTTTTGGCTCGGCGATGAGCGACCACAGGCGGGCCGGAAAATGATTGGTTTTCATGCCGGTGCCTTTAGTAGCCGATCGCGATGTAGTCGCACCGGACGGGCGCGCTGGCGCGGCCGACGGCGCTGGCGTGGCATGTGGTCAGGGTGGTGGCAGAGCGGAGCACGATTGCGCCGAGGTGGGCGTCGCTGTCACCCGACGTGAGCTGCACCGACAGGATCCCGGTCGGGAATGCTTCGGGCCACTCGAAGGAGAAATCCCCTGCGGCGTTGGTGGTCGGCACCACCGAGCCGGCTTGGATGATGAACCGGCTGCCGGCAGGCGGGACGGCTTCCGGCAGGACGGTCGCCGCCGGGTTCGTCTTGCCGGGCACGATTTTCGCGAGCCGCTGCGTGGTGAGCTGCGTCAGCGCCGACGACGCGTCAGTGGAGGCGGTAGAGGCTGCAGCTTTCGCGCTTGCAGCGTCGGCTTTCGCGCTTGCAGCGTCGGCGATTGCTTTCACCACCTCATCGGAGCCTGCGACCAGCCGCATTTCTGCGAGCGCCTCGGCAGCCTGCGTCGCGGAAGCTCCAGCAGCAAGCGTATCGGCAGCCACATCCTCCCGGGCCCGCACCACCTCAGCCCGTGCCGACTCAGCCTCCGGCGTGATGTCACCGACAGGCCCGCGCGGACCCGGCACAGCCACATCCCCGAAACCATCAAAAAATTGTGAACTCATGCTGTTGCCGTCCCATCAAATCGGATCGTGCCCTGCGCCACACGTGGCTGGTTGAAAAGGTTCGGATCGATCGTGGCGATGAACTCGCCCACCTCCGGCACCACGTCAGGGCAGGTCAGGAAAAATGTCACCATGTCGCCATCCGCAACGCCGTCAGCCTCGATCAGCGCCGTTTTGTGCTGGTCGGTGACAGTGATGTGAGGCGTGGAAAGCGACAGGTCAACCGTGGCTCCGGCCTTGTCGTGGAGCCGGAACGCAATCCGGGTTTCCTGGCCCCGCGACAGCACCAGATCAGCGAAAACAATGGCAGGTTTCGAGTGGAGCATCAGAACCCCCACGCCAACCAGTTGATGCGGGTCAAGTTACCGGCGTTGTCGGTGGCGGTCTCCAGCGTTTGGGCATCATATTTTTCGACCGTCGCCCGTCCAGGGTAGGCGGGACCGTCACCAGTGACGGTGATCGCACCCGAGCACTGCGACGGGAATGGCGTGTCAAAAGTGATGACGATGTGGCCGTTGCCCGGCGTTGGTCCGGCGAATGATCCCATTTTCAGCATCGGCGCAGCGCCGCTTGGCGGCTTCGCGTCCCCGCCGTAGCCGTCGAGATGGAATTGCTGTGAGGCGGCAGGCGTGAACTCCCACCCGCCCGCAACCTTGCGCCACAGCTCGCCGGTGGCGACCACCCTGGCTTCCGTGTCCATCGGCGCATCCCACGCCACAAGATCCGGATCGGTCGGCACCGGAACCCTGCCACCCACAGGGGCAGTCCAGGAATGCTTGCGGATGAAAATGAACTGCGTGCTCACGGTGGCACCGGCAGGGATGCGGACCCGCCACAGCTCCAGCTGCCCGGAAGCGATGATCGGAGCGACCGGCGTCGCCGAGGCGGCACCCGTCAGAATCGAGATCAGAGCAGGAGACGTCTTTGCGTTCGAATCGTCCGTGTAGTTTTTCTGCTCGACGACGACCGACACGATCCGCTCCTGCGCAGCACCCACACCCAAATCCAGCGTGGTCGAATCCCACGACGGGAAAAACCAGCCGTCACCATCAGGTGCCTCAATGGCCGCGACACCGGAACCCAAAGAAACTTGCGTCCCCGAAAGCCGTCCCAGCGCAGCCGTGCCCTCCGACGTGGCGAAAACCCCTTCGGCGGCAGCGAGCATCTGCACCGACCGGCGGTGATCACCCGGCGACACCACACCCAACGGCACCTCGGCATCGGCATCCCATCCGGCCACACCAAGCGACCGACGAATCTCAGCCATTCCTCACACCCCAATCAATTCTGTGCCCACCATCACATGCCTTCCTTGCGCACCGAGATTATTGTCCCGGCGTTCCATTCGTGCGTAGCGAAGCCGCCGCCGCCGACGATGTTGTGGTCATACCCGCGCCGGGTTCGGAACGTGTATTGCGTGTCTGGTTCCAGCTCGAAACGCTGGAAACTCGAAAACCGTCCACCCGAGCCAACCAATCCCATCGACTCGGTTCCGATGTAGATCGAGCCACGTCTCGTCGGGAGCGTGACACCCACGATCTCGACGGCGATCATGGTGCGCATCGTAGACTGCAGATTTCCGCCGTACAGTTGGCTGTAGACGTGACCAGCCCACGTGACGATGACGATCCCCGACGACGATGTGACCATCGTCACCTGCGCGTCACGCTCGGGATCGAAGTCTCGCCACGTCTCGTCGGCACGGACTTGCCGCACCTCCTGCATGACGTCATCCCTGGTGGTCGCCGGTGACGTGACTGTCTGCCACAGCAGGAAATCGATCTGTGCACGGATTCTGGCAGACGAGTCGTGGAGCTGCCCTGCGGTCGTATCAGCCTCACGGCGCTGCTTCAATCGCAAATCTTTCGCCACCTGCACCAGCGGCGAAGCGGCCGGGATACGATCATAGGCTCCCATAGTTCTCCACCCGCTCCCTGCACGAGACCGACAGCCACTCGCCCTCATCGCCAGACACCTGCAAAACCTTCAGCGCCCACCATTTTGGCGTCGGCATAAACCAGCTTTGCCACCGCAAATCAACCCAGTCGCCCGGGCTGATCGTGGCGTAATCCCGGCCCACCTTGAACGAAAAAACCTCCGACGGCTCCGAGCCCCGCTGCAGCGTCACCCGGGCATGCGCAGCCAGAGTGTCAATCTCCGACACCGACTGATGCGACGTGTCAGCCACCATCAGCTGTGGCCAACCCCGATCAGTCAGGCTGGCGGAGGTGGCACGCGAGACCAGAATCTTGTCGTCTTGCTTGCCGCCGGACGCCCACACATCCGTCGCCATGTCGGCACCCGAAGCATCCATCGTCACATCGGTGACAGGAACCCCATCCAGCGTGCCATCGATACGGTGCACCTCCGGACGCAACTCCGGATGCCCAAGGTCCAACGAATGCGACAGCAACCCATCAATAATGTGCGGCGTGAACTGATATTCGGGACCGTTTTCCACATTCGACAAATCATTAAACCGGTCAAGAACCGTCGCCAAATCGGTCGAATAGTAGACACGATTATTGGTGCCGCCCTCATAATCTGGCAACGTCACCGGCAAATCAACGTAAGAGCCTGCCTCCGTCAACATTTTAACCATAATGTCCGCGAGAGCCCCGCCATGCGACATCTGCCAATCAGGCGGAACCACAATATCTTCCGACTCGTGGTCCAAAATCTGGCCAGAAATCTTCCGGTTCGCCAACTCGTGATTGACAACCAGCAGCCTCGACAGGATCGACGCGAACCCTGCACACGAAAAAGTTGCCTTGCTGTCCTCAAACTTTCTGGAATGCACAATCCCTGACGCGTGCACATCCAGCACCCGGCCAGTAGGGCCGTCCACCCAATCGGCATCGACCAGCACCGTCCGCCACTCACGGGCGTTTTCCACCAAATTTTGCCGGGCAGCCTCAGCCACATCCGAAACCGTGCACTCGAAAGAACCCTCGGCCGACAATTCCCGAGTCCACGACCACGACGCCGCAGCCACCCGCGTCACCATCCGGCCAGACAAGAAATCGAAAGCAATCACAGCCATGCCGGAGCCACCTCCACCGAAAAACCGACACCACCAGACGCCCAGAACTCGACCTCGGCACCACCCGGAGGAATCTGGAAAAAATCGTCACGGGACAGCCAAGACGTCTGATCAACCCCGCCAGCCGTCACCGTCCCAGCCCGACAATCCACCACACACGCACCCGTCGGATGACGCATCTCCACCGACCGTCCGGCACACGTGAACCGCCACCACTCCGAAGCCCCGTCAGTGTGGAGTATCGGCCACGAATCCTGACGGCCCCCATTCGGGACCGTCACACGATTCAAGGGTGCAGCAATCGAGTACAGTAGCGTGCCTGTAGCGCCATACAGCGGATATTGCAAACCACCGCCAGACGTTTCAGCCCACCGGCCACCCACCGACACCGGCAAACCACGCCACAGCGGATCAGGACACATGACCACCACACCGCAGGTGCACGTCCACGGATTCAGATGCACAAACTCAGGCTTCGACTTGATCAACCCGGCGATGGTGCGCAGCCCGGCAGGACCATCCACCGTCACAGTCAGCTGGCGGCCCACCATGTCGGAAATCCGATCTCGCGCCTCCCACTCAGCAACCGCCGAGGAATTAGCACGATGCAGGAACTGGACCGTGATATAGCGTCCACCGGTACGCACCCGGCCAGGAACCAGCAGCCCCCCGCCAGTCGGATTATCGACCTCTTCAGCCCGAAAATCGACGCCACCCCACAGCCCATCCAGCCCATCCTTGACAATTCCCCACACATCCACCTGGGACACGTCAGGAGCCACAGGAAGCACCAGAGCATCCCGATCAGACTCGATAATCACCTGCATCACACCACCCCCACACCAAGACGTTCCTTCAGCTGCAACTCTGCCCACACCGCCGCCGCATCATTCGTGTGGATGTTCACACCGCCATAATTCACCTGACGCCCCGCAGGGACAGCCACGCCGCCAGCAGACCGGCCAGACCCAGAGAACCGCAGCACATCCGATGCGGCAGCCTGCGCCTGCCTCGACGTTTCAGCCGCCACCTTTCGAGCTGCATCAATCACCGACTGGCCACGCATCTCGATACCGAGAGCCATGCCATTCGAGATCATGGAGCCCACCTGATCCCGGAAAACCCGAGACGGCGAATGGATGCCCAGCAGATTCTTCACACCATCCAGCGCCTTCTGGGCGGCCTCCTTGGCAGCATCAACCACCCGATGAGCCGCGTTGACGATGCCGTTCTTGATGCCATCGATCAGCTGGGAGCCAACCTCGCCCCAATCCACGCCCGAGAAACCCTGCTTGATGGCTGTGAAGATCTGCGGAAGAGCCTGAATAATCTTTGGGATCGCACTCACCAATCCGCCAACGAGGGCAATAATCAGTTGAATGCCCGCCACAATGATCTGCGGCAGCATCTGGATGATCGAGCCAATGAGCTGCATGATCAGCTGGATGCCTGAAGAAATCAGCTGAGGCAGCATCTGCACAATACCCGAAATGAGCGACATGAGCAGCTGGATGCCCGCCTCAATGATCTGCGGCAGCATCTGGATGATCGCGCCAATGAGCTGCATGATCAGCTGGATGCCCGAAGAAATCAGCTGAGGCAGCATCTGCACAATACCCGAAATGAGCGCCATCAGCAGCTGGATGCCCGCCTCAATGATCTGCGGCAGCATTGTGACGATACCAGTAACCAGCGTCGTCACAATCTGCACATAGGCCGTCATAATCTGCGGCAACGCCGTCATGATCCCCTGCACTAGCGACATGAGCAACTGAACCCCGGACTGCAACAGCATAGGCAGCATCGACATCAGCCCACCCACCAGCGACGTGATCAGAGGAGGAATCGCCGCCACCAACGGCGGAATCACCTGAGTCACCGCCTGGACAATCCCCATCAGCAGCCCGATAGCCCCTTGCAGCAGCACGGGGAGCAAAGAAGTCAGGGCCGACACCAGCGACGTGATCAGAGGAGGAATCGCCGCGACAAGCGGAGGAATGATCTGTCCGACTGCCTGAACGATCCCCATCAGCAGAGAAACCGCACCAGAGACAATCGCTGGAAGCGAGGTCTGCAGCATCGTCACGATAGTCATGACAAGCTGAGGGATCGTCGTGGTGATCGCTGACACAATCCCGGGAATCGCGCCGGTAATAGAAGAAACAATCCCAGGGATAGCCGCCGTGAACCCGGCCACCATCCCCGGAATCTGAGCAACCACACCATTGATCTGGTCACCGAACTGCGAAAAAATGACAGCGCCCGCACCGACAGCAAGAATCCCCAAGCCGACAGCCTTCAACGGCCCCGGAATCATCCCGAAAAGCGACCCCATCTTCTTCGCCTTCGAGCCCGTCTTCTCAAAACCCGAGCCGGCTCCATCCAAGCTCGGACCAAGCTTTCCGAGAGTCCCGCTCAACGACGTCATCACACCGCCGAGCATTGGGACCTTCGACAGCAGATCGACAATAGCGCCGCCATGGCTGACCATCGCGAAGGCGCCAGCCACACTGCCGACGATGGGGACCATGCCAGTGAGCACCCCGGAGATCCCAGAAGCAGGGATCTGGATCGCTGACAGATAATCACCAAATTTTTGAATGTAAGGGGCAGCCCCGTCCATCACCCTCGTGATATTGGCGACCGCCGGTTCGAGGAGCTCACCGAACAAATGGACGATCCCGGTAACAGCAGGGATGAAGGCCGACCCGACAGAGTTCTGCAACCCGGTCCCGAGGCTACTGATATTGCGGGTCTCGGTCTTGAAGTTGGCGAACTTTGTTTTGTCAAGCTCCGTCAACGTCAGATGAAGTTCTCGAGACCGCTTCTCAAGAGCAGCAATACCAGCCGATCCCTTGTTCAGGAAAGGCAGCATCGAGGTGCCCGACCTTCCAAACAGCTGGGTAGCCAAGGCAGTCTTCTCAATGCCGTCAGGCATCGATTTAAATTTGTCGGCAACCTGCGGCAAGATATCGTTCATCGGCTTGATGTTTCCCGCCGAATCCAAAACGTCAACGCCGAGCTGCTTCGACATCTCGGCAGCCTTGCCAGAATCACCCGAGACAGCCTCAAGCTTTTTAGAAAAAATCGTCATCGACGTGCCCGCCGAATCGGCATCCATGCCGGACAGCATCATGGCCGAACGCATGCTCGACACCTGATCCATAGTGCCACCAGTGACACGCTGGAGAGCAACAACCTTCGCCGTGTAGCCGACAAACGACGAAACGGCTTTCCCGATTCCTGCCGCCGCTGCAGCACCCACCACAGCGAACCCGGCAGCCATAGCACTCACCGACGACACCACTCTAGATGCTGCAGCACCAGCGCCAGACAGACCGCTAGTGATTCCAGACCCAAGGCTGGCAGCCCCGGACGCGGACGCCTGCATGCCAGCACCGACAGCGACTTGTGCCTTGCTGAGGGCGCCCTGGGCTGTAGCGAGCTTCCCTGATGCTGTGGCGAGCGACGTGCTCGCCACCTCGGCCTTACGGCGCATCGATGCGACACGTTCTTCAGCAGCCACGACCTGCGAAGCCCCAGCGGGATACTTCGCCATTGCAGCGGACAGCTGAGTCTCAGCGACCCGCACGCGACCAGCAGCATCCTGCTGAGAAAGGCGCGCCGATGTCATCGCCCGCGAAGCCTTCGCCACATCGCCCTGAAGTTTGGACACCGAAGCGCCAGCAAGATCGCCCGCGCTGGACACAAAGGACGACTTCATATCCTTACCAAGCGACGCACCAACCTGCGACCCGGCACCCTTGAAGCCAGAGCCGAACGCTGCCTTCCCGGCAGTGCCCGCCGCGCCAACCTCCTTGCTGACAGACTTCTTGAACCCCGTCATCACCGGGAAAATAGAGACGTGCCCAGAACCGACCTCGCTCGACATGCAAGCCCCCCCCTATTTTGTTTTGTCAGCCGAAATGCACCATCGAGTCCAGCTCAGATTGCGCCTGATCGACCTCCACCTGCGACGCGGCAGGCCGCTGGCCTTCCCCGAACCGCCACGGCGCCAATTTCCTGAACGCCTTCTCACCAACCGTGGCCGCCAGCATCAACACCTCAGCCACCGCCGCCGGATACGCCCACCCAGCCTCAGCCGCACCCAGCTGGGTCGAAGGATCACCCAGCGCAGCAGTGGCCAAACGGACAGCCTCGCCCAGCGGATAAGCGACCCCCGCACCCCACAGGCTCACCCCGAACCGTCCGCGCATGGTCGCTTCGAGTTCGCCGGGATGGTCACGCCACAGCTGGACGAGGCCCGCTATTCCCCCAATGCGGCCTTCTGAATCTTCTGAAAGGTCTCGAAATATAGCGAAATGTAGGCGAGCGAGTCCAAGGTGGAGCGAGCCTTAAGTTCCTCGACAGCCTTCCCTCCACCAATGGCGTCCATCAGCCACGAAAACTGTTCCATCGGAGGAAGCGCGGCGTCGAGTTCGAGGAACTTGTCGAACGGAATCGCCAGCGACGCTTCAACAATCTTTCCGTCAGTGAAGCGTCCCACGAATGTGCGGCCTTCAACAATGATGTGATCAACCTTCGATGTCGCCACAACTTCATCGATGGCGGCCTGTTCGGCGTCGTCATCCCATGCCTCAAAAGCTGCGGCATATTTGGTGGCGGCAGTAGTCTTTGCTTTCGTCATTTTTTGCTCCTTGCTTCGTGGACTTGCAGGCTGTGTGGGCTCAGGTGAAGCGCCGGGATGCAGCCGCCCACAGAGCTGCACCCCGGCACGTCATCACCCGGCAGGGGTTTTCGGCACGGTGGCGTCAGCCTTCTGCAGCAGCCATTCGCGGAAGAATCCGCCAACCTCGGCAGTCTTGACCCATTCAAAAGTTGTCGCCTTGCCGTTCACAGAGCCACGCTCTTCCTGATCGGCCTCCACAGCCGAGATCCGAGCCATGCCATTGCGGACCAGGGTCGCGCCATTCTTGAACTTCGTGACCGTCAGCAGCGGGAACTTCGCGTCAGGAATGTTGCGGTCCACCGTGATCATGCCGTTGTCATCCGGTGTGTGCCCGGTCGTGAGACGGCGCACAATCGAGTTCATCTCGGCAAGGCCGATCTGGACAGTCAGAGTCGTGTCCCCGGCGAGTTTGTAACCCTCCTGGAAAAACGGGGTGGCATCCTCATCGTCAGCCGACAGGGTCGGGCCGCCATCCTCCTTGAAAAGGCCAATCTTCTCGTACCCGACGGGAACTGTAATCTTTTCTGCCGTCACATCAGGCGACGCGAGGAAAGTCGGCTCACCATCCAGCTGGACGGCAGCAAAACCAGTGATCGGGACACCAACAGCGTCCAGATCGAAACCCTCAGAATCCTGAGCCATTCAAAAACACCTCCACATAAAAACCCCGCCACAGGAGCGTGACGGGGATGGTTGATTGATCGGATGGCTCAGAATTCGCCAACCGCAACATACTCGACCGTCGAATAACGGCGAGCGACATTGAGGGCATCGGTCACGGCCATCGGGCCGTTGCACCCATCACCCACGATTGTGGCAATCGGAGACCCAGCAGCCTCGATGATCGCCGGATCACAAAGAATTGCCATGACACGCCGCGCCAAATCATTGGCAGGCTTGTCGTTCTGTCGTGTGCCAGCCAGCACAGACACTCCCAGCGCCCGCGAGAAAGTCACCACCGACTCACGCGGACCCGAATCGTCGCGCACCACCACCAGAGGCCGCGACAGCGGCGCCTGGAGCTGTGCCGGTTCTTTGTTGGACACCTCAACATCCAACCCGTCGGCCTTCAACTGGGCGCGCAGCCAGCCAGTAACCCACATCTCCATATCCGGAGGCATGACCCTCATCAGCGGACACCCTTCGTGCTTCGCAGGGCACGCGCGAGATTGCCGGTCTTTATCTCCACCAGCAGTGTTTTCCGGTCGTGGCCTTCGATACGGTAGACGGCACGATATTTCGAATCATGCCGCTCCACTGCGATCCCGTCACGATATTGCCCGGTGTCCACAGGGGCAGATACCCGCGCCGTGTTGGCCACCGAATCGGCAGCCTTCTTAGTGAGGCCGGCAACCCCGGGTTGCTTCATGATCTGGTCAAAATAGGCCTTATTGAAATTCACTGTCATATCTTTGGACATCAACCCAGCACCTCACTCAGATTTGCCACCAGCGTCGGACGCCAGCCGGTGAACGGGTTCGTGTCGGATTCGGGGAGCCCTTCGACTTTCCATTGCCGCTTGCCCTGGCGGATCAGGTCACCGCGCTGAATGTCGGCGTCAGCATCAGGGATGACCAACTGCGCCGAACTCTCCACCTGGAGGCGCACCTCACCAGACACCTCGATGCTCGACATCGACGGCAAAAAAGCCTGCACCGGAACCCATTCGAACTCCCCCGAATCAATCAGCTTCTCAGGGTTGTACGGGTCTGGGATCTGGGCTGGACGGCCACGCTCGAAAGTTTCAAGGTCTCCCATCGGGAAACCGCCACCGCCAGCAACGAATGCCTCCACGCTCATCGCGGCAGCCAGCCGAACCGGTAGGGCGCAAGAGTTTCTTTCTCTAGCGCCAACAGCGGAACTGACAATGGCGCGCCAGATGCCGCCAAAAATGACACCGAAGCACCGTTGACGGATTGCGAGGAGACATTGCCCGGCGTGGCAGCCGCACGCTTGGCGAGAGTGGCGATCACTGCCTGCACATCCGGCACCTCATCAGGCGCGAACCCGTGCGAAAACTCCACCTCGACGGCACCCGGCAGATCAGGCCACAGGCCACGCTTCAGCCACAGCACACCAGTGTGAGACCACGCCACATCCCCGGACACATCCACACCGTCAGCCGACACGGCACCGAGACCGGTCATATGCGTGGTGGGAAGTTCCAGACCCCGACCGCCATGCCCATCCAAATGCAATGTTTCGGTGATGTTGGGGGCGATGTGCCAGCCACAAAAGCGCCGCACAACAGCCTGCGCAGACCTGAGCCAGAAATCAGGCCCAATCTGCATGCCAGCAAAAATGTTGCCGTTCTCTTCGGACATCACACACCGCCCCCTTCCTACTACTTCTTGCCGACCCGCTTGTTGCGGGCAGGCAACTTCTCCTTGGTTTCCACCGGCTTAGAATCCGGCTTCACCTCGACGGCCCCCGCCGGAACCCGGTCACCATCGGCGACCTGGAACCGGCGGCCACCGACCTCGTAGGTGCGCATCAGATCACGCGCCAGCAGCAGCGCCGAGGGTGACCTTGGAAAACGCGGCCGGGTACTTCACCTGGAGAGCGAGGCGCTCCCGGACCCGAATCGTGATCTTGTCGTTGATGAAATCGTCGGCGTGGGAGTTGGTGGACTCGACACGGACGCCACCCTTGCGGAACACCTTCCCGCCCTGAGCAAATGCACCCACCAGCACCGTTCCGGCAGGAATCGATGCGGTGACGACAGTGCGCAGACCCCACAGCGGAGGATTCTGCAGAATGCCGCCATTGCCATACTGGCCAGCGAAATATCCGCCACCGAAATACTGGCCGTTGCTGTCCTTCGACAGACGCACAGCGCTGTAGTCAGCAGGGTTGATCACAACGCCATCGGCAGCGAACCCGGAAGCCTCCTGAACGCCCTGAGACGCCTTGAACAGCACGTCAGGGACAGAATCGGCACCCTGATTAGCGACCTGCACGCCGGTGCGGTTCAGAATGCCTCGCAGATTCGGGGTTTTGCCGTCGCCCGAAAGCAGCGCCAGTTCCTCGTTCAGCTGGAGGTTGTAAATCGCAGTCGAGTTGATCTCGGACACGATGTAGGCCAGATCCTCGGACATGTCATCAGTCACACGGAACCATCCGGCGACCTCGCCCAGAGCATCCGTCACCCATGTGGGATCAGCGACATGCATCTGAGGCTTCAGGCCACCCTCGGACACAGATCCGGTAGCACCCTCAAGGGCACCGAACACCGGATAAGTGATCGCATTACCAGTGACGCTGCCGCTACCAAAAAGGTCAGCAACCACAAGGGGACGCTGGAACGGCAGCACCGGATCGTGATCGATATCGGTCACCAGATGGCCATAGCCGCCAGTCGCATGGTCGTCGGTTGCAGCCTTGAACTCCGGGGCCTGGAAAGTACCCTCCTGCCGCAGGCTACGACCTGCGCCGCTCATCGCCTTGACGAAATGTGCACCAACGCTCTTCGCGGGAGCTTCGCCGTCACCCTGGGTGCCAGTCGACTGAGTTTCCTCACCAGCGCCGAGAGCAGCGATCTTGCGAACCACTTCGGCTTTCTCGGTAGCGGCCTCGATCTGGGCATCAAGCTCATCGATCTGGGCGAGCAGATCCTTCACGGCAGCCGCATCATCATCAGACAGCTCACCGCCCGCCTTCACCTGTGCAGTCAGTTCCTGAGCCTTGGCCACAGCCTCAGCCCGCATCTTCCGAAGACCCTTCATGTCGGGACTCCAATCCCCGGGATCTATACCCGGCTCGCAATTTCAACGGTCAGAGACAAAGCAGCGGCATCACTGAAACCGTCCGGCTCCTCACCCTTGGCCCCTGCGGGCTCCTCAGGATTGGCCACACCGGTATCGGCAGCCTTCGCCCCGTCATCGGCCTCACCCACTTGGGCAAGGACATTCTTTATGCTGTCGGCGGCTGCATCAATCGAATCGGCAGCCTCACGCAAAACCGACTCGTTCGACGCACTCAACGCCCGTCCAGCCTTCACATCGGCGGCCTTCACAGCCACAATCGACGTGTCAGAATTCGCACCGATCGGCACGAAAGAAAATTCGTAGACCTTCACCTCACGCAGCTCATTGGCTTTAGTGCCATCTTCCAGCTCCACACGGCCCTCTTCGAGCACATCAAAAGCGAACGACAACTCAGCGATCTGCCCGGCCTTCACCAGCCGATACACCTGCGCAGCCTTCGGGTTGTCCAGGTCGAAAGCCCCCCGCACCCACCAGCCGTGCTCATCGGTGCCCATCGACGTGGCGTGCGCGACAAAAAAATCCGGGTCATCCATCCGATGACCGAAAAGCCCCGGCATGGAACGGCCAGAATCAGCCCACTGCTTCAGCGTGACGTCGAAGGCATCTTTTGCCACCACATCGCCATAGCTGTCCGGCTCACGAGTGAAAGTGGAGGGATAGACCAGAAATTCACCCTCGCCCAGATCGTCGGCGGCCTTGAATTCGGCAGCAACCTGCTTGACTCTCATCGCACAACCTCCATGTTTTTCGCAGCAGCAGCCACACCCTCGGCGGCCATGCTCCTGGCCTGGACATCCTCGACTCCGGCTGCCTTCAAATCGGAAACCAGCTCGGCGCCCCAACGGTCCCAATCAACGGGCAGCCCTGCCGCCCGTTTGGCTGGCACGGAACGAGACATCCGCGCCTTCCAGGACTCCACAACCGCCCCGGCAGACTGCTGTGACACGGCCAGCGGAGGCGTGCCGCCATCCTGCGGCGACGCCTGCCCACCAACCGTCACATTCAGCGGTGTCACCAACGCATCGCCACCCTCAATGTGTGGCAGATTCTGGCGGGATCGTGCCTCGTTGACAGTCATCCACGGGGAACCCGTCGAAGTGGACAGCACCGACGCCTGCTCTTCGAAATCGCCCGCCAGCTTCGAGGCGATATTGAACTCCACATAAATGTGTCTGTCAGGATCGACAAGCGGAACCAAAAACGTATTTAGGCGATCCTCGATCATCTTCAGCAGCGGCCCGAGAGTCTCCGAATAGAGCATCTTTCGGAACTCCCGCGTGGAGGCGAAATTTGCCTCATCGAGCTGGCCCACCATGGCAGGGTTCACATGGAACGCCGACGCCACCATCTGCAACGACAGCTTGGCGGCATCCACCCAATCCTCTTCACGCGCCGAGAAGCCGACACGCTTCAGCTCCATGCCATCCTCAAGCACCGGAGTGGACCCGGCACGGGCACCGCTCGACTGGAACTCACTCCAGCCGCGCGTGAACTTTTCCCGCGCCTCGTTAGACCATTCCTGGGTTGCAGCAGGCCTCGAAATATAGGCGCCGACACGGCCGCCACGCTTCCACATTTGCAGCCGGAACCGCCACGCCTCCACCTGCTCGGCCAGCACATCCCGCAGCGCATCAACCGTCGGAGAACCCTTCACAGGACTATCAGGATTCCAGCCGTGGAACGCCAGAACATCCGACGCCTCCACCTTCACAGTCCCGGCATTCGGAGGATTCACGAGAAACCGAGCCACACTGAACGCATCCGCCATCTCCACACCAGACACCCACGCCGGAGGAATCGGCTGAATCATCCAGCCAGACGGAGAATCAGGATCAGGCACCACCAGCCAATAGGCCGAATCGTACAGATCAAGATCGGAAACCAGCGACTCGAAAAGGTCGTAGGTCGTCTGGCGAGGATTCGGACGCTTCAACAGCTCAGCAACCGGCGAATCAGTCACCCGACGCCGATCAGTGTCGGACACCCGCTCGAAACACTGCACACCAAGCTGGGCCACATTCTGGGCCCGAAAATTGATGACAGTCCGCAAATTGGGCTGGGTCCGATACAGCTCGCCCGGCGTGAAACCCATCACCAGATTGGGAGCGTCCATCTCCAAAACCCGCCACGCCGGTACAGCCACCGAAAGCAATCCTCGAATTCGAGACAGCAAGCTCACAGCCCCACCCCCCTCACAAAATCATCAAGCCGCCGGACTCATAGGCCGACCGTGCTGGCGGCGGCTCCAAAGCCAGCGACTCCAACGCCCACACGGCCCACGTCAGCGAGCACAGTGGCGCAATATCGACAGGCAGCGAAGAAATACGCGACCACGCATCGTTCTCGGCATATTTGCGGGTCACACCACCCGCGACAGCGAACTGCACATCCGGCTGATCAACCGTCACGAACTGGCCATCACGCACCCGGTCGCGCAGCACCCCGGTTGCAGACCCCACATGCGAACCATCCACACCAATCACGCGGATACCGGCAGCCTCCAGCGCCGGAACAAACTCCATCGACGGGGAACCCTTCGACTGGAGCGCAACACCCGCAAAACCAGACCCTTTGGCACGCTCCGCGAGGAACGGCACCGGCCACATCATGCCGGTACGTCCAGCAACCACCTGCCCGAAAATCCGGCCATCAGCCAGCCGCGTCACCGCCGACACAAAAGATCGAGACCGATTCTGAGACGTATCAACGCCCCACACCGTCAACGCACCTGCCGGGATCTCGACATTAGCCGGATCAACCAAACAGTCACGCCACACAGCAGGCGCAATATAGGGCTCCACCTTCGAAGTCACCCACTGACACAAAACCTCGGTGCGATAGTCGGCCTCCACCATCGAGCGCGAATCCGACAGACACGACTCAACCGAAATGCCGCCATACCCAATCGACGGATTGGCCTGCAAAATCCCGGACACATCAGTGAGCGCACACTCGTCAGGAGCCGACCACTCAAAAATCCCCACCGACGTGTCATGACCCTCAGCCCACAGGCCAACATCAGCGCCAGGCAGCGCTAACGCCTCATCCTGCTCACCCGCAAGCTGCAACGCATACTCGCGCTGCTTGATCAACACCACAGACTTCGCCGAGCCAGCATTCGACAAGCCCCACAGCTGGCCATTCCAAAAACTCTTAGTTGTCTGGCTCGTCGCGTTCCACGCCTGCCACGTCTCTTGCTCGCGCAGCTCATCCATCAGCACACGAGCAGCAGGCTTGCCGCGACCGGCCCGGCCAGCGCGCACCTCATAGTGCGCCAAAGACTCGGTGAGGATGCGTTCCTTGCCGTTCGAATCCAGAACCTTCGCCGTCGCCCGCTGGAGAGCAGGAATCGCCAGCGCCTCAGCCTCAGACTCATCAGGATCAGGGTCACACCAGCGCTTTACCGTCTCCCACGGACCCCGGGCAATATCAAGGTTCTGGGCAATCCCCAACACCTTGAAATCGACCGGAGCTACACGCTCAGGATTGCGGACAGCCTCAATGAAAAGCCACCAGGCAGCCAACACCGCCGCCAGCAACGTCTTGCCGTTCTGGCGAGCCACCAGCACGATCACGCGCCGGAATCGGTAGTTGCCGTTAGGCAGCAGCTCAAGGCCATGGATGAGAAGCCACTTCTGCCAAGGGTAAAGCTCGACGCGAAGGAAGTCGCGGGCGAAGTCGATCACCTCGAAACCCAGCGACGTCTCCGGGGTCAGCTCACGCAGCGGCTTCGTCCACAGGCGGGGAGTTTCGCGGCCCACGTATTTCACGGACACCTGACCCTTCTCAGCCCGAGAGGCGCTCTCGCCTCCACCGGTCGAGTTCAGATTCCCCGCCTGGGCCGCCGACTGTTGCTGCCTGCTGCACCTCGCCACGCGAGGCTGGTGTGGCACCCAGCTCGCGCAGCACGTTCATCAGATGAGGCAGGAGGTAGAGCGCCTTCGTCGCTTCCTGAGCAGTCCCATGCCTCACAGAGAAATCAATCTGGGATGCCACTGCACGTCCGCCCTCAATGAGCGCCAGGTCCACGTCTGCCACCCCACCAGGAACCGCATCCACCGACCGCTCGTAAGCGGCGAGGATTGACGCACGGTCTCGGCCATCCGCACCCATGAGAAGATCCCGTCGTGCAGACAGCGCAAGACATCGGTCGAGTGCTTTCTCATCGCCCCTCAGAGCCTTCGGATAGAACACCCGGAACAGCGTGTCCACACGTTCAACCTCGATTGCCTTAAGTGTACCAGCGTCCTTGCCGGCGCGTGCTTCCCTCAGCCCCCGCTGGATCGCTTTCTCGGCGCTTGCCGAACTACGGAAGCCGAGTTGAGTGCGGATCGACTCGATAGGGGTCGCGGCCTTGAATAGTTCAAGTGCGCGAGCATCCTTCTCGGCGCCAGATTCCATCACGCACCTCCAGCGAACGCAACCGCCTCACCGTCCCTGACAGGAGTAATGCCCGTATGCTCCTCAAATCTCCTGCAGGTCGCATCCACGTATCGCGGGTCGAGCTCCACGCAGAGCGCGTTCATCTTCAAGTCATAGGCCGCAATGAGCGTCGTGCCTGACCCAGAGAATGGGTCGAACACCAACCCCCCAACAGGGCAGCTATTAGTCAACATCGCAGAAACGAGAGCGACCGGCTTCATCGTGGGATGAATGCGCGACGCGCTCGGCTTGTCAAATTCGAAAACGGTGGTTTGCTTATTATCCCCATGCCACCGAGGCCCGCCCCGCCCGAGACGACCCACGCCATCCTCTGCCGGGAGCATCCCATAGAGGATCGGCTCGTGACGACTGTAATAGTCTCCATCCTCTTCTGGGAAGGAACCGAACAGAATTGGCTCGTGACGCCATTGATAATCGGCGTGCCCGAGAACCAGTGATTGCTTGACCCACACAAGGTTCTCTCGCACCTGAATCCCCACGGCGCGCATCGCCATCTCAAACGCAACACGATGAGTGTCAGCGTGGGCGACGTAAATGGGAGCCCCATGGACAGTGAGGTGTGGCGCAACCCGCATCGCTTCCAGGAAGAGCACGTCGGCCTCCTCGGAACCGTCATTTTGGATCGTGAGGGAGTCCGCCGTCCCCCCGACGTACTTGACACCGTAGGGTGGGTCAGTCCAGACGCAATCAGCCAGGCGCCCGGCAGCGGCCTTCTCGAGGAGGTCCAGGTCCGTGGCTGATCCGCAGACGAGCGTGGAATCACCGAGCTGCCAGATATCTCCCTCACGGGAGATGCAACCCTCAAGTTCTGGCGTGTCGGGCATCGCATCCGGATCGGTCAGCTGAGGACGCTCGTCAAGCCCCGCGAGAATCTCCTTGAGCTCTGAGCCAGTAAAGCCGATCCCTGAAGGGTCATCGAGGCTAGCGACGAGCTCAGCGAGAACCCGATCGTCGTAGCCGCCAATGTCGGCGAGGCGATTGTCGGCCACGACGATTGCGGACGCAACCTCGTCGTCCACATCCACCGTGGTCGCCTGGATCTCGGTCCAGCCGATCTTCTGGGCCGCCATCCACGTATGATTGCCCGCGAGAATCTCATTGAGTCGGCCAGTCTTGGTCCCAAGATTAACAACGATTGGACGGTACTGGCCTCGCGCCTTAAGTGACTCCGCGATGGCAGACACATCCCCACGGCGCGGATTGCGATGGAACGGGATCAATGCTGAAACCGGGAAAGATGTTACCTCTAGGTCCGAGTCGATGCGCTCTTCGCTCACTGTTGCCTCACTTATCTACGCGATGGGGGTCTCGAACCCGGGGAGAGAGGAAGCCGGAGCGCGGACGGTGGGCCGGGAAATCGCATCCCCAACTTCCGAACGCCCCTACCGTCACAAAAAATTAAAACAAGAATTAGAAAAATACATTTTTTGATTATTTATTTATTCATTCATTCCCACCATGCTGGTGCGAGTTGTCCTAAGCCTGCACTTGGTGATCGATTGCCACGAGCACCGTTGCATGAGCGGTGGGCATGCCGAAAGTTTGCAGGGTCTTCTTGCAGCTCGGGTGAAAGCGATACGGGATGGTAGTGGTCGAGCTCGTGACTGTCTGGCGTCGTGCCGGGCGGAGCATCGTAGTCGATGGGCATCCCGCATAGCCAGCACGGTTCTTGGTCTCGCTTGCCCGCCTCAAAGAACTGTTTGCGGAGCTTGGAGAACGCCCGTGACTGCACTCGCGCCATCGCTCTGCCCTCTCCTCGGTTGGTTGCGGGCCCGGGATTCGAACCCGGGCTGTCCAGCTCATTGAGGCTGGCGA
>CAXYYR010000031.1:0-20277 GCA_964293265.1 uncultured Propionibacterium sp.
CCGGCGAGAAGATCGCCTCCGACGGCATCGTGACGTCCGGTGAGGCGGCAATCGATACCCGGGTGATCACAGGGGAATCCGTTCCGGTGGAAGTGGGTCCGGGCGATTCCGTGGTGGGTGCCACGCTCAATACGAATTCACGTCTGGTGGTGCGGGCAACAGCAGTTGGTGCCGACACCCAGCTGGCCCAGATCGCCACATTGGTGGAGCAGGCCCAGACCAGCAAATCGAATGCGCAGCGGTTGGCCGACAGGATTGCCGGCGTCTTCGTGCCGGTGGTCATCGTGATTGCCCTGGTCACCCTGGTGGCCTGGCTCATCGCGGGCGCGGGCATCAGCTTTGCCATCACTGCCGGTGTCTCGGTGCTCATCATCAGCTGCCCCTGCGCGCTTGGCCTGGCCACGCCCACGGCGCTGCTTGCCGGCACCGGACGAGGCGCCCAGCTGGGCATTGTGATCCGTGGGCCGCAGGCATTGGAGCGTGCTCGGGCAATCAAGACCGTGGTGATGGACAAGACCGGCACCATCACCAAGGGCGAGATGGCCGTGCAGGACGTGCTTGTGGCAGACGATGTTGCGGGTCGAGCATCGGTAGATCCGGATAACACGGATCCAGTGGCGCTGCGTACGGATCCGGACGCCACTCGCGACCTTCTGGCTCTGGCCGCAGCCCTGGAAGCCGGTTCTGAACACCCCATTGCCGAGGCCATTGTGGCCCATGCTGCCGAGCAGGGTGTGGAACTTCCGGAGACGACTGATTTCCGTATTCTTCCCGGGCTCGGTGTGCAAGCCACTGTCGCCGGACTTGAGTCGCTGGCCGGTAATGCAGCGCTCATGGAGTCGGCGGGTCTGCAGATTCCGCAGGCTTTGCTGCAGGCGGCGGCCAGTGCGGCTGACGAGGGCGCCACTGTAGTTTTCATTGCGGTTTTCGTCGGCCAGCTGTCTTCGCCGGACACGGGCATGACGCAGGGCAGCGTCCGGGGTCTGGTGACCGTCAGCGACGAGATTGCCGACAGTTCTGCCCGGGCCATCGAACTCTTCGGCCGGATGGGCCTGCACACGGTGATGCTCACCGGCGACAATGAGCGCGCCGCGCGTCATATTGCTGCTCAGGTGGGCATAGATGAGGTGCACGCCCAGGTGTTGCCCCAGCAGAAGCTGGAAGTGGTCACTGCGCTGCAGGGCAGGGCGCTGCCAACACCGGGACAGCAATCAACCGGCCAGCAGGCGAAGACCCAGCAGGTGGCCATGATCGGTGATGGCGTGAACGATGCCGCGGCGCTGGCTGGTGCCGATCTGGGCATTGCCATGGGTTCCGGCACCGACGCTGCCATCGCTGCCAGCGATCTCACCCTGATGCGCCACGATCTGGTGCTTGCGGTTGACGCGATCAGGCTCTCGCGGGCCACGCTGCGCACCATTCACGGCAATCTGTTCTGGGCTTTCTTCTACAACGTGATTGCCATCCCGATTGCCGCATTCGGCCTACTCAACCCGATGATCGCCGGGGCTGCCATGGCGTTCAGCTCGGTGTTCGTGGTCACCAATTCGCTGCGCCTGCGTCGTTTCCGGGCCACGACAGACTGATGACTGATCGGGTCTGCTCCTTCCACTCGAAAAGGGGCACCCGACGATGGGGAAGTGGAATGCGGCGCGTCCGAACGCAGCGCATCTGAACACGGCGCGGCAGGCCACCAATGTGGTGCGGGCTGCCTTTCCGGTAATCTGCCGCGTGACGTCGAATGACGCTTTGTGAAAGGGCGGCTGTGAGCAATCACCAGGGCATAACCAATCTCCATGGCGTGGGTGGCCCCGCCGCCAAATATCCGGTCACCGGGAAATGGTGGGGCGATCCCGACGCCGATCCGGTGCCCGACCCCCAGCCCAACGCGCAGGGCAAGGTGCGTCGTCAGGCATTCAGTGTGACCCTCACCTGGCCCGACGCCTGGGAACTCACCCGCAATGTATTGCTGGCTGATTCGCGGGCTGTGGAGAACGGCGAGACCGTCGAGGATTCCGACGAGAGCAATTGGCTCACCTATGGCGTCACCTATCTGTCGCAGTTCGCCGGCGCGGTGTCGCTCGGTTGTGGCCTGCTGCTCGATATCGGCACCCGTCTGCGTGCCGCCATCGACAGTGATCAGCCCGTGCTGGTGCCCGATTGGCTTGCCGAGCGCGGCGCCGGTGTTCCGCCCGAGGGCATGCCTGGCGTGGTGGTCGATTTCTTGGCCCAGCGCCTCATCTCCGAGCAGGAGGACGATCCGAAGATCGCCTCACGCGCCTACGGAATGCTCATTCTGCGCGCCGTGTTGCACGGCGATGCCAAGGAGTTCGGTGAACTGGTGAACGCCCAGACCGAGCCGGAATGGCTGGTTCCCGGCGTGCAGGACGCCTGCATTGCCGTGGCCGTGATGGCTGCCGGTGTGGCCTGGGGCGAGGAGCAGAAGCCCTCGGCCGTGGTTGCCGAGACAAGCTATGTGTTCCCCGGCGAGAAGCTCGCCGAGCTGCTGCGCACCGTCAAGGTTGAGAAATAGCCGCCTGCCCGCAAGGGCGTTGATGTTTACCTTGCCCGCAAGGGCGGTGAATGAAACGCGCCCGTCTACAGCACGGCGTAGAAGAACAGCAGCACCAGGCCCGGCACGATCAGCACGACGCCGAGCATCATGAACCACTTGGCGGGGGCCGCATAGAAGGGGTGCGTGAAGGCCCTGCGAATGAGACCCCACAGCACGCCGATCACGGCCAGCACGACGCCGGCAGTGGTGGCGATGGCGCCCATGGCGAGCAGGCCATTGCTCATCACATGATCAATGAGATCGCCCATCGGTGTGCTCCTCTACTCTGGCCTGTCAGTGCCGGGTGTCAGTGGGCGAGCGGGTTCTTGTGTGCCTCGTCCTCGGCCTTCACCTGGTCGAGACCCGCAGTAACCGACGATCCAAGCGCAGAGATGCTTGCCTTGGTCTCCTCGATGGTGGCGGTGGGCATCTTCACCTTCTTCACCTGCAACCAGCCGATGATCGCCATCACGGCGGCAATCACCAGGCCGAGCACGGCGAAGGTGACGAATGCCAGAGCCAGCGAGGTGAACCAATCGCGATCGGCAACGTAGTGATAGAAGTTTGCCACGGCAAAGGTGGCTGCCCACAGCAGGCACTTGAAGGCGAACAGGGCCGAGGCGCCAGCGCCTCCGAACAGTCCGCCGCCGATGCCGGCATGCTTTGCGGAAGGCACGAGCTCGGCCTTGGCCAGCTCCTTGATGCCTGCGATCATCTTGGGGACGGCGCCCTTGATGTTGGCGATCTGGTCACCCAAGCGTGCGCGATCTGACATGCTCATTCCTCCGTAATCACAGGTACCGGCTAGGTAGAGACTAGTGGTTCATTCCGCGTTCAGTGAATCACCCCCGCCGGTTGCGCGCATCTGCAGGCGCTCAGACGTCCCCGGCGCGCTGGTGCACCCGTCCGCGGTGGCTGAGCATTCCCGACGCCACCAGGGCGGAGATCACGCTGGCGAGCAATACGGCAGCCTTTGCCTCGTCGAGGAGCTGCGGATTGTCGCCGAAGGTGAGCTCACAGATGAGCAACGAAATGGTGAGCCCGACGCCTCCCAGCTGTGCGGCAGCGGCCATGTCTCGTCCGCCGAGTCCACGGCCCAGGGTTGCCGGTGAATGACGCACGGTGAGCATGGTGCTCAGCAGAATTCCCACCGGTTTGCCCAGCACCAGGCCGGCCAGAATGCCGATCGCCACCGGCTGGGTGACCATGGCGCCCAGCAGATGGCCGTCAACGTGCACGCCGGCGCTCACCAGGGCGAACAGTGGCACGGCAGCTCCGGCCGACCACGGCTCCACCCGGAACTTCCAACGATCGAGGGGCTCATCCATGCCCTCGGCCGTATTGCGGGTGAGCAGCCCCACAGCCACACCGGCCAGCGTGGGGTGGATGCCGGAGTTGAGCATGCACCACCAGGCGATCACGCCGAGCGGAATGTAGAGCCAGCCATTGTCGATATGGCGTCGCTGGCCGAGCCACCACAGCGCCATTGCCGCCGCTGACCCGGCCAGCCAGCCCCACGAGATCGTGTCGGTGAACACCACCGCAATCACCAGGATGGAACCAAGATCGTCGACCACTGCCAGGGTGAGCATGAAGGCCCGCAGCGAGGGCGGCATGGAGCGTCCCGCGATGGCCAACACAGCAAGGGCGAAGGCAATGTCGGTGGCCATCGGAATGGCCCAACCCTCGGGGTGGCCGTCGCCCACCAGATTCACCAGCAGATAGAACCCTGCCGGCACGATCATTCCGGCCACTGCGGCAATGATCGGCACCACCGCATCTGCTGGACGACGCAGACTGCCCTCGGTGAATTCGCGCTTGAGTTCCAGGCCGGCCACGAAGAAGAACAGCGTCAACAAGCCATCGCTCACCCACCCGCTCAGGGTGTGGGAGCCGAGCTGCCAACCGGTGAGGGCGAAATAGCTGTCGGCGTCGATGATTGCCCAGACGATCGCCACCGCAGCGGCGCCGACCATGAGCAGGCCGCCCACGGTTGAGGTGCGCAGGGCGTCGGCAAGGTGCAGGGCGTTTGCCTCGGAATGCCTGCGAGGTGCCTTGAGATGGAATTTCACAGCGGAATGATCAGAGCGTCGTCGCTCAGCACAATGGGCGTGGTGAGCTCGTCATGGTCCACATAGGCCCGCCAGCACGAGAGCTGGTAGGGCAGACGCAGCTCCGACCCGGCCGAGGCTCCGTCATAGATGGCCCCGACGGCAGTGAGCAGGCGGTCACGGCCGGTCTCCGGCAGGGCTGCCACACGTGGCTGACCAGCGGCCATGTCGATCAGACCTTGGCGGGTGATGGGCACCCAGACGCGAAAATCACGCTGTTCGTGACGGGGAAAATATTTGCTCGACACCAATGTCTTGATGGCGCTGGCACCGGCATCACTGCTCATCGCATGCGGATCCACGGTGCGCATCACGGCCACCAGCCGGCGCACCCACGGAACCGAATCGTCACGCACCAGATAGGACGCGCCAACCCAGCCACCCGGCCGCAGCACGCGAGCGAGCTCACCCAGCACCAATCCGGGCGCAAAACGATGCATGATCTGATGGGCCAGCACCACATCGAACTGGCAGGGCTCGAAAGGCAACGACTCGGGACGTGCCACCACATATTGCAATTGCGACGAGCCGGGCTGCGAGCTCACGTCTTCGGCGTCATCGACAACGCACCACACCTGTTTGCCGCGGCGGGCCAGCTTGCGGGGCAGGCCTGCGCCGGACCCCAGGGTCAGGGCCTGGCGCCCGCCGCCCTCGCCCACCAGCCACTCCAGAGCGGCATCGGGAAAACGCGGGGACGATGATGGCATGCGCCCATCCTAGGAGTTGAAAGCCCTGACCAACGGCCATCCGCAGGTGCCGGACGGAAGCGGCACTGCACAGCCAAACCAGTGCTGAGCGCTGGCACTGACAATCCGTGAGCCTGTGCACCGGCGAAAGTCCATGCTCGGTGAGTTTTCAACAGCCACCGGGGAGGTGAATCTTCACGGGTCGCCTGCACATTCTGTTGGTATGAGAGATGCCTACGCCGAGCCCAGACGCCATCGTGAACCTGAGCGCCTGCCTGCCGGAATGGTGCGTGAGGGCGGCGTGGATGGCCGTGGCGGGTTAGCTGTTGTCGCGGATGAATCGTCGAGGCTGGATTCGTTGCCCGGGAACCGGCCGGAGGCCCTCGGAAAACAGCCGGCCCAAGGGCCCTTTTCGTTGGTGATCTGCCAGGATTCGAGACTGCTCGATGTGGTCATGTCGGCGGCAGCATCCTGCGGTGCTGATCCCAGAGTGGTGCGTGAAGCGCATGAGGTGCGGCGATGGTGGGCACGGGCGGCCACAGTGCTCATCGGGGCAGAAATGGCACCCTCGGTTGCAGGGCTGGGGTTGGTGCCGCGCACCGGCGTGCATCTCATCGCAAGCGATGCCGAGGCGGCAACAGCGTGGTCGGTGCCCCTGGATGCGTCGGTACTGGTGCTTCCTGAGCAATCAGGTTTTCTGCCGGCAGTGCTCTCACAAAGCGAATCACCGGGCATGAATCGTGGCCGGGTGATTGACGTCATGGGTGGCACAGGGGGAGTGGGGGCCTCCACCCTGGCGGCAGCCCTTGCCCAGCGCTGCCAGCTTCGTCAGGCGCGGCCATGCCTGGTTGACCTCGATGTCTGTGGTGGAGGAATTGACCTGCTCCTGGGGGCAGAAAAGCAGACGGGCTGGCGCTGGAACGATCTGCTTTCGGTTTCGGGGTCGGTGCACGACATTGCTTCCAGTCTGCCCACCCCGAGTGGTTTCCCGGTGCTGTCGATGGGGCGCACCGGGGCTGAGTCGTCTGCCGCGTTGCAGGCGCCCGGTGCCCAATCAGTGCGGTCGGTGTTGGACTCGCTGTGTCGCAATGTTGATGTGGTGGTGATCGATGATCCCGAGCCACAGGACTGGCCCGGCACCGAGAAGGCAATGCGGCTGGTGGTGGTGGCTGCGCAGGTGCGCGCGGTGATGGCTGCCCGCGCCAGAATCCAGCGCCATGGCTGGCAAGATGCCCAGGTGGTGGTGCGTTGTGGTCCGGGAATGGGGCTTGATCCCCGGGCAGTGGCCGACTCATTGTCGCTGCCCTTGGCGGGACGCACCACCACTGACCGGCGTCTGGTTGCGGCAGCTCAGGCGGGCGAGCCACCCGGACGCCGATCCGGCAGCAGATTCGCCAAACAGGTTGACGCGATCGTGTCAGGTCTGGGTGTGGCTGCCCTGCCCACGGGACGAATCGGAGCCCCGCGCAAGGGTGCCAAGCATGGAGCACGCCATGCGTGATGACGATCTGGAATTGCTGCGTGGCTGGCTGGCCACCCGGGGCGCCAGCTGGGGTCCGCAAGACGTGGCAGTGGGCCTCGACCGCCTCGGCCTGGTCGTGTCAGACGCGGCAGTGCTTTCGGCCACCGACTCGTTGCGCAGAACAAGTGTGGGTGCCGGGCCCCTGGACCCGCTGTTGGCAATGACTGATGTCACCGATGTGTTGGTGAACGGGCCGGATCAGGTGTTCATCGACTGCGGCCGAGGGCTGGAACGTGTTGGCGTGCGTTTCAGTGATGACGACGAGGTGCGACGCCTCGCCACCCGTCTTGCAGCCTCAGCCGGACGCAGATTGGATGACGCCTCGCCATGGGTTGATGCCCGGCTGCCTGACGGCACCCGGCTGCATACGATTCTGGCGTGCCTGGCCCAGCCGGGCACTTGCATCTCACTGCGTGTGCCGGCTCGACGATGCATGACTCTGGAGAAATTGTTGGCGGGTGGAAGTATCGATGCTCGCATTGCCGAGGTGCTTCGGGGGCTGGTGCAACACCGCGCTGCCTATCTGGTCACCGGCGGCACCGGCACCGGGAAGACCACAATTCTGGGCATGCTGCTCGGCCTGGTGCCTGACGCCGAACGGGTGGTGATCGTTGAGGATTCGCGTGAGCTCAACCCAGACCATGTGCATGCAGTGCGCATGGAATGTCGGCCGGCCAATGCCGAGGGCATTGGCGCGGTGGTGATGACCGATCTGGTGAAGCAGGCTCTGAGAATGCGTCCCGATCGTCTTGTTGTGGGTGAGGTGCGTGGCCCCGAGCTGTGTGATTTGCTCACCGCCATGAACACCGGCCATGAGGGTGGTTGTGGCACGGTGCATGCCAACTCAGTCACCGACGTGCCTGCCCGATTGGAGGCGTTGGCCGCCTTGGGTGGCATGGGTCGCGCCGCCTGTCATGCCCAAATGGCCTCGGCTCTGGATGCCATCGTGCATCTCACACGAGACCGTAATGGTCGTCGTGGAGTGGCTCAGGTGGGCGTGCTGAGCGTTGCTGACGACGGCCGGGTGACCATTGATGAAGCTCTGCGTGGCGAGCCGGGCGCCGCGTCGGTTCCCACAGCGGCTTGGCCTCGTCTGGCTGCTTTGGCAGGACTCAGCTCATGACTCTTGTGGCGGTGTGTGCGCTTGTTGTGGCCATGGGTCTGCTGGGTCCAGTGCGTGCCGAGGGGCGCCTACACGCTCTGGACCATGAGGCCCGGGGGAAAACCCGCTGGGTCCATCTGGCAGCGGGTCTGCTGGTGGTGCTCACCGTCATGGGTGGCCTCATGGTGTTGGCACCGGCATATATCGCGTGGACACTCATTGCCGCCATGTTGGTTGCCACATTGGTGTGGGAGTTGCGCATGCATGCAGTAGAGAAGCGCGCCCTGGCACGAGCTGCGGAAGTTGCCCAGGCATGCCGCGTGATTGCTGCCCAGCTGCGTATCGGCCAGACCCCGGCCACTGCACTTGCGGTGTCTGCTGAGGAATCAAAGGTGTTGGCCGATTGCGCGGCAGCCCAACAGATCGGCGCTGATGTCCCGGCCACCCTGGTGCGTGCTGGAGCCGTGCGTGGCTGCGGCGGGCTTGCCCAGCTCGGACGCGCCTGGCAGCTGTGTGAGCGTTCGGGCAGCCCCTTGGCTCCCGCCGCCAGCCGGGTCTCTGCAACGGTTGACGCCGATACTCGCCTGCGAGCCGATATTGCCGCTGAACTCGTGGTGCCGCGCCTCACAGGGCGCTTGCTCACGGCGCTTCCTCTGTTGGGCATCGGCATGGGATATTTCGCCGGGGGTGATCCAGTGACCTTCCTCACCACCACACTGATCGGCAAGGCCTGTCTCACAGGGGCGGTATTTCTGGCCTGTGCAGGGCTCGTGTGGACAGAAGTATTGGCGTTGCGAGCCCAGGGGAACCAATGAGTGGCGCCTGGGTCATCGCGGGGCTGGCACTCGTGATCGCCGGATATTGCCTGATGCCGATCAACGAGTCCACACGGCTGGTGCTTCTCGACAGTGGTGGTGTCGCAGGTGGTGCATCATCGGCAGACAACGGTGCAGGCATTGGACGCCGACGCCGAGCTGTCGGTGCGCTGGCGGCGGCGATGGCCGTGATTGCTGCCGTGCCCATGCCATGGGCATTGCTCCTGGCAGGCAGTGCGGCAGTGATTGCCTTTGTGGTGCTCGGGCGCTTCGAGAGTGGTGCAACTCGCCGCCGCAAGGACGAACTGACCATGCAACAGCCCGAAATCCTTGACCTCATTGCTGCCGCCCAGGAGGCCGGCACCCCACTGCGGGTGGCCACTGCTGAAGTGGCCGCATTGGCGTCGGAGCCTTCGGCGGCGCTATTGGCTGAGGTGGGTGCTCATCTACGCGTGGGTTTCAGCGAAGCCGAGGCCTGGCAACGCCTGGCCCGTGATCCTGTCTGGGGCGTCACCGCCCGCGATCTGGCACGCAGCGCCCGCACCGGAGAAGCTCTGGCTGAGACCTTGCACCTGCATGCCGAGCGTGCCCGCGAGCAACGTCGCGACCATCTGAACAAGAAGGCCCGTGGTGTGGCGGTCTACTCCGTCGGCCCGATGATGGCCTGCTTCCTGCCGGCCTTCATCCTGGCCGGGGTGGTGCCGATCTTTGCCGGCGTGGTGAGTAAATATCTGGGCTGAGGCGTTTGCTGCGTGCAGCCGGTCAGGCAACAGCGATGCCGAAAGCTTCCAAGAGCGCGGGTGTCTCGGTGAGCGAGATCTGCAGGCCATGCGTGCGGTTGACACGCGGGTCAAGGGAGAAACCGGTTGATTCGCGGAGATCAGCTTGTCGCAGGTCGGTGTTGTGGAAGCGGGCGCTTCCAAGCTTGCAGTCCTGAAGGACGGCGCCTGTGAGCTTGGCATCCGAAAAATCGGCTTCCATCAAGGAACAATCAACAAAGCGGGCTCGGCTGAGATTGGAGCCCATGAATGAGCTGTAATCCACGATGCATTGGGTGAAGGTGATGGTGGGTCGGGGCAGCATTGACAGCCCAGCACGCGACCAATCAGAGCCCACCAGCTTGCAGCCGGTGAAACTGCATTCGGTGAACACGGTGCCAACCCACTCCACATTCGACAGATTGCAGCCATCGAAGGTGCAGCGGCTGAAGGCTGAACTGCGCACGACCGCCCCCTGGATGTCGACGCCTGACAATGCACAGTGATCCAGGTCTGCCTCGCGGATGAGCGCTTTCGGGGCAGCACCGGTGATCGTCTGACCAGCAATCGGACCCGCGTCGATGCTGAGCAGTTCCTCAATTGCTGTCATGGACGCAACGCTACGCATCGGCTCCGACGGAATCAGTTCCACTGCCATTTCCAGCCATTGCTGTGGATAACCCACGTCCTCAGTCAGCTGGTGTTGTCCGCGTGGTCGGCGTGGGCCTGCCCCGCACACACTTCGGGAGTCAGACGCAATGGGCGACTGACCTCGAGAAAGGAAAGCTCATGACACAGGAGTCAACCCAGCAGGCAACCGCCCTCGATGCGGCAGCCACCACAGCTGTCAATCCCTTCATTGTGGTGCCGCCACCTGCGCCGGTGAAGCCGGCCGGACGCTTCCGCCGTGCCTGCGATCGCATGCATGGGCGAGGTGTCATCCTGGCCGAGCGTGGCATGGCCACAGCGGAATATGCAGTGGGAATCCTGGCGGCGGGTGCGCTCGCCATTGCGTTGCTCAACATATTCCAGAACAACGAATTCCTCACCAAGATGCTCAAGTTCGTCGTTGACCTCATTGGCAAGGCTGGCGACATGATCAAGTAGCCGGGTTGTGGCCGGGCACGCAGATATCGGCGAGCTCGGGCAGTGCGTGGGGCGGTGGTCTGTGTGGCCCCGCCCCACAAGGCCACCAGCTTTCCGGCTCCAAGGCGATGAGCGGGGATGATCACGAACCTCTGCTGGCCCAGCCCAGCCACGTCAGCACAGCTACATGTGCCAAGTCCAGTTACGCCAGCTCGCTCAACCCAACCTGAAATTTCCCAACCTGAACCCCAGATGACAGGAGCCGAACCATGTGCACGAAACTTTGGCGCAGGAGCCCACGTGCGCTGACCATTCATCCTTCGGCTGCCGGGTCTCGGCACCGGATGCTCACTCGGTGTCGTTCGGGTGAGCGCGGCATGGTCACCTTCGAATTGGCAGTTGGAATTCTCTCCGCCACCTTCATGGCGGGTGTTCTGTGTTGGGTGATTGCCGTGGTCGGAGTGCAGATCCGCTGCAACGACACGGCCACTGAAATTGCCCGTCAGACCGCCAGAGGCGATCAAGCGGCAGTCCAGCGAGCCCGCGCCGGAGCGCCGAAAGATGCGCAGGTGCAGGTTGAGAACTCAGGCGCTGATGTCGAGGTCATGGTGACCACCGAGATGCGCTGGGGAAAGATTGGGCCGCTGACCGTCAGTGGCTCTGCACGGGTGACCGAAGAGCCGGGCACGAGGCGCACACCATGACGCCCCGCTCTGCCATTCTTCTGCCCGGTTCTGTCACTCTGAAGCACATTCCCGACACCCAGATACCACGCCCGGCCAGCTCAGATGATGAGCGTGGCTCGGGGTCGATGCTCACCGTCTGCATCGTGCTGCTGGCATGCCTGATGGCCTATGGGGTGGTGGTCTATGTGGCGTGGTTGGGCTGCGTTCACCGCGCGCAGTCGGCAGCCGATATGGCTGCGCTGGCAGGAGCCCACGCGATGGCTGTGAACAAGGACGCCTGCGGTGAGGCACGAAGAATCGCAAGGGAAAATGCTGCCGAAGTCACCGAATGCAGCACTCAGCGAGGCATCGGCGAATATGTGGTTGACGTCACAGTGACGGTGCCACTGGAACCGTCACTGCCCGGAGCGCCAACCAAGATCACCGAGTCGGCTACTGCCGGAGAGGTCCAGCGCTGATGTGAGTGTGGTGGGTGTGGGATCAGGCCCGGTAGTCGGCCGCGAGTGTGTTCAGGGCATCGGCCCGGGTGTTCAGGTCATCGCCGCGTCCGACAGCAACGCCCAGCAAGAATGCCGTGAGCGGCGCGCCCGGGCGCGAAGGTCCGTGCGCCACCTCGGCAATGAGATCTAGGACGGGTTGCTCGGCGCGTCCGGGCAGGGAATCATCGAGGTCCAAACTCTGGGCCACCTGTGCCAGCCAGGCCCGCATCTGGGCCATGGTCTCGGGATCGTCCTTGTGCTGAGCCATAGTTACTCCCTCGCGGCGAAATACCTGACCCACCCATCTTTCCACGCATCCTTCCCGCGCATCGTCCGGTCGGCGCCCGGCCACTAGCATGTGCACAGACCTCAGGAGGCCGAGTTGATTGACGCCCGCACACCCGATGCCGACATGCTGGAGGCTCTGGCAACCGCATTTGCCGTGCTGGGACGGCTGCAACGCGAAGCCCCCGATGCTGCGGCATTGGATGCCTTCCGTTCGATGATCACTGACTGGCCCCTGCCGAACACCGAACAGGCCAAATCAGGCATTGCCGAAATCCGGGCGTCGCACGAGGCCGGTGAGTCCGACGAGACGGTACGTCGCGACCACGATCTGCTCTATGGCGACTCGGCGGCAGCAAAAGTGGCGCCCTATGAGTCAGTGCACCGAGGAGTCGAGCATCTCGTTTTCGATGAGCAGACACTCGCCGTGCGGCAGGTCTACCGCGACCTGGGCATGCAGGCGCCCAAGCTCAATCGGGAACCCGACGACCACATCGGGCTGGAATTCGATTTTGTTGCGCAGGTGTTGCTCAAGGCCCTCGACCAACTTGAGGCCGGTGTCCCGACAGCGCCACTTATTGACGCAGCTCGGGCTTTTCTTGCCGAACACATCATGCAGTGGGCCCCCGCAATGATCGCCCGGGCTGCCGACGCTGCCACCACGCATTTCATGACCGGTGTGGAACTGCTGTCACTGGGTGTGCTGGAAAGTGCTGCGACGGTGTTGGCTGGCGAGTCAGGCCAAGCTCCCGACTCGGTGCTGGCTGCAGAGCTGGGGCTGGCTGCAGAGCTGGGGCAGAAAGTGCCGGGGCCGCAGGAGTCTCAGGCGTCCGACTGAGCGCGCCCGGAATGCCTGCGCCGCAAGTCGATGCGGCCATGTTCGTCGAGTTTGGCAAGCTGCCATGGCGGCGCGAGCGTCATGTAGACGTCCACCACCGTTTCGGGGGAATCGGCCATGTCGGTGGCCATCCATGCGCGAATCACGGCAATCATGTTGTGCATCTGCTGCTGGGCGGCCATTGCTTTCCACAGTGGGGTGAGCTCGTCACCCGAGAGGTGGGCGCTGATCTCGTCCACATAGCTGTTGGCGGCGTCCTGAAAGCATGAGATGAGTGCCTGGAACACCGTGGAATTGCCCTCGGTGATCACCGAATAGATTTCGCGGTGGGCCTGCACATGATCGAGAAGCACCAGGTAGATCTGACGCCAGAGCTCGGTGTACGAGCGGTTGGGATGGCGCATCAGCTCGGTCATGTGGGCCAGGCGCGGCTGTAATTCGCCCACCAACACCTGGGCCAGCAGGTCGGCGGGGGAGTCTGCGTGGCTGTAGAAGGTGGTGCGCGAGACCCCCGCGGCAGATGTGAGTTGCGACACCGAAATCTTTTCGGCGGGCGTGCTGGCGGCCAATTCAAGCAGTGTGGCTACGAGTTTTGCGCGCAGGGCGATGTAGCGCGGGTCGTCACTTCTTTCCCGTGCCATGCCACCTCCCCCGGTGATGTCAGCGCTGAATTCCAGGGCCTGAGCCCCTGCCACGAAAAACTACCCGGTTGCGGCCGCAGACGCGACCCGCCGCTTGTCCACAGCAGTCGATGGGGCATCATGAACACATGCCCGGCGATGCGACGCGTTCCCTTTTGCGGTGGATCAGCGCGCACGACATGCCGAGCGAGATCGTGCTGGTCTGCGCCAGGGCGCCGTTGCCGAATGTGGCGCGTGATGCCCTGATTGTGCAGATCGATGGGGGATTGCAGGCTGTCACGGTGGCGCTCCCGGCCCAGTTGCTCGCCATGGGTGTGCCGCAGGTCAGCATGGGTGAATGCGACCATGCCCACCAACGCCCAGCGCCTGCCGAGATTTCCCCGGCCGCGTCGCGTTCTGTGCTGCCCGCTGAGGTGGGCCTTGCGGCTTCGGCCACCGACACCATTGCTGCCTGGCGACGAGTTCTGCCGGAACTTGCCACCTGGACCGGACGTGCCACCCGCCACGTGCACCGTCATGTGCGGCGCTCGCAAGTGCTCCGCTTCGGACAAGTGCCGGTGCCTCGGCGAGTAGTGCTCGGGCTCGGTGTTCTCGACACGGTTGTTGGGGATTCCGGGGCTGGGGGCTCCGGGGACGGGTCCCGGGCCGCGCTTGATCTCAGCCTGGACGATGAGGCGCGCGCCCTCGATGTTCTTCACCTGCTTGAGGCCCAGGGGCGTGCCGATCTGTCGTCGATGCATGAGGGCCCCGATGGTGTGCAAGCCCCGGCAACAATCGAGACTGGCGGCGCCGAGCTTGTGGCAGACGGCTGCGTGGCTTGCGGCGTGTGCGTGCGCGCCTGCCCCCACGAGGCGCTCAGCCTTGAGTTTGTGCCTGACGAGGGTGATGTGACTGCTGCAATGGGCGATGAATCACAGCTGCGGGAGGCATCCCGGGCAAGGCTTGTGCAGCGGGCCGACCAGTGCCGAGGCGAGCTTGAATGCGTGAGCCTGTGTCCGGTGGATGCGCTGGCGAGTGAAGGCCGGCTGAGTGCTGCCGACAGCTTGGACGGGGCTGTGCGCGAGCTGGCCGTGGTGCCGGTGACCGCATGCGAACGCTGCGGCATGCGCCATCCGGCAAGCGAGGGCGCGCTGTGCAAAACATGTTCCTTCCGTGACGCCCATGCCTTCGGCACCTCGTTGCCGCCGGGCCTGATGGCCGACATGGTGGCCAGGAGCGAGCGCGCCCGTCGCGGCTAGATGCATGTGTTGATCCAAGTGCGTGGGCTGGTCCTGCTGTCAACTGGCGGATTTCCATCGTTCTCACTGGTGAGAACACATATGCGCGCACCTAAAGGACAACTGTCGGATAGCTGCTAGCCTGAGCAAGCCCGGAGTAGTTCGATCGATGGGGAGGCTCCATGACAGGCGCAGCAGCGACTGATTCGCGCACCGATGCACAGAATCAGGCTGGGTTCCACGATCAGGCCGGGCCACTTGGCCATGTGAATTCCAACCGGCGCACCTTCCTCAAATGGTCGGCTGCAGTCGGCGGCACAGCAGCGCTGGCCACCACCGCAACCAATCTGGGCATGCCCGGCGTGACGGCCGAGGCTGCCGCAGTGGAGGGGATTGCCGACGCCGACAAGACCGTGTGGTCGGCCTGCACGGTGAATTGCGGCTCGCGCTGCCCCCTGCGTCTGCAAGTGAAGGACGGCACTGTTGTGCGGGTGCTGCCCGACAACACCGGCACTGACGAGCTGGGCAGCCAACGTGTTCGCGCCTGCGTGCGTGGCCGCTCCATCCGCCACCGCATCTACAACCCCGACCGTCTCAAGAAGCCGCTCAAGCGCAAGGCCGGCACCAAGCGCGGCGACGAGCAGTGGGAAGAGATCTCGTGGGACCAGGCCCTCAACGAGATCACCGACAAGATGAAGCAGATCAAGGCCGATTACGGTAATGAGGCGTTCTACATCAATTACGGCACTGGCGTGCTTGGCACCACGGTGTCAAAATCATGCGACGCCGATGTGTCGGCATTTGCCCGCCTCATGAATACCTGGGGTGGCTATTTGGATCACTACTCGGATTATTCCACCACCGAAATTACAGCCGCCTACCCCTACTTCTATGGCAGCTGGGTTGATGGGAACTCATTCGATGATGCCCGCAACTCCAAACTTCAGGTGATGTTCGGGGACAATCCGCTGGAAACCCGTATGTCTGGTGGTGGTCAGCTTTTTGTCACGCAGAACATCCGAAAGAACAACGTCATTCGCACCATCGTTATCGATCCGCGTTACAGCGAGACGAGTGTGGGCCTTGCAGATGATTGGGTTCCGGTGCGTCCCGGCACTGATGCAGCGCTGATCGCCGGAATGATCCACGTGATGCTTGCCGAGGGTCTGCAAGACCAGGCCTTCCTTGACACCTACTGTGTTGGGTTTGACGAAGACCACATGCCCGAGGGCGCTCCCGCGAATGCGTCCTATCGCTCATACATCGAAGGCAAGGGGCCGGACGGGATAGAGAAAACTCCCGATTGGGCAGCATTGATAACCGGCGTTCCCGCAACCCGCATTCGAGAACTTGCGCGCACGATTGCCACTGCGAAGCCCTGCTCCATCACGCAGGGCTGGGGCCCGCAGCGCCATGCCAATGGAGAGAATGCATCACGCGCCATCTTCCTGTTGGCCTGCGCCACCGGAAACATTGGCATCGCGGGTGGAGGCACGGGGGCGCGTGAGGGTGCCCAGTCGATCGACTTTGTCACCCCCTTCAACAAGGGCACGAAGAACCCCTCGATGAAGATCATTCCGGTGTTCGGCTGGCTCGACGCCATTGATCACGGTGAGCAGATGGACACCTTCACAGCAGGGGTGTGTGAGAAACCAGAGCTCGGTGTGCGGGACGTCAAGATTCCGTTGGATGACAATGGGGAGCCCACCAATGTGAAACTTGATGTGCCCATCAAGATGGTGTGGCAGTACGGTGGAAACTCAATTGTGAACCAGACTGGTGACAACAACCGTTCGGTTGAGATCCTGCAGGATGAATCCAAGTGCGAGCTCATTGTCGATTGCGATATCCAATACACCGTATCGGCTCGCTATGCGGACTATATTCTTCCCGGCACGTCCACCGCGGAAGAAGCAGATATTCACCCTGGTGAGAATGCAGGGCCCATGGCGTATGGCATCATTTCAACGCAGGCGATTGACCCGCTGTATGAGTGCAAGGACATCTATTGGATCTGCACTGAGATGTCGAAGCGGCTGGGCACGGAGCAGGCATTCACCGAGGGCAAGACCCGCGAGGACTGGCTGCGTGCCACCATTGACGCCACTCGTGCTGAGACACCCGGGCTGCCCAGCTATGACGACTGGAAGCAGATGGGAATCTTCCGCACAGATATGGGTCCCAAGGTGGCTTTGGAGGACTTCCGCAGCGATCCCGAATCAAATGCATTGGACACGCCCTCGGGGAAGATTGAGATCTACTCAGATCGGCTTGCCAAGCTGGCCACTACCTGGCGTCTTGATGCTTTCCGGCCTGCTCAATTGGGAGATGTCATCGAGCCGCTGCCCGCCTACACCGAAACCTGGGAAGGCCCACTTGAGGCCCGCAACTCGTCCGATTACCCCTTCCAGGTGATCGGGCACCACTACAAGGCGCGCACCCATTCGAGCTATGGCAATGTCGATTGGCTCAAGGAGGCTCACCGGCAGCAGGCGTGGATCAATTCGAGTGATGCCCAGCACAGGGACATTGCCGATGGTGATCAGGTGTTCGTCTACAACGATCGCGGCACCATCAAGCTGGAGGCCAAGGTGACCGAGCGCATCATGCCCGGCGTCATCTCTGTGCCCCAGGGGGCGTGGTATTCGCCGAAACCTGCCAGCGAGGTGAAACCACCGGCTGCAGCAAATCCGGATCATCCGGTGGACACGGCCGGCTCGGTGAACACGCTCACCTCGCTGCATCCCTCGCCGCTGGCAAAGGGAAATGCAGTGCACACCACCATTGCCAATGTGGTCAAGGCCTGAAGGGCGGCATAACTCATGGCTTCCGATTACACCAAGGCCGGGGCAAATTACGGCTTCTATTTCGACCAGACGCAATGCACCGGCTGCAAGGCCTGCCAGATTGCCTGCAAGGACAAGCACGATCTGCCCGAAGGTGTGCTGTGGCGTCGCGTGATCGAATACTCCGGCGGCAGCTGGCAGACGAATGAACACGATCACACGGTCACCCCGAATGTGTTCACCTATTACACGTCGATTGCCTGCAATCACTGCGAAGACCCGTTGTGCATCAAGGTCTGCCCCACCTCGGCCATGACGAAACGCCCCGACGGCACCGTCTATGTGGACCAGGACAAGTGCGTGGGTTGCCGCTATTGCGAGTGGGCCTGCTCCTATTCGGCGCCGCAGTTCAATGCCGAGACCGGTCACATGACCAAATGCGATCTTTGTTACGACTATCGCGAGCAGGGCCAGGAACCGGCCTGCGTGTCTGCCTGCCCCTCGCGGGCCCTGGAGTGGGGGCCGATCGACGAATTGCGGGCCAAGCACGGCAGCGAAAACGGAATTGCGCCGCTGCCCACACCCGAATTCACCCATCCGCATCTGGTGATCAAACCTCATCGTGATGCGCAGAAATGGGACGAGGCCACCGGTCACATCGCGAATGCCAAGGAGATCTGATGGACGTCCACAATCTGCCCTTGGTGCTGTTCACGGTGATCGGCCAGATGTGCGTCGGCACCTTCTTGACTCTCGGCGTGATGCAGCTGGTGCTCACTGCCCGTCATGGTCGCGCCGTGACCCAGCGCATCATCGAGCCGGTGGTCTATGCCATCGGGCCGGTGATGGTGGCCGGTCTGCTGGCCTCCATGCTGCACATGCACGACCTCACCAACACCTTCTGGGTGATCGCCAACTGGCAGACCTCATGGTTGTCGCGCGAGATCATCTTCGGCGTCGGTTTTGCTGCCCTGGGTTTCCTGTTCGCCATTCTTGAATGGTTCAAATTGGCCGGTTTTGTGGTGCGCCAGATTGTTGCCTGGCTGGCGGCGGTCTTTGGCATTGCGCTGGTGTGGTCAATGTCGCAGGTCTATTACTCGGTTGTCACCATTCCGGCCTGGAACAATGCGGCGGTTCCCGTTCAATTCTTTGCGACGGCGCTGATTCTTGGCCCGCTTGCCGTTGCCACGGCGCTCAGCATCACGGCAGCCGTGCGTGTCGGACGCACCCATGCCGCCAATGTGACGCCGGCGTCGGCATCGTCCAATGACACGTCAACTGCGTCCTCCGGGGCTTCGACAGGTGGCGCTGCAGGTCAGGGCGTTGGCGCTCGCCTTGCCGCCCAGATTCGTGGACGTATTACCGAGATCAACGCGGTCCCCACCTCGGAGGAATGGCAGATCACCAGGAGCGTCATCCGCTGGCTGGCGGTTGCTGCAGCGCTGGCTGCTGTGGTGGTGCTCATTTCCTATCCGCTGTATCTGTCGAGCCTGTCGGGTGGCAATGCCGAGGCGGTGGCTGCAGCTGCAACCTTCGGAGGTCCGCTGTTCGCGGTGCGTCTGGCGCTCCTTGCCTTGGCGGCAATCGTGTTGGGTGACTTCATCTTCCGCATCGCCGACCGCGTTGCAGCGGGTGAATCCAAGCGCATGGCCACTCTCATGGTTGTCTGCCTGGCACTTGCCTTCATCGCAGAAATCATTGGACGTTTCTTCCACTACGGTGCCATGCTGCGCGTCGGCATCTGACGCGGATATTCACAGAAAAACGTTCGACTAGGCCTTCGGCCAGCCTGCGATCTAGCCCAACAGCGCGCCCAGCAACCGGGTTGCTGCCTCCTTGTTGAGGTGCTGATTCCCGTTGCCACACTTGGGCGAGACGACGCAGGCCGGGCAGCCCGCAAAACAATCACAGGTTCTCAGCCGCTGCAGGGTGCCGCGCAACCACACCTCGGCGCGCTCATAGCCAGCCCGGGCAAAGCCGGAACCTCCCGGCTGTCCGTCGTGCACGAAGATGGTGCACAGCTCCGTGTCCGGGCTCACCATCATTGACACCCCGCCGATGTCCCAGCGGTCGCAGGGGGCGAAGCCGGGCAACAGGCCGATAGCAGTGTGCTCGATGGCGTGGGCCGCGTCGGCAAGTTTGATGGCGCTCAGCCCGAGATCGGTGGCGATCTGTTCGGGCACCGTCCACCACACCGCTTTGGTGCTCATGGTGCGTGCCGGCAGGTCCAGGGGATTCTCGTCCCACACCTGGGAGGTCTGCTCGTCGCGCCGCAAATAGCCGGTCACCTGGGTGGTCAGCTCGATGTCGCCGGTGAAGATCTCGGTGGCGCCCAAGTGCTTGTGGGCATCGGACGACAGGATGTGCGCATCCAGCGTTGTGCGCGGCTGGGTGAAATATCCCGGACGGGACGCCTGCACCATCGCCTCACGACGCTCCGGCAGATAGGCATCCACCAGATACTGCTCGCCCTGGTGCAGATAGACAGCCCCCGGATACACCGAATGATCGGCGGCGGCCATGTCAACCTGCCCGATCACCCGGCCGGAATCCTGCTCGATGATGTCCAGCGGCTTGCCGCCGGTGCCCCGCAGATCAATGGCATCCACAGCCCGTTCGGGGCGCGGCCAGAACCATCCGCTTGCCCGTCTGCGCAACAGTCCGGCCCGGCAGAGCTGCTCGCACAGGGAGGCCATGGTGGGCCCGAACCA
>CAXYYR010000032.1:0-20165 GCA_964293265.1 uncultured Propionibacterium sp.
TGTGCCGGACGCGGCAGTAACCGTGACGTCCTCACCGGTGATCAGCTGATGGGTCAGCGCAGGTAACAGCCCGAGCGTGACAGTGCTGACATAGCAGCCGGGCACTGCCACCCGCGCTGTATGGGCCAGTCGTTCGCGCTGTCCGGGAAGTTCAGGCAGCCCATAGGGCCAGGCCCCGGCCCACGGCGAATGGTAGAAGTGCTCCCAGCGGGAGCCATCGGTGAGCCGGTGGTCAGCACCGCAATCGATGACCAAGGTGTCCGGCGACAGCTGCTCGGCAACTGCATGGGATGCGCCATGCGGCAATGCCAGAAACACCACATCATGACCCGCCAGATTCTCATGGGTGGTTTCCAACACGGGTCGGTCGTACAAGCTGATGAGATTGGGATGATGCTGGCCCAGGACGCTTCCAGCACTCGATCCCGCCGTAAGAGCGCCAATCGTCACATTCGGATGACCCGCCAGAAGCCGAAGCACTTCTCCCCCGGCATAGCCGGTGCACCCAGCGACTGCAGCTGTGAAAGACATAGGCATAAGTATGCCACGCAGCGCATATATATGCGAGCATCCATCCAGCTCCTTCTCTCTGCGTCCACAGCACCGCAGAGCTGTTCGGTAGCGCGGCACCCCTCAACCCGGGTTCCGCGCACATCTCACGGTGCGCACCGGAGCCTGCGGAATGCACCACGCCATTAGTGTGTGACCGCTGAGACGAAGGGATGTGCATCATGGACAGGTTCCGACAAGCAGCGCGACTGCAAGGTGTGCACTATGACGTGCGCGGGAAAAACATGGTCGCAGCCCAGCAGATGGAAGAACAGGGGGACACGATCCTCAAGCTCAACATCGGAAACCTGGCACCCTTCGGTTTCACCACTCCCCAGAGCGTCCTCGACAGCATGATCGGACACCTGCCCGAAGCCGAAGGATATTCAGATGCGCGGGGACTGCCCATGGCCCGAGAGGCAGTGGCCGACTACTACGGCTCGAAGGGCGTGCCGATATCACCCGACCAGGTGCTACTCGGAAATGGCGTGAGCGAACTCATTTCCCTGTCCCTGTCAGCCATGCTCGACCAGGGCGACGAGGTATTGGTCCCTGCCCCCGACTATCCACTGTGGACAGCCCAGGTGACGCTGTGCGGCGGGAAAGCTGTGCACTATCTGTGCGATGAGGATCACGACTGGAATCCCGATCCTGACGAGATCATCACCCACATCACCAAGCGCACCAAAGCAATCGTGCTGATCAATCCCAATAACCCGACGGGTGCCGTCTATTCCTCCGACACCGTACGGGCAATTGCCCACATTGCCAGGGAATACGGCCTCATTCTGCTGGCCGACGAGGTCTACGAGAAGATCATCTACCGCGGGACCCATGACTACGCTGCCCACGAGGCGGGACCAGATGTGCTCTGTCTCAGCTATTCGGGCCTCTCAAAGGCCTACCGGGCATGCGGCTTCCGGGCAGGATGGATGATTTTCACAGGCCCCTTGGCCAGGGCCCACGATCTGTTGGAGGGCATCAGTCTGCTGGCCAATATGCGGATGTGCGCAAATGTGCCCGCACAATACGCAATCGGCGCCTGTCTCTCCGGTTACCAGTCGATAGACGACCTCGTGGCCCCTGGCGGCCGATTTGCCCAACAGCTCGAGCTGTCCCACGAATTGATCAGCCAGATTCCGGGAGTGGAATGTGTCCCGGCGTCGGGCGCGTTGTATTTGTTCCCACATCTTGACCCACTGCGTTATCCCATTGCCGACGACGAGGAGTGGGCACTGGGACTGCTGCGCCGCAAGAAGATCCTCATCAGTCATGGGCGTGGCTTCAACTGGCCCCGCCCCGACCACTTCCGTTTGGTGCCATTGCGGGAGGAAGCCGTCCGCCGTGAGGCCCTCGGCCGTTGGGCCGAGTCCTGCGGTGAGACTGGCCGGGATTGACCACCGTTGTTGGCCAATCCCGGCGAGTGGTCACGCCTGGCGGGCCTCAGCCCCGAATCGGTCAACAACAGTCTCGACTGCGGCATCACGCGCCTGGGCGGCCTCTGCCTGGGTCAGTGTGCGGTCTGCACCCCTGAACCGGAGGCTGAACGCCAAGGACTTCTTGCCATCACCGATCTGGGCGCCCCGATAGATGTCGAACAGCGACAGCGATTCCAGTAGCTCTCCGGCACCCTCGACGAGGGCCTCACGTACATCGGCCGAGGACACATGTTCATCAACGATCAACGCCACATCCTCCTTGGTCAGAGGATAGGGCGACAGCGCCGAGACCCTGCCACCATCGGGCGCGCAGGCAAGCAGCGCATCGAGATCCAGCTCGACAGCGCAGCTGCGCTCGGGCAATCCGAAAGCCTCCACCACACGCGGATGCAATTCACCGGCGAAACCGAGTGATTGCAGCTCACCATCGGAGCGACGCACCGACAACTCCGCGCAGCGTCCGGGGTGCCAAGGCATCACCTCGGCACGGGAGCGCAAGAGATCCAGGCCAACAACCCGTGCGGCGGTTTGAGCAAAGGCCACGGCATGTGTCCAATCTGCCGGAACCGGCGCCCCATCCCACCGAGCAGGCAGCCAGTCCCCCGTGAGAACAGCCGAAAGCAGCTGTGGCTGGTCGGGCAGCGAATTCAGAATCGCATTGATCTGTTGGTCGCTGGGGCGGTGCGACACTTCAGGCATGGGCGCTGCGGGCAGCTCCCCACCCCAGAACACCGAGCCGCGCTCGAACAGCGCCAGGTCCTCGGTGCTGCGCGAGGTATTGCGCTTCACGGCCGCAAAGAGCCCCGGCAGAAGGCTGGTCCGCAGATAGGGCTGGGCATCGGACAATGGATTGGCAAGTTTCACCATGCGCCGCTGGGGAGCATCAGCACGCAGACCGAGCATGTCCACCTCGTCGCTGCTCACGAACGGCAGGGTGATCACTTCGACAAAGCCGGCCTGCGCCTGTGCATCCAGAATGGCGCGCCGAGCGCGCTGATCGCCCGTGAGGCCACCACCGGCGGCCGCTCGCGGCACAACAGGATTGACCACATCGAGTCCAAGCTTGCGCCCCACTTCTTCCACATAGTCATAGGCGTCGACCAAGTCAGTACGCCATGTCGGCGGCACCAGGCTGAGACGATCCTCACGGCGCGTCACATGGATGTCGGAGCCGGCAAAAACCTTGAGCACCTGATCGGATTCGATCCTGGCTCCCAGGATGCGCGCCGGCAGGCCGATGTTGATGGACTGTTTGGGCATGTCAGGCACCTGGCCCACCACGGTGGCACCCTCAGCGATTGTGCCCCCACCGAGTTCCACAAGCAGCCGGGCTGCCATCCGAGCGGCGGCACAGCAGACTCCGATGTCGGAATTGCGTTCAAACCGCTTGGAAGCCTCACTGGGCAGCTTGTGCAAACGATAGGTGCGGCCAATCGTTCCCGGTGCAAAATGCGCTGCCTCGATCACGACATTGCGGGTCTGGTCACTCATCTCGGTGGCCAGACCGCCCATCACCCCGGCAAGACCGATGGGGCCGGAATCGTCGGTGATGAGCAAATCACCGGCGCTGAGTTCACGGCGGACGCCGTCCAGTGTGGTCAGCTGCTCGCCCGGCTTTGCCTTGCGCACCACAATCGGCCCAAGCAGTGCATCGGAGTCGTAGGCGTGCAGGGGCTGACCCGACTCGAGCATCACATAGTTTGTGATGTCGACAGCAAGACTGATGGAACGCATTCCGCTGGCCTCAAGCCGGTGGCGCATCCATGTGGGGGTTGGTGCCTTGGCATCGATGCCGTGCACCACCAGATCAACGAAGAGCTCACAATCAGGCGACTCAACACGCACTGGATGGGCCGTCTGGGACGGCTCCGGTACACGCCTGGAATAGATGTCGTTGTACGGCACATCGAAGGCCTGCGCCGCCTCGCGCGACAAGCCCCTCATGGAGAGGCAGTAACTCATGTCCGGCGTGACATCGATGTCGAAGATCTCATCGGGAGCGCCAAGGAGTGCCATGGCATCAGAGCCGAGACCAGCACGTGACGCCTCGGACGGCGGCAGCACGAGGATCCCGGTGTGGTCCTCGCCCACCCCCAGTTCGTCGACTGCGCAGATCATGCCATCGGAAACATGGCCGTACGTTCGTCGCGAAGCAATCTTGAAATCACCGGGCAGCTCGGCACCGGGCAGGGCCACCACGACATAATCGCCTTCGGAAAAATTGTCAGCGCCACAGACGACCCCCCGGCCATCAGTGACGTCAGGGTTCTCGTCGGTGATGTTGTACTGCTCGCCACAGTCAACATGGCACCACCGAATTGTCTTGCCATTGGTCTGCGGCTCGGCAACAAAGCTCATCACACGACCTACGACCACTGGACCAGAGACCTGATCGCCGACCGTCTCGATGTGCTCCACCTGGAGTCCGGTGCGGGTGAATGCATCGGCCAACTGCTGAGTGGTCACCCCATGCGGCAATTCGACCATCGACCGCAACCAACTGACTGGCGCCCTCATCGTGCTCCCCCCATCAACGAACGGCTGAACCGCACATCACCCTCAACAAAATCTCGTAGATCCGGCGCATTGTTGCGGAACATCACCGTGCGGTCCACGCCCATGCCGAAGGCGAACCCCGAGTAAACATCGGGGTCGATACCAGCAGCCTTGAGCACCCGCGGATTGACGATGCCGCAGCCGCCCCACTCGATCCAACCCTCGGACTTGCAGGTGCGGCACGGACGATCCGGGTTGCCCACTGAATCCCCATGACACACGAAGCATTCAAGATCCACTTCGGCGCTGGGCTCGGTGAAGGGGAAATAGTGCGGACGAAGCCTGGTGCGGATATCACCGAACATCGAGCTGGCCAGGTGATCCAGGGTGCCCTTGAGATGGCCCATGGTGATGCCCTTGTCCACCGCCAGGCCCTCCAGCTGGTGGAAGACCGGAAGGTGCGTCGCATCGTATTCATCGGCGCGGAAGACTTTTCCGGGTGAGACAACATAGATGGGTAGCTCGCGCTTCAACAGCTCCCGCACCTGCACCGGACTGGTTTGGGTGCGCATCAGTTTGTGGTCACTCGGCGGCTCGACAAACAGGGTGTCAGACATGAAACGGGCCGGATGATCAGGAGTGAAGTTCAAGGCATCGAAATTAAGCCATTCTGCCTCCAGCTCCGGGCCCTCGGCTACTTCCCATCCCATGGCCACGAAGACATCACACATGTCGTCTATGAGTGCGGTCAGGGGATGTCGAGCACCCACAGGATGCTGGCTCACAGGCAGAGTCACATCGACCCGCTCATCGGCCAGACGGGCAGCGAATTCATCATCGGCAATCTGGGTGAGTCGCTCGGTCAGGGCCCGAGCGACCCGGCCACGTGCCTGTCCGATGAGCGCACCGGCGCTCTTCCGCTGGTCGGGAGGCATGGTCCCGATCCGACGATTGGCCAACGCCAGGGGGGATTTGTCCGCCACATGGTCGAGACGGACACGCTTCAGCTGTGCCGAATCCTTGGCTGCCTCGATGGCCTCGATGGCAGCGGCAACCATGGCCTCGACCTGATCGGTATCGAGCGGTTCAGCCTTGTCCTGTGGGCCTGACATCGGCACTCCTCAAAAATTGCTCATCCCCGCGCACCCTCGGGTGGACGCGGCCGTACTGTCCCAGTCTAGGAGGGGCAGGCAGCACTGGCGATTCCGTATCGGCAGCGGCGCCGCCAGTTCCGACCCGCTCGTGCTGATGGACCAATGACCGACAGCTCAGCGCTGGTCTTGCTCAGCGCTGGTCTTCCTCAGTTCCGACACCCGTCTGCGTCCGCCCACCGGGCGGCCCGACCCGCCGGGCCCGGCGTCCGAGCAGCAGGAAGAGTCCGGCTGCAGCCACGGATGCCACCATGATGACGACAAGAATGATGTTGATCACGATGTCCATGAGTCCTGTTCCCCTTCATGGTTGCCAACGGCTTCATGGTTGCCAACGGAAGACCCGTGTTGGGCGCTTGCCGTGGCATAGAGGCAGATGGCCGCTGCCGTCGACAAGTTCAGGCTCTCTGCACGGCCCCACATGGGCACTGCTGCAACTCCATCAGCCATGGCGAGGTCATTGCTCGGCAGTCCCCAGGCCTCGTTGCCCATCAGCCATGCAATGGGCCTGTTGAGCTCTCCCCTCGAGGCCATCCGGTCCAAAGGCTCACCCGTTCCATCAGCAGCCAGAACCTGCATGCCATGGTCATGGGCCCAGGCGACGGCCTGATCCAGGCTGACATCGCTGACGATCGGCAGATGGAAGATGCTGCCCACCGAGGAACGCACTGTCTTGGGATTGGTGACTTCCACCGAGCCGGTGGTGAGCAGGACTGCATCGGCGCCGAACGCGTCGGCACAACGAATCACCGTGCCGGCATTGCCCGGATCACGCACCTGGGCACAGATCACCACCAAACGTGCTGCGCCCACGTCATCAAGGCTCGGCCAGTCGTGGGTGCACACGGCAACAATCCCCTGCGGTGTGCGCGTGTCCGACAGGGATGCCAGGTCCTCGGGCGATCCCTGGACCACCGGCACCGGCGAGTCGCCGGACTGCGCAGCCACGACGAACTCTCGGTGTCGATCCGGGTCGTCGACAATCAGTGTGTCCACGACATCGGGGCAGGCCAATGCCTCACGCACTGCCTGGGCACCCTCCACCAGGAAGAAGCCCGTCTCACGACGCTGTTTGTGCTGCAACAGACGACGAGCCGACCGCAGATCAGCCCGAGAGATTTCCGGGATGACCGCGTTCGGCTCCTGTCCGGCGCGTTCCGCCATGATGATGAACTCAGGCAGCCTTGGCGGCAGGCTGGTTGTCCTTGGACACCTTCACCAATGCATTGAAAGCTTCGATGTCATAGACGGCCATGTCGGCGAGCATCTTGCGATCCACTTCGACATCGGCGTTCTTCAGACCGTTGATGAAACGGTTGTAGGTCATTCCCTCGGCGCGGCAGGCAGCGTTGATGCGCTGGATCCACAGCGAACGGAAGTCACCCTTGCGGGCCTTGCGGTCGCGGAAGGAATAGGTGGCCGAGTGCAGCACCTGCTCCTTGGCCTTGCGATACAGACGCGAGCGCTGTCCGCGGTAGCCGGATGCGGAATCGAGAATCTCGCGGCGCTTCTTGTGCGCATTTACTGCGCGCTTGACGCGTGCCATGGTCGTACTCCTTGTTCTTGAAAATCAGTGGTGGAAGGCGTCGGTCACTTGCCGAGCAGCTTGCGTGCCTTCTTGGCATCGGGACGGCTGAGAACTGCATCATGCGAAAGACGACGCGTCTGCTTCGTGGGCATGTGCTCATTCAGATGGGCCTTGCCTGCGCGGGCATGCATGACCTTGCCGGTACCGGTGATCCGGAAACGCTTCTTCGCACCGGAGTGCGTCTTCATCTTGGGCATATCTCGCTCCATTCGGTTTGCCGTCCGGGACGCCGGGCGGCGGGTCTTATGATCTGAGCCGCAGCGGGCCTACAGGTCGATGTCCGGATCCATGTTGTCGGCCGGGCCGCGTTTCTTCTTCGGCTTGGCTTCTTTCTTGCTGGCTTCACGCAGACGGGCCTCTTCGGCCTTCTCGGCAGCTGCCTCAGCCTCACGCTCTGCCTGACGACGAGCCCGCTCTGCCTCATGATCGGCCCGCGCATCACTCTTCTTGCGAGTGGGCGACACCACCATGTGCATATTGCGGCCCTCCTGCTTCGGGGACTGCTCGACAACACCGTCATCGGCGACATCGTCGGCAAGACGCTTCAGCAGATTGAAGCCGAGTTCGGGGCGCGACTGCTCGCGGCCACGGAACATGATGGTGATCTTGACCTTGTCGCCGCCACGCAGGAAGCGCACGACATGGCCTTTCTTGGTCTCATAGTCATGGCCGTCGATCTTCGGACGAAGCTTCATTTCCTTGATCACGGTATTGGACTGATTGCGCCGCGATTCGCGGGCCTTCTGCGCGTTCTCGTACTTGAACTTGCCATAGTCCATGAGCTTGCACACCGGCGGCCGCGCACTGGCAGCCACCTCGACCAGGTCGAGGTCATGTTCGCGGGCAAGCTGCAGCGCCTGCTCGAGGCGAACAATGCCGATCTGCTCCCCGTTGGGACCGACGAGCCGGACCTCGGGAACCCTGATCCGCTCGTTGATGCGGAGTTCGTTGCTGATTATGTCCTCCAATGAATTGGCTGATGTTGGCGAAGCGCACATGGAAAAGGGCCTCACCCGCAGGTGAAGGCCCCAGACACGAATCAGTGGACGTCGGCGCACCGACATCCATCACCGTACTGACCCATCCGTTGATTGACACACGGATCAAGGTGGGAGTTCAGGCCTCCACTTGTGGGATCGTCCGCCCAAGGCGTCGATCGTCGTCCACAGTTTAGCTGCTCATGGCGAAGACACCGAATCGCCACATGGTGGGCGCTGTGGAAGTCTCGTGTCATGAGCGCAAGTGGATGGGCACTGGTCATGGCAATAGTGCTGGCGTTGGCCGGCATTGCCGCAGCAATCATGGGTTGGCGCAGGCGCCGCAGCGCACGCGCCGTGCTGCGGGGCCTTGCTGTCACGCTGCTGGCAGCCGGCGCCTGGATCACCGGCTTCCTGGCCCTGGCCAGCGATGCGGCCCGTGGACTCTGGGAGTGGCTCAGCGCCCAACAGCTCAACACCCGCATGTGGATCGGTCTGGGTCTGGTGATCGTTGCCGTGTTGTTGTTCATCATTTCTTCGGCAATGGAGCCGGTGGGTCGGGCCGAAGGTCGGCGCCGCAGGGAAGAGCGCGGGACGAACCGTGCCGGAACACCCACTGGCCGTCCGGGACTCTCCGACACCACGACTGCCCCATCGGGTCAGCAGGGCGACACCAATAGCGCAGGCACATCAACGGCGGAAGATGCCGAGATCACCGCAATACTGGACCGCCACGGCATTCATTGACCACGCAGGCCCGGACTGCCGGTGCCTGACAAAGCCCTAGAGGCGGCAGGCTGAGACATCGGTGACCAGAATGGCCCGTGCACCGAGATCCCACAGATCGTCCATGAGCCGCTGGGCATCGGAACTCGGGACCATCGAACGAACGGCCACCCAACCCTCGCGGGCCAGGGGCGACACCGTGGGTGACTCGAAGCCCGGCGTCATTGCGGTGGCAGCATCGAGAATCCCGGTTGGGCAGTCGTAATCCATGATGACGTAGCTGCGGGCCACCAGCACGCTGGAAAGCCGCCGGGTCAGGTGATCCAGAGCATTCTGATCAACATTTCCCTGGTTGCGAATGAGGATTCCCTCAGAATCCAGGATGGGATCACCGAACAGAGCCAGGCCGGCCTTTCGGAGGGTGGTGCCCGTCTGCACCACATCGGCAATGGCGTCAGCCACTCCGAGGGCGATGCTGGACTCCACGGCTCCATCGAGGTGCACCAACTTGGCGCTGATACCTCGCTGGTCCAGATATCCACGCAACAGACCCGGATAACTGGTGGCAATCCTCTTGCCCTCCAGACCCGGCACACCGGGCACCGCATCCCGTGGCGCCGCAAAACGGAAACGACTGCGCCCGAAACCGAGCGCCAGAATCTCCGTGGCGGCGGCACCGGAGTCAATCAGCATGTCGCGTCCTGTGATGCCCAGATCCAGGGTGCCCTCGCCCACATAGACGGCAATGTCCCGGGGCCGCAGATAGTAGAACTCCACTCCATTGGCCTCGTCGAGCAGCACCAGCTCCTTGGAGTCAGTGCGCTGGGCATATCCGGCTTCGCGCAGCATCTGGGCTGCAGCCTCCGACAGCGAGCCCTTGTTGGGCACGGCAATCTTCACAAAAGTCTCGTCAGTCATCAGGCATCCTTAGGGTCGTGGACGGCAACGGACGAATGCCCGGACTCAACATCGCGGGATCCGTCCAAGAACAGTTCCTGGGCGTCGCTGCGGTGCTCCGATCCACCGGAGTCACACAACAGATGGCTCACAGATGCTTGTAGACATCGTCCAGTGACAGGCCCTTCTTCACCATCATCACCTGGCACCAGTACAACAGCTGGCTGATCTCTTCGGCTGCCATGTCCTGCGTCTCGTATTCCGAGGCCATCCACACTTCAGCAGCCTCCTCGACGACCTTTTTGCCAATGGCATGAACACCCTGGTCAAGTTTGGCAATGGTGCCTGAGTCGGCGGGACGTTCGGCGGCGATCGTGGTCAACTCGTCGAACAATTGATCAAAGGACTTGCTCACAGGCCACAGCCTAGTGCAGAGCTTCCTGACGCCCGGTGCGCGTCCGGATGATTCCGGTTTGCCGTCAGATCCCACACACCAGCGATCGGCGCAGGAGCGATTGGTGCCACAGTTTAGGATCGAGGGGAATACCAGGAGGTATCCATGGCCAGACGACCAGCGCATTCCGACGATGTCCCCGACAAGGGGGGCACCCAGGAGCAGGATGCGCCCAAGAAGTGGCGCAGTGAGGCACCGCAAGGTCCCCCGCCGCTCGACTCCCCCAAGCCGTGGCATACCGAGGGTCTTCCCAAGAAACCGGGCGACGGTGACTCACCGAAGCGTCCACTGTGGATGCGTCTGGTGCCCTGGCTCATCCTGCTTCTGCTGTTGTTCGTCGGCGTGAGCTGGTTCAACACTGCGCAGGATCCACCGGTCATCAGCTACAACGAGTTCATCAACCAGGTGAACACCGACAATGTTGAGTCGGTCCATGCCACGGGCGATTCGATTGACGGCAAGTTGAAGAATGCGGCCATCGCCCCCGAGAGCTCCGAGACCAAGGCCGGCGAAAGCTATACGGAATTCACCACCGAGCGCCCGACGTGGGCCAATGATGATCTGCTCACCCAGCTGAACAATCATGGTGTCACCGTCTCGGCTGTCTCCCTGGTCAACCAGACGAGTCCATGGATGAGTCTGCTGATGGCATTCCTGCCATGGATCCTCATCATCGGCATCTATGTGTGGTTCATGAGCCGCATGAGCAAGGGCGGCGGTCTTGGCGGTCTGGGGCTCAAGCGCGAGGTCAAGCCCATCGAGAAGGACTCCGTGCGGGTCAACTTCTCCGATGTGGCCGGAATCGACGAGGTCGAGACCGAAGTGCGTCAGATCGTCGATTTCCTGCGCAATCCGGACAAATATCGCCGTGTCGGCGCCCGTGCGCCCAAGGGTGTGCTTCTGGAAGGCCAGCCGGGAACCGGCAAGACCCTGCTTGCCAGGGCCACCGCAGGCGAAGCCGAAGTGCCCTTCTTCAGCGCCTCGGCCAGCGAGTTCATCGAGATGATCGTCGGTGTCGGAGCCCAGCGCGTACGCCAGCTTTTCGAGGAGGCCCGCAAGGCCGCTCCGGCCATCATCTTCATCGATGAGATCGATGCCATCGGCAGGTCGAGGGCATCGAATCGTTCGCTCGGCGGCAACGATGAGCGTGAGCAGACCCTGAATCAGATTCTTACCGAGATGGACGGCTTCGACGGCACAGAAGGGGTTGTGGTGATGGCGGCCACGAATCGTGCCGATGTGCTGGATCCGGCTCTCACACGACCCGGGCGTTTCGATCGTGTGATCACGGTGAGTTCACCGGATCAGAAGGGCCGCGCGGCAATCCTGGGGGTGCACACCCGCGACATCCCGACCGCCAAGGACGTGAACCTGAATCAGCTGGCTGCATCAACGCCGGGAATGACGGGTGCTGATCTGGCCAATCTGGCCAACGAGGCCGCCCTCCAGGCAGCAAGTCGCAATGACACGCTGGTCTATCAACACGATTTCACCAATGCACTGGAACAGATCCAGCTCGGTGTGGCCCGTTCCGTCGTCATCCCTGACGACGAACGCCGTCGCACCGCCTATCACGAGTCCGGCCATGCCCTGCTGGGAATGTTGCAGAAGGGCGCCGATCCGGTGCGCAAGGTGTCGATCATTCCGCGCGGCCAGGCACTGGGCGTGACGCTGTCTACCCCTGACACCGACAAATACGGCTACGACGAGCAATATCTCCTGGGCCGTATTGTTGGCGCACTCGGAGGCATGGCCGCCGAGGATGCGATCTTCGGCGTGGTGACAACAGGAGCTGAATCCGATCTGCAGCAGGCCACATCGATTGCCCGGCAGATGGTGGGCAAATGGGGCATGAGCCCCAAAGTCGGCCCCATGATGGTGCTGCCCGACGACGCCGATCCACATCAGATCGGAATCAGTGACACGACGCTGTCCACTGTGGACAGCGAAGTGCGACGGATCATCGGCGAGTGCCAGGCCAAGGCTGTGCAGCTATTACAGGATCATCACGATCAGCTGGAGGCCATTGCCACCGAACTGCTTGCCAAGGAGACTCTTGACGAGGACGAGGTCTATGCAGCGGCGGGAATCACCCGCCCGGAACGCGAGTCTGCGACACCACCGCCACTGCCGCTCACTGAAGCGCACAGAGAATCTGATCCGCAGGAGGCAGCTGGAACCGGGAGATCCGGTGGGTCACGAAGCACCAGCTCGCCAACGAGCGGCGTCTCGGATGGAGGCGCTCAGAATGGCGGCGCCCCGGATGACGGCACAGGGTCGTCACATCTGTGGGGGCCACCACCAGCAAAATCCTGACCCCACGTGAGGTCCTGATTCTGGCAACCGGCCACCCCGGCTGTGTGCCTAGAGCGACACGCCCAACAGGGCATCAACCGCTTGGGCCACACGCTGGGGTGCGTCACTGTCTTCGCCATCACCGGCCAGAACGGCTGAACTCCACTCATCTACCACAGCCAGGGCGGTCGGGGTGTCCATGCCATTGCGCAGGGCTCTGCGCAGATCGGCTATTACCGGCACTGCATCAGTTCCGCTCGCGGACTTCGTGGCAGCACGCCAGGCGTCCAGTCGACGTTGTGCATCATTGAGGCCGGCATCGGTCCATGACCAATCCGGGGCATATCCATGGGCAAGCAGGGCCAGCCGGATTGCCATGGGATCAACACCTTGGGCGCGCAGCTTGCTCACCAGCACCAGATTGCCCAGTGACTTGCTCATTTTTTCGCCATCAAGTCCCACCATGCCCACGTGGACATAGGCGTCAGCGAACGATTGCCCGGTGGCGACCTCAGCTTCCGCGGCACACATCTCGTGGTGCGGGAAGGCGAGATCGCGGCCACCACCTTGAACAGCGAAATCCGTTCCGAGCCGGTTGAGCGCAATGGCGGTGCATTCAATGTGCCAGCCCGGTCGTCCACGCCCCAGGGGGGAATCCCATGCTGGCTCACCCGGACGTTCCATTCGCCAGACCAGACAATCCAGGGGATCACGCTTCCCGGCGCGTTCGGGGTCTCCCCCGTGCTCGGCGAACTCAGCCAGCATGTCCGCGCGTGCCAGATGGCTCTCCGAGCCGAAGCCCGGGGCCTTGGACACCTCGAAATACCAGTCGGGATATTGCTCGTCGGCCACCTGGTAGATGGCGCCACGCTCCCGGAGCTGTTCCACCAGCGCGACAACCTCATCAATGATCGATGTGGCAGGCACATACCACTGCGGAGGAACAACCCTCAACGACTCCATGTCCGCACGGAACAGGTCGGTCTGGTCGGCGGCCAGCTCACGCCAATCAACCCCGGTTGCCGCCGCACGCTCGAGCAGGGGGTCATCAACATCGGTGACATTCTGGGCATAACGCACGGTGAGGCCAAGGTCACGCCAGATGCGCCCGAGCACGTCGAACGCCACATAGGTGAACGCGTGGCCCATGTGAGTGGCGTCGTAAGGGGTGATGCCGCAGACATAGAGTCCGGCATCGCCACTCCGGGGACCAACAGGCACAGCCCGACGATGATTGGTGGTGACCATCACCAGGCGATCGGGAACTCCCAACTCACTGGGGCTCGCAGGGATCACGGGGACTTCCACCGGGGACCAGGCTCGCATGGAACCAAACCTACTCGGCCGGCACTAGGCTTTCGGCATCATCAGCAGAACACGGGAGGAGCCAGATGCGCACCCGGCGGACCGGCGCCAGCGGACTCGAAGTGAGTCAGCTCGGACTTGGCACCATGACTTGGGGTGGCGACACTGACCTGCGCACTGCCGGGGAACTGCTGCGAACATTTGCCGATGCAGGTGCCACCCTGATCGATACGGCACCCGCCTACGGCGGTGGCGCCGCTGAGCAGATGATCGGCCGTCTGGTGAACACCACATTGCATCGAGACAAGCTGGTGATTTCCACCAAGGCCGGCTTCGGAGTGCATGGCGGCGAGCAGGTGGTGGACGCCTCCCGTGGTGCGATGCTCATGGATCTGGCCGGTTCGCTACGACGGATGAACACCGACCATGTGGATCTCTGGCAGGTCCATGCCTGGAGCAATACGCCTCTGCAGGAGACACTGGCTGCCCTTGACCAGGCAGTGAGCTCGGGAATGGCCCGCTATGTCGGAGTATGCAATTACATCGGTTGGCAGCTCGGCACTGCCGCCACCTGGCAGGAAGCGTTGCCCGGCCGCACGCATCTGGTGAGCGCTCAGGTGGAGTATTCGCTGCTAGCGCGACGCGCCGAGATCGAGGTTGCCCCGGCTCTGGATTATCACGACATGGGCATGTTTGCGTGGTCGCCGATCGGGCGGGGCGTGCTCACCGGCAAATACCGAACCGGCACACCCCGAGATTCACGCGGCGCACGCGAGCACTTCAGCTGGTTCGTCGAGCCCTATCTGGAAGATCGAAGCCGCGCAGTGACCGACGCAGTGGTGCGCGCGGCAGAAGGCCTCGGGCTCACACCCGCGCAGGTGGCGATGTTGTGGGTGCGCGATGCTCCTGGCGTCACCGCACCGCTGCTCGGGGCACGGACGGCCGAGCAGCTCCAGCCCTATCTCGACATGGACGATGTTCACTTGCCCGCACCCATTGTGGAGGCGCTCGATGACATCACGGGTGGCCCAAATCAACGACGACAGCGGACCGGCACCAACACCGGGCAATGATTCCGGCGCCGTCAGGCCATGACGGTCAAGCGCGCCCTGATCACCTTGCGGCGCAACCACACCTCACGGGAACCGTCCCGATAGCGCCTGAGCCGAGCGAGCTCCCAACCATTGTGTTCGGCCTGCTCGGTGAGCAGACGGCTCACCTGATTACGGCTCACATCGCGGGTGAGGCGAAGACATTGTTCTTCGACCTCGACACCAGCACGCATCCTGTGCAGCAATCGGGTGGACGCAATCCAAGGGCTGGGAAGGTAATCCACTCTGCTCCTCCATCCACACAATTACCGGGTACTGGCCGCGATAATAGCGCTCCGAAGAGCCTGCACCGCTGTATCCAGTTCGACGCAGCACAAGCCTGCGTTCGCACGGCGATGGCACGCAATGGTATGGTTTTGGGGCGTTGCAGGAAACTGCACGCAGTGTCCGGGTGGCGGAATAGGTAGACGCGCTAGCTTGAGGTGCTAGTGCCCGTTATAGGGCATGGAGGTTCAAGTCCTCTCTCGGACACCAATTTTTGCCCCTCTCGATTTCGGTCGGGAGGGGCTTTTTGAGGCCAACTCACGAGTGCAGCCGATACACCCCAGCACCCTGTGAGCCACGGCATCCACATCGACCAGCAGAGAGTGCACATGATCCTTCAGCAGGTGGGCCTATTCCACGCGATCATCCTGGGCATCGTCGAGGGGATCACTGAATTCCTTCCGGTCTCCAGCACCGGCCACCTCAATATCGTGCAGAAGCTGCTCGGCTACCAGATCGACTCCCCCGCCATGACCGCCTTCACTGCCGTGATCCAGGTGGGTGCCATCATCGCCGCCATCATCTATTTCTGGCACGACATCGTCGCCATCATCGTGGCCTGGTTCCGCGGCCTGTTCCACGCGGAGGCGCGCAATGACGCCAACTACCGCCTCGGATGGGCTGTGGTGCTTGGCTCCATCCCTGTGGCAGTGGTGGGTCTGGTGTTCAAGGACGCCATTGAGACCACAACCCGATCACTGTGGATCATCGTCGGCGCACTGCTTGCGTGGAGCGTCGTGATGGCGATTGCCGACCATCGCGACAAGGGCGACCGCACAATGGAGGACGTGACCTGGAAGGACGGCCTGTTCATTGGCGCATTCCAGGCATTGGCTCCGGTCTTCCCCGGCATCTCCCGCTCAGGTGCAACAATCTCCGCTGGCCTGTTCCGCAACATGGATCGCGTCTCTGCCACCAAGCTGAGCTTCTTCCTGGGCATCCCGGCTCTCATGGCTGCCGGCATCATGGAAGCCATCAGTCATGCCGATGCCATCAGCACTGATGTCGGCTGGTTACCCACCACCGTCGCCACCGTGGTGTCACTCGTGGTGGCCTATGTGTCGATTGCCTGGCTGTTGCGCTTTGTCTCGAAGAATTCCTTCACCGGGTTCATCGTCTATCGCGTTGTGCTGGCAGCCGTCATGATTGCGCTCATCCTGACCGGTGTGGTCGCTGCCTGAGAGGATCTTGCAGATCCCCGGAACGCGCGCAGACCGCCGGAGTAACACCCCGACGGTCTGCAGAGATTTGGTCAGCTGTCGCTATTCGGCCGAAGAATCATCCTCGGCAAGCCGCTTGACCACGAGCAACACGGCATCTTTTGCCGGCATTTCGGGAACCCCGAGCACAACGGCCAGGCCGAGCTTGCCCAGTGTGTTCACCATGGGCGGTCCCATGTGCCCGGCCGCAGCCACAGTCACTGAGTTGTCCCGCATGAAACGCACGATGCGTGCATGGTGCTGCCCATGCTCGCCCAGGTCATGCAGCACATCCCAGCCCACGTCCTCAGTGCGCCAGTCAGTGATCCGGCCGCTCTCCACCGTGGCAATCGCCATCGTCGGGGCACGCCCGAAGCGTGCCTCCACACCACCGTCCGGCGTCACGGGAATGGCCACCACCTGCGATGCAGCCACGCTGGCATTCTCAGTTGTCATGCTCAGACCCTACCTTCGTAGGCAGGCAGGTCCAGGACGCCATTGCCCGAGACACCAATCACCACGACCTCACCTGGCTTGGCCGAATTGGTGACATAGTCCAGGGCGCCGGCGATTGCGTGGGTGGACTCCGGGGCAGGGATGATGCCCTCACTGCGGGCAAAGGTCACACCGGCCTTGAAGGAGGTGTCCTGATCAATCGCCACAGCCTGCATCAGACCCAGATGCACGGCATGCGAGACCATGGGGCTCATGCCATGGTAGCGCAGTCCTCCCGCGTGGATGGCCGGCGGAACAAAATCAGTTCCCAGTGTGTACATCTTCAGTTTCGGCGTCAGACCGGCAACATCACCGAAGTCGTACCGGAATTCACCCTCGGTGATCGACGGCGCCGCTTGCGGCTCGCAGGCAATGAATCGTGTTGTGGTGCCCTCGCGCAGATTCTGTCCGATGAGCGGGAAAGTGATTCCTGCCAGATTGGAACCACCACCAGCACAGGCAAAGACCACATCCGCCTGGCGCTCCCCTGCTTGCGCCAACTGTGCCAGGAGCTCTTCACCGATCACACTCTGATGGATCATCACGTGATTGAGCACACTGCCGAGGGCATAGTGGGCGTCGGGGTCCCCTGCCGCAACCTCGACAGCCTCGCTGATCGCCATACCCAACGATCCGGTGGTGTTGGGGAAACGATCCAACAGCTCACGTCCCGACTGGGTCAGATCCGAGGGCGAAGGATGGCAGCTGGAGCCGTACACCTCCATCTGATAGCGCCGATAGGGCTTGGCATCGTAGGAGGCGCGCACCTGCCAGACCTCAGCGACCATGTCGAACAGCGCGCAGGCAAATGCCAGCGATGCTCCCCACTGGCCGGCACCGGTTTCAGTGGTGAGCTTCGAAATGCCCTCGATCTTGTTGTAATAGGCCTGAGCCACCGAGGTGTTCGGCTTGTGGGAGCCAGTGGGGCTCACACCTTCGTACTTGTAGTAGATCTTCGCCTTGGTCCCGAGTCGGCGTTCCAAACGCACAGCCCGCACCAGCGGGCTGGGACGCCACAGCGCGTATACCTCACGGATGGCCTGGGGAATTTCCAGATAGCGCTGTGTGCTGAGCTCCTGGGAAATCAATTCACGGGCGAACAGCGGCGCCAGGTCGGCCGGCGTCGCAGGCTCATCGGTCGCAGGATTGAGGGCCGGGGCCATGGGCTCCGGGAAATCGGCATTGAGGTTGTACCAATGGGTCGGGACAGTCGAGGGAACCGCTGTTCCCAGCGCTTCAAGCTGTTCGGAAATACTGCCCGCCGAAGAATGTGCGTCCTGCCCCATGATGGTCCTTTCCAGTGGCCGATGATGGCAGCACACTAGCCGGACGGGCAGCAACTTTCCCCAGTGCCCAGCCATTGGGGAACAGCCCTCCCATCTGTCTGATGCGACTATGGGCGGACAGTTTGCCGGCTGCCCGAGCGCCGGGTGATACGCCAACTGGTGAGATTGGTCTGCTCCACCCAACCCGCCATTTCCAATTGGATGAGCGCCGATGCGCATTCAGCAGCGCTGCATCCTGCCGCAACGCTGAGGGAGTCCACATCGATGCTGCCACGGGCTGGCATTGCCTCCCGGACCGTCAGGAGCGCTGGCTCCAGCTGGTCCATGGGCATCGCAGCGCTGCGTCCCAGCACTTCGACGCACTCCCCCACCGGCGTTATCAGCGCACGCACATCATCGGCGCTGGACACCAGGTTGGCTTCATGATCCCTGATGAGGCGGTGGGGAGAATCACTCAGTGCTGAACTGATGGGTCCAGGAACCGCCATGAGGGGCCTGGTGAGTCGATTGGTCCAGTTGGCCGTGTTGACAGCTCCGGAGCGCATCGCTGCCTCCACCAGGATCGTGCCTCCAGCCATGGCAGCGATGAGGCGATTGCGAGCCAGGAACCCGGCCCTGGTTGGTCGAACACCGGGGGCAATCTCTGAAACAACGAGGCATTCCCTGGCAATCCGGTCAAGAAGCAGCCCATTGCCTCGGGGATACCACTGGTCCAGTCCTCCAGCCATGATGGCCATGGTCCGTCCGTCAGCCTCCAACGCCCCGCGATGGGCTGCAGCATCAATTCCATATGCTCCACCACTGATCACACCGAATTGTCGGGCGAGCTCACCGGCCAGATTGCTCGCCACATTTTCTCCGTAACGAGTGGCAGCCCGCGCCCCGACCATCGCCACGGCAGGAAGTCGGCCGGAGCAGAATTCATCCAGCCTCATGTCACCACGCACCCACAACCCCACGGGAGCACCACGCATGTTGTTGAGTGGCTCGACGGTGTCGAGTTGGTTCAACAGCTCAGGCCATTCATCATCCTCAGGGACAACCAGGCGTGCGCCACACTGTGTGGCCACATGAATGAGGGCATCAACATCCAGCGCCCGGGCACGGCGGGGCCACGCACCCTCACCGCGGCCGGTCCTCAGTGAATTCCATACGGTGTCGGCCCCGACCTCAGCAACCAGTTGGGACAACTCGGGTTTGGCTGCCTCGCAGACAAAGGTCAGTGCGGCACGGGCACGACGTTGCGGCGTCCAGATGGTCATGCTGCCCCACTCAGCCATTCGGCCCGGCGCAAGGCCATGGCAGCTGCAACATCATCAGGGGTTACGCGGTCGCGGGCGGCAAGATCGGCCAGCGTCCACGCCACACGAAGAACCTTGTCCACTCCGCGTGCGCTGAGCGTGCCCCTGGCGATGGATGCATCAATGAGGTCAAGTCCCTTGGGTGGCGGCGGGAACTGCCGCAGGAATGCCCCCGAAACCTGGACATTGGTGCGCCAGGGCGTGGCGAGCAGTCGCCGGCGCTGACGCTCTCGCGCCTCAAGGACGCGGGCCTGCACCAGTGCTGAGCTTTCAGGCGGTGGACCGGTGCGGCGCCGTAATCGGGACGCTCCAGCACCGGTCATGAGCACATGGATGTCAACCCGGTCGAGAATCGGACCTGACAATCGCTGGGCATAGCGCCGCACGCTCATCGGCGTGCAGGTGCAGTTCTTTCCCGGCGCTCCGTAGTTGCCGCAGGGGCAAGGATTTGCTGCCAGAACCAGCTGGAAATCAGCAGGATAGGACACTGTGCCATCAGCCCGGGCAATGGAAATCACCCCTGCCTCCAAGGGCGTGCGCAAGGCCTCCAACACCGCCGATCCGAATTCCGGGGCTTCATCGAGGAAGAGCACGCCGTGGTGTGCCAGTGATATCGCCCCCGGTTTGGCAA
>CAXYYR010000033.1:0-19552 GCA_964293265.1 uncultured Propionibacterium sp.
CAGCCGAGCGCACAGCACCGATGGGATCGGCCTCCACCTCGGCACGACTCATGGAAAGCAGCCGCGCCAATTCACCGGCATGCGGCGTCAACACGCAGGCCTGCGGCACCTGGTCGGGCAGCACAGCCAATGCATCGGCATCGATCACCGCGGGCACGCCCTCGGCCAGCCGAGCAGCCAGGGCATCTGCCGCCCGGGCATCATCGCCTGACCGCCCCCAACCGCTGCCCAGCACCCAGGCCTGCACCTGTCCGGCGCCAAAAGTGACTGACGGCATGGCCGCCGCCACCAGTTCCGCTGGCCGGGCTGGTCCGCAATAACGGATCATTCCGGCGCCGCTGTAGAGAGCACCCATGGTCGACAGCACACCGGCACCCGGGTAGCGCTGCGAGCCGGTGTCGAGACCCACCACACCACGCGAGTACTTGTCGGACGTCCAATCAGGGAAGGGCCATCGCGCCACCACATCGTCGTGGTCGGCAGCCCAGAGCTCGACCCCGCTGAGGGTCAGCCCCAGCGGCACCAGTTCGACGATGCCACACCGCTCACGGGCAGGCGCGGCCACATGACAGAGCTTGAGCCCACCGAAGGTGACCGTGCGGTTGGCACGGAAACTGGGGGCAGGACCTGCCACCACATCGCCAATGCTGGCATTAGGCTCATCGGACACCAGGTCGTCAGCACCGGACGAATCAGCTGCCAGCCCTGATGGCAGATCAACGCTCAACACCGGCACATCCGCCCGGGCACAGGCGGCAGCGCATTCGGCGGCGGTCCCCACAAGTCCGGGGCGCCCATCAATACCCAGCACAGCATCGATCACGAGGTCTGTCTGTGTCAGCTGTTCGAGCAGCTCATCGGTGTGGCAGATCAAGCAGCCGGCTGAGCGCGCCGCGGCGGCACCTGCCTCGTGGCGGCGCTGGCTGGTGAAGCACACCGCCACCCGACAGCCAGCCCGGGCCAGTTCGGCGGCTGCGAACAGCCCATCACCACCATTGTTTCCGGGGCCCACGACCACCAGAATGCGGCCACGGAGCCCGGCCATCTCCAGGGCTCGACGGGCCACGGCATCGGCTGCCCGCGCCATGAGATCAATGCCCGGGTGGGCCTCGAAGCACTGCTTCTCGGCCCCACGGATCTGGGCGACGGTGGCCACCGGACGCATCAGGCAACTCCCCCGATAACAGGATCTGCGGCAGTGCCCGGTGCAGATTCCTGCTCGGCAATGACGATTGCGGTGGCAATGCCGCCATCATGGCTCAGGGACAGGTGCACTGCAGTGACCCCCAGTTCGCTGGCGCGCCGGGCAACCGAACCGCGCATCGTCATGCTTGGTTGGCCGTTCTCGTCGGCAACCACCTCGGCATCGATCCACGAAAGATTCCCGGGAGCGCCGAAGGCCTTGGCCAGGGCTTCTTTTGCCGCAAACCGTGCCGACAACGAGCGTGACGAGCGGGGCAGGCCGTGCGATATGCGTTCACCCGGGTTGAAGAGACGCTCCACAATTCCGGGATGGCGATCGAGCATGGCATCGAAACGGGCCACGCTGCACACATCAATACCGATACCGACGATCATCGTGCCCCCTCACCGATGCGGGCACGCACATTGGCCGTGCGCTATTCCACCGTCACCGACTTCGCCAGATTACGCGGCTGGTCCACGTCATTACCCAGCAGGGTGGCGATCTCGCAGGCAAACAATTGCAGCGGCACCACAGCAAGCACGGGCTGCAGCAGTGTGCTCACCTTGGGCAGCGGAATCACCACTTCCGAGAATTGATGCACCTCCTGGTCATCGCGCTCAGCGATGGTGATCGTCCGGGCTCCACGGGCACGGACCTCCTGGATATTGCTCACCACCTTGTCATGCAGCTGGTCACGACCCTCGGGCGGCACCACGGCAAAGACCGGCAGCCCCGGGTTGATGATGGCGATGGGGCCATGCTTCAGCTCACCGGCTGCAAAACCCTCGGCATGCAGATAGGCGATCTCTTTGAGTTTGAGGGCGCCCTCCAGAGCAATCGGATAACCCACATGGCGGCCGATGAAGATGAAATCTTCTTCGGCCTCCATCGTCTTGGCAAGTGCATACACCTGGTCGGCATTGTCCAGGACGGTCTGCATCTTGGCGGGCATTGCCTGCAATTCGTCCATCACGGCGCGAATTTCGTCACCAAATTTCATGCCACGCACCTGGGCGAGGTAGAGCCCCAGCAGATAGCAGGCAATGAGTTGGGTGGTGAATCCCTTTGTCGAGGCAACCCCGATCTCGGGACCGGCATAGGTGTAGATCACTGCATCGGATTCGCGCGGGATGGTGGAGCCATTGGTGTTGCAGATGGCAATCACCTTGGCGCCCTGCTCGCGGGCATGACGAATGGCCTGCAGCGTGTCGGCCGTCTCACCGGATTGGCTGATTGCCACGCACAGGGTCTGGGAATCCACGATGGGATCGCGATAACGGAATTCGCTGGCAAGCTCCACCTCGCAGGGAATCCGCACCCAGTGTTCAATCGCATATTTGGCCACCATGCCCGCGTAATGGGCAGTGCCACAGCCCAGGATGATGATCTTGTTGATCCTGCGCAGCGTTTCCGGGCTGATGTGGATCTCGTCGAGGGCAAGCTCACCATCAGGGGTGTAACGGCCCAACAGGGTGTCGGAAATGGCCTTGGGCTGCTCGAAGATCTCCTTGCGCATGAACCAGTCGTAGCCGTCCTTCTCGGCTGCGGTGGTGTCCCAATCCACGTGATAGCTGCGGGTTTCGGCCGGCTTGCCGTCAAAGTCTGTGACGTCGATGGAGTCGGCAGTGATGGTGACCACCTGGTCCTGGCCAAGCTCGATGGCCTCACGGGTGTGGTCGATGAATGCCGCCACATCGGAGGCCACGAAGTTCTCACCCTTGCCGACGCCCACCACGAGCGGTGAATTGCGGCGTGCCGCAACGATCACGCCGGCCTGGCGCGAATCGATGGCAACCAGGGTGAAGGCGCCGTGCAACTGCTTTGCCACGGCACGCATCGCCACGGTGAGATCACCATTGCGGTCCACTTCGCGGCCGAGCAGGGCGGCTGCCACTTCTGTGTCGGTCTCGGAGGTGAAGCTCACTCCTTGGGCAATCAGCTGATCGCGCAGGCTGACAAAGTTTTCGATGATGCCGTTGTGCACCACAGCCACGCGCCCGTCATCGGACAGTTGCGGGTGGGCGTTGGCGTCATTGGGCACGCCATGTGTGGCCCAGCGGGTGTGACCGATTCCGGCATGGGATGCAGGCAGCGGATGGGCGGCCAGTTCGGCATCGAGATTGGCCAGCTTGCCGGCCTTCTTGCGCCATTCGAGCTTGTCGCCGTCTTGCACGGCGATTCCGGCGGAGTCATAGCCGCGGTATTCCAGGCGGCGCAGGCCCTCGATGATCACGTCAGTCGCTTGACCGGGCCCGATGTAGCCGATGATTCCACACATGACCACAAGACTACGGACTTCAGCAATCGGCTGCCTGCTCCCGCGCTATGGCCCTGGCTGACTGCCCTGGGCGGACGGCCCCGGACAGAGCCCGAACCAGGGCCGGCCTGCCCACGACAGGGGCACATGTGCGGACAGCCCAGTGCGGCAGGCATGATTGTCACCGTGAATCAAGCCACGTCGGCGTCCGGAGACCCCTTGGATGCAGTTGGTCTCAATGCAGCTGGGCACAATGCTGTGCGTCCACATGCTGGGGACGCTGGGGCAACAGACCCCGAGACCGACGTCACTGCGTCGGCATCCGATGGCTCCACTCCCGACAGCCCCTGGATGGAACTCACCCGTGACCGGTGGGCGCGTCTTGCCCACGACACTGGCTCAACACTTGACCGCACCACCATCGAGCGGCTGCGGGGCCGCCATGACCCCACCGACGAGCGCGATGTGGCCGAGGTCTATCTGCCCTTGTCACAGCTCATTTCCTTGCGGTTGCGCAATCGTGGCCGACTCTTTGCGGCGCAGAACGAGTTCCTGCAACTGCAGGCCGAACGCACACCGCTCATTGTGGGCGTTGCGGGCTCAGTGGCAGTCGGCAAATCAACCGCTGCCAGACTGCTGCAGGAGTTGCTCTCGCGCAATCCCCAGCATCCCGATATCGCGCTGGTGCCCACCGATGGCTTCCTCTATCCCAATGCCGAGCTGGAGCGCCAGGAGATTCTGGCCCGGAAGGGCTTCCCCGAGAGCTACGACCGCCGGGCGCTGCTCGAGTTCATCATCGACGTGAAATCAGGACGTCCTGATGTGAGCGTGCCGGTCTATTCACAAAGTGTCTACGACATCGTCCCCGGCCAGCGACGCACCTTCCACAACCCCGACATCCTCATTCTCGAGGGCCTCAATGTGTTGCAGCCAGCCGTCGTGGGGCCCGATGGGCGCGCCGGCATTTCGGTGAGCGATTTCATGGACTTCTCGGTCTATGTCGACGCCGATGAGGCCGACATCGAGCGCTGGTTCGTCGAACGCGCGGTGGATTTCCGCGCACATGCCGATGATCCCGACAGTTTTTTCAAGGTCTTTGCCGCGCTGAGCGACGCCGACTACGAGGCAGAGGCCCACCGTGTCTGGGACGCCATCAATGGGCCCAATCTGCACAACAACATTGCGCCCACCAAGCCGCGCGCCACCGTGATCCTGCGCAAGGGCCCCGATCACCTCATCCAGAGCGTGCGCATCCGCAAGATCTGATCAGAGGGCCAAGCTCGAAGGGCCAGAACTACTTGGGTAGGCCAGAACTACTTGGACAGGCCCACTCGCTCGGCAACCACTTTCGCCAACGCATTGGCGATCTGGTCAGCCTCGTCCTGTGTCGCGGCCTCCACCATCACCCGCACCAGCGGCTCGGTGCCGCTGGGCCGCAGCACCACTCGTCCACTGTCACCCAGTTGCTTGTTCGACTTGTTCACCTCGGCCAGGATCACCGGGTCAAGAGTGGAGCGCAATTTGTCCACATTCGGCACATTGACCAGCGCCTGGGGAAGGCGGGTCATCACCCCGGCCAGCTCTGCCAGTGACGTGCCCGTCTGTGCAGCCCTGGCGGCCACATGAAGGGCCGTGAGCACACCGTCACCGGTGGTGGCGAACTCGCTCATGATCACATGGCCCGACTGTTCCCCGCCCAGCGAGAAGCCATTGGCGGCCATGTCCTCCAGCACATAGCGGTCGCCCACCTTGGTCTGGTCCACCTTGACGCCATGACGCTCCATGGCCTGCACCAGGCCGAGATTGCTCATCACAGTGGCCACCAGGGTGTGTTCTGCCAGCTTGCCCTCGTCGGCCAGGGCCAGGGCCAGGATCGCCATGATCTGGTCGCCGTCGATCACCTCACCGGCGCCATCCACTGCCAGACAGCGGTCGGCGTCACCGTCAAAGGCAAAGCCCATGTCGGCACCCTCGGCGAGCACCCGGGCCTGGAGCCCCTCGATGTGCGTTGAGCCGGCATTCTCATTGATGTTGAGCCCATCGGGTGAGCCATTGATCGCCAACACATGGGCGCCGGTGGAGCTGAACGCCGGCACGGCTGTGACACTCGACGAGCCATTGGCGCAATCAAGCACCACCGTGAGCCCCTTCAGGTTCACCTCTCCCAGCGACGCCACCAGATGGGCGATGTAGGTCTGGATCAGGCTGTTGTCGGGCTTGATGCGGCCAACTTCAGCGCCCACCGGACGCGTCCACTCCTCGTCGAGACGCTCCTGGATCACATCCTCGATCGTGTCATCGAGCTTGACGCCGCCCCGCTGGAAGAACTTCACGCCGTTGTCAGGCATGGGATTGTGGCTCGCCGAAAGCATCACGCCGATGTCCACGCCCTGCGATTCCACCAGATAGGCAAGTCCGGGTGTGGGGATCACGCCCACATCAATCACATCAACCCCGGCGCTTGCCAGACCACTCATCACTGCCGCCTGCAGGAACTCACCCGAGATGCGTGTGTCACGCCCCACGATTGCCACTGCTCGGCGTCCATCGAAAGCGCCGGCCTCACCCAGCACATGGGCCGCAGCGACTGACAGTTTGAGCGCCAGTTCAGCGGTGAGATCCTCGTTCGCGACACCGCGAACCCCGTCGGTTCCGAAAAGTCGAGCCATGCGCCGAACTTTACGCGCGCCGGTGCTGCTCATGCACCCGGCCGAACCGTCACGCCTGCTGGTGATTGGTGTGGAGCCGGGCAACCTGGGGCGGGGCTCGGCGCTGCACCCGGCGGGACGCTTGCGCTGGTGACGCTTACGCGCTGCGCTGCCCCGCCGGGCTCCACACCGAGCCCCAGTCACGAAGCACCCCACACCATCTGCCGCAGAAACGACGAAAGGCCCGGCCAATCGGCCGAGCCTTTCGAGTGAAGCGCGTTGATCAGCGCTTGGAGTACTGAGGTGCCTTGCGGGCCTTGTGCAGACCGGCCTTCTTGCGCTCAACGGCGCGGGCATCGCGGGTGAGCAGTCCGGCCTTCTTGAGACCGGGACGGTTCACTTCCTCATCAATCTGGTTGAGGGCGCGGGCAATGCCGAGACGCAGGGCGCCGGCCTGACCGGAGATGCCACCACCATTGATGCGGGCAACCACATCGTAGGCGTCGGTGGAACCCGACACCACGAAGGGCTCGTTGATGAGCTGCTGGTGGAGCTTGTTGGGGAAATACTTCTCCAGGCTCTCACCATTGACGGTGTACTTGCCGGTGCCGGGCGTGAGACGCACGCGGGCAACAGCTTCCTTGCGACGACCCAGTCCAATACCGGGGCCGATCACAGCGGCGCGCGAGGTGGACGCATTGGCAGCGGCACCATTGGCATCGGCGCGATAGGCGATCTCGCGGTTGTTCTCGTCGGTGAACGGCGTCGTGCCGGTCTCGACGTCGTCATTAGTGGTCTGTGACACAGTCGAATCCTCGTTGGTCGGCGCGCTCACTGCGCAACCTGCTTGATTTCGTAGGGCTCAGGATTCTGAGCCTTGTGGGGGTTGTCGGGCCCTGCATAGACCTTCAACTTCGACATCTGCGCACGGCTCAACTTGTTCTTGGGCATCATGCCCCACACGGCAAGTTCGACTGCCTTGCGGGGGTCACTGTCGAGCAACTCACCGATTGAGGTGGTGTGCAGGCCGCCGGGGCGACCGGAGTGACGATGGCGCAGGGAACCCTCGCGCTTGTTGCCGCTGATGGCGATCTTCGAGGCATTCACCACGACGACGAAGTCCCCGGTATCCATATGGGGCGCATACGTCGGCTTGTGCTTGCCTCGCAAGAGGGTGGCAGCGGCCACGGCGAGATGTCCGAGCACGACATCCTCGGCATCGATGACATGCCAGGTCCTGGTGATGTCGCCAGGCTTCGGGCTGTAGGTTGACACGGTCGCAGACCATCTTCCACTAGGTTCACAACGAATTCTGAGCGCGCTCCGGTCAGGCTCGCACAGCAACCGGGGCCACATGGAGTGAAACCCGAGTGCGACGTCACCTGACGCAAGGGCGCAACAGCGACCTAGGCTAGTGCGCCCATCACCCTTGGGTCAAACTCAGCTGGGCACAGATCGTGACCGAAAGCAGGCCATCGGGCCGCCGACGGCCCGACACAGCTCCTAGCCCTGGTCGGGCATGGGGTCGCCGGGCCGCACCAGGCCGGACTCATAGCCCAGGACCACAGCATGCACGCGGTCGGGCAGCCCGAGCTTCGACAGAATGCGGCTGACGTGGGTCTTGGTGGTCTGTTCGGCGATGAACAGATGGTCGGCAATCTGGTTGTTCGACAGGCCCCGTGCCATGAGCATGAACACCTCACGCTCCCGATCAGTGAGCGCAGCCAGCACATTGGTCTTCGGGGCTGGCGTCGGGTGGTCGAGCACGGCCTCAACCAGCATCCGCGTGACGCGCGGGGCCAGCAGGGCATCACCGGCATGCACGGTGCGCACCGCAGCCACCAGCTCGTCGGGGGCGGCGTCCTTGAGCAGGAAGCCGCTTGCGCCGGCTCGCAGCGCAGCAAAGACATAGTCATCGATGTCGAAGGTGGTGAGCATGACGATCTTTGGACGGTGGGCGGAGATCTGGTCGCCAAGAATGGCAGAAGTGGCATCGATGCCCTTCATCACCGGCATCCGCACGTCCATGAGGATCACATCGGGTATCAGGCTGCGTGCCTTGGCGCATGCCTGGGCACCGTCCTCGGCCTCACCGGCTATCGCAATATCGGGCTGGGCAGCCAGGATTGACGTGAGTCCCACCCGGAACATGGCCTGGTCATCGGCCACCAATACCCGAATCACTGCGCCTGCCCGGTGCTCGCCCCATGCGGCGCAACCGCCTGCACCCGGAAACCACCGGTGATGGGGCCGGCCTGCAGGGTGCCGCCGATTGCCTTCATGCGCTCGATCATCCCACGGATACCCGCTCCACCCCGGTCGGGCGACTCGGTTGGCGCGCCACCCACACTGGTGATCGTCAGAGTGAGATCGGGCCCGGATTCCAGCACAACGCTGACCTTTGCGTCCGGGGCATGCCGCACCACATTGGCAATCGCTTCCTGGGTGACCCGATAGAGCGCCAGCTGAACAGCCGGTGAGGGCTCCGGCACGACCCGGGCCAGTTGTGAGCTGATGTCTATGTCTGCCGCCCGGGCACCCTCAATGAGCTCGGGCAGCTGGGGCAGTCCGGGTTGGGGCGCCAGCTGGGCAGCATCATCGCCACGGAGCACCCCGAGCACTCCCCTCATCTGTCCCAGGGCTTCACGGGCCTGGGCGGCAATTCCGTCGAACTCCTCGACGGCCTCGGGCGGAAGATTGCCGATGCGGTATTTCGCAGACGTGGCCCGCATGTGCACAATCGACATGGAATGGGCCACCACATCGTGCATTTCCCGGGCAACCCGGGAGCGCTCCTCCGCCCAGGTGCGCGCCTCGTGCTCGGCCTGCGCCTCGACAAGGGCCTCGCCGAGATCGCTGCGGGCCCGCGCCCAGGCAGCCAACAGCAGGCCGGAGATCATCAGCGCCAGGCTCACACTGGCCGTGACGATCAGGTCCGGCGTTGCCGAGGATTCATAGCGCTCGGGAGCCGACGCCATGATGGCCAGGCCCAGGCAGGCCACTGCCCAGGTGAGCGCGCTGAGCCACCATCGGGCGGCGAAGGCGAGCACCACCACCATGAAGCTCAGGGCAAGAATCGTCATCACCGTTGCCGGCCACAGCTGGGCGCCGGCTGTGCCCGCTGTGAGGAAGACCCCGAGCAGATGCGCCAGTGCTGATCTTCGGGGCCACCGCAGCGCAGTGACAATGGGGGCAGAAAGCAGGAAGGAGCTCACCATGGCGGTGGCCACCGGAATGCCGTCGAGCGTCACGCTCACCGGCCAGCCAACCGCGAAGAGGCTCAGTGCAATGGTGCCGGCAATGACCCAGGCCCACAGCCCGAGCGGACGAAGCGCAGCCGACAGCCCCGGACGGACCCGATCGCTGGTGCGTCGCCACGCCGTGGTGAGGGAACTCATGACTTGATCTTGCCGCGTCGGCGCATCACTGCGTCAACAACCAGTCCCACGCCACCCATGATCACGATGGCCGCCAGCGCCGACCACAGCGGATCACCCAGCCAGGCCGCCGAGCTGGCAGCGATCACCAGACACATGCCGGCCCAGGCAACTCCTGCTGCCGCCGACAGAGCCAGATAGCGCCGATAGCGCAGCCCTGATGCGCCGGCGATGGCATTGACTGCAACCCGGTCGCCCGGAATGTAGCGACCGACCAGCACGATGCTTGCCGGGGACTCCTGCATTCGCTGCGTGATGCGCGCTGCCACAGCCCGCAGCCGACCGTTGCGCATGCGATGGATCCTCGCCATGCCCAGGCGTCGTCCAATGGCAAAGGCAAGCGAATCTCCCGCCACGGCACCAATGGCTGCCGCCACCACAATGAGCGCAATCCATGCGGGTGGCGCCACAGTGGCCAGGGCAGCGGCAAGAGCACCCACCACCGTCATCTCGCTGGGAATGGGCGGGAAGATGCCATCGATCAGGCAGCACACGACCACCACCACCGGCAGCACCGGCGACGCCATGAGCATCGGGATCAGCTGCGTAAACAGGTCCATGCCGGCAACGCTAGAAACGCAGTTGCCCCCGGGACATCACACGGCGGAGCGATCCGGGGCCCTACCCCGGTAGGGGTCACAATGGCTCGTCCGCGTGATGTGTGCGGCCACACTTCGTTCCTAATTTCGGCTCCATGACAGCCACGGCCACGACAATCGCCAGCACAATCGCCACGACACTCGCACCACCAGCACCCTTGGGACTGCAGGACCCGCCCCACACCGCCACGGGCCAGCTCCACTATGGGCTGCGCTGGATCGGTTCACGTTGCTTCCTTGCCGCCGACGCACCCGGCGGCACGCGCATTGTCGAGGCCTTCGGCAATGTGGCCGAGGCGGAACACATCGCGGTGCTGGTGCCCGGGAATGGGCACAATCTGGGCAATTACTTCACCGACAAGGGCCCGAACAGTCCATCCGAGCGGGGTCGCCTGCTGCTGCGCGCCATGCGAGAGCTCGATCCGGGCGCGCGGTGCGCAGTGGTGGTCTGGGTGGGCTATGACGCCCCTGCCAATCTGGCATCGGCAGCGGACAACCGCCCGGCCCACCACGGAGCACCGGATCTGGTGCGGCTCACGCAGTTCCTGCCGTCACACGCACACATCACTCTTGTTGGCCACAGCTATGGCACCACCGTCTGTGGTCTTGCGCTGGCCGATCCACGCACCCACGCGGACGACTGCATTGCGGTCGGCAGTCCCGGCATGGGTGTGCGCTGCGCAGACGAGTTCTTCGGGGGCACGACCCTCTGGGCGGCCCAGGGCCCCTCGGATTGGATCCGCCACTTCCCGCATGGGCAGATCGGCCACCTGGGGCTGGGGACGCCGCCGTTGGACGGACGCATCGGGGCACGCAGAATTGATACCGGCGAGATCAGCGGGCACTGTTCCTATTTCCTGGCGGGCACCGAATCGCTGCGCAATGTGGTGGCGATCACCATGGCGCGTTACGCCGATGTGACGCACGAGGGTGTGACGCACGAGTTCGCCTTCGGGCCGGGGCAAAGTAGGCTTCGGTCCCGTGTTGGACAACTCCGGTGAGCAGCAACGAGGCATCGTCTCGTATGTTCGTCGCAGCCCACGCATGAACGAATCCCAACGTCATGCGCTGGCCACCCTGAGCAGCGAATATCTGCTGGACGTGCCTCACGACCGGTTGTCCACCTCGGTGCGCGCCGGCGCAAGCATCAACTGGGATTCAGCTTTCGGACGCCATGCTCGGCTGGTGGTCGAGATCGGCTCGGGTGTGGGCGATTCGCTGGTTGCCATGGCAGCCGGGTGGCCGGACGCCAATGTGGTGGCATTCGAGGTGTACCAAGCCGCCCTGGCGTCAACAATGATCAAACTGCGGCAGGCCGATGTGCACAATGTGCGCCTCATCGAAGCCGATGGGGCCCAGGGCCTTCGGGAGCTCGTGGAGCCCGGGACGCTCAGCGAATTGTGGACCTTCTTTCCCGACCCCTGGCCAAAGAAGCGGCACAACAAGCGACGTCTGGTGCAGGCTGGATTTGCCGAGCTCGTGGCCTCCCGTCTGGCTCCGGGCGGCATCTGGCGGCTGGCCACCGACTGGCAGCCCTATGCCGATCAGATGCGAGAAGTGCTCGATGCCGAGCCCGGCCTGGTGAATGTCCATACCGATGCCCCGGGCGGCTGGGCGCCGCGGGCTGACCGCCCCGTGACGCGCTTCGAGAAGCGCGGCCTGCACGCCGGGCGCACCATCCGCGACCTCGCCTACCGCCGACGTGGGGCCATGGATGCGGGGCCGGTGAATGACTAACCAGCGCCTGCGCATCGATCTGAGTTACAACGGAAAACATTTCCACGGCTGGGCGATGCAACCCGGCCAGCGCACGGTGGAGGGGGTGCTGGGCGAATGGCTCACCCGCATCACACAGTCCCCCAGCCCAGTGCGCCTGATCGTTGCCGGCCGCACCGATTCGGGCGTTCATGCCCGCGGCCAGGTGGCCCATGTTGACCTGCCGACGCGTTTCACGCCGGCTGAGCTGAAGGAGCATCTTGATCGGGTGATGCCGCCCGACATCGTGATCCGTCGTCTGAGCATTGCCCCGCCCGGTTTCGACGCACGCTTCGCGGCAATCTGGCGGCGCTATGTCTATCGGCTCTGGGATGCCGATTCCAAGCCCGATCCGCTCGTGGGCGGCATGGTCACTCGCGTGCACTATCCCCTCGATCTCGATCTCATGAACCGGGCCGGCCAACATCTGCTGGGGCTGCACGATTTTGCCCCCTTCTGCAAGCACCGCGACGGCGCAACAACCATCCGCACCCTGCAGATCTGTCATGCCCAGCGCGTTGCCGACGGCCACGGCACGATCGAGCTGACAGTGCGTGCTGATGCCTTCTGCCGTTCCATGGTCCGGGCCCTGACGGGCGCGTTGGTTGCCGTTGCCCGGGGCACCGAGCCGCTGGAGTGGATTGACGAGGTGGCGGCCAGCCCCCGGCGTCATGGCAAGGCAACCACCATGCCCCCGCAGGGTCTGTGTCTGGAGCAGGTTGCCTATGCCCCCGATGCAGAGCTCGCCCAACGGGCTGGCGAGGCCCGCGCCATGCGCACGCTGGACGTCGGCGGGAGCACGATGGACGATGACTGCGGCTGTGGTTTCGAATGACGCACCAAGCAGACGGGATGGCAGCTGATGGCGCACCAGCTGAGGAATGTGCAGACACAGGTAACCGACCAGCCGCGAAGGACGCTGATATGAGCCACTATTTCGTCACCCCGACCGGCCCCACACACACCCATGTGGTGCATGCCCGCATCTGGGGGCGCGACTACGAGTTCACCACCTCGAGCGGAGTGTTCAGCCAATACCGTCTGGACACCGGCACCGGTGTGCTGCTGCGCACCCTGCCTGCGCCGGTGGACCGCGCGGCCAGATTCCTCGATCTCGGGTGCGGATTCGGCCCGATCGCCCTGGCTCTGGCCACGGAATGCCCCCGAGCACAGGTTGACGCCATCGACGTCAATGAACGCGCCGTCGAGCTGACGGCTGCCAATGCCCGGGCCCTGGGAATTGAAGCCCAGGTGCACGCCACCACCCCCGACCAGATCCCCGCCGATGTGCGTTACGACGAGATCTGGTCGAATCCCCCCATCAGGGTGGGCAAGCAGGCCCTCCATGAATTGCTGACCACCTGGTTGGCACGTCTCACCGATGACGGAGTTGCCCATCTGGTGGTGGCCCACAACCTCGGCTCTGATTCCTTGGCCAGCTGGCTCACCAGCCAGGGCTGGCAGGTGGACCGACTCGGTTCCGCCAAGGGCTATCGCGTTTTCGACGTCACCCGCTGAAATACCAGCCTGCCTGATGTGATTGGTGTGGAGCCGGGCAGGACAGTGCAGCGCGTAAGCGTCACAGCGCAAGCGTCCTGCCCGGCGCAGCACCAAGCACGCCCAGCCCCGTATCCCCCAGCTCTGGTTGATGAGATTGGTGTGGAGCCCGGCGGGACAGCGCAGCGCGTAAGCGTCACAGCGCAAGCGTCCCGCCGGGTGCAACACCGAGCACTCCTCACCAGCTGATCTGTGAGATAGATTGGCGGGGCACGTCCATCAGTGGGGAATCCGGTGTGAATCCGGAGCTGTCCCGCAACCGTGATCGGCCCGTGGGGTCTAAGCCGGAGCACCGCTGATGGGTAGCACTTCGTACCGTCGAGGCAACGGCAGAGAAGTTGCAGCTTCCTTCGTGGAGGCGCTTCCTCGCCGGCGCCACATGAAAGGCACATTGTGAAGTCTTCACCCACTTATGCCATTGCCGCTCTTGGCCTGGCTGCAGTCACCGCACTGGCCGGTTGTTCTTCATCCGATTCATCGTCCGATGCCTCATCGGGCGCTGACGCCACCGCGCTGTCGATGACCGAGTGCACGCAGCAGGGCAAGGTGTGGCTCACTGTCACCACTGATCAGGACCAGTCGCTGGCAAATCAGTGCGTCGGAAATCCTGACTCGGGCACCGCGGCCCTGGAAGCCGCCGGACTTGCCATCGGACGCAGTAGTGATGGCACGATGATCTGCACCATCGGCAACTATCCTGACCCCTGCCCCGCCACCTTCACCGGTGACTACTGGCAGTACTACACCGCCACACCGGATGGCACGTGGACCTATGCCACCACCGGCGCCGACGAGTCCAAGCCGGCGGCAGGCTCGATCGAGGGCTGGTGCTACGGCGCCACCTGCACCCCGAAGCTCGATGGTGTGAACGATCCCGGGACCGGTGACAGCACGAGCACTGCGACTGCAGGTTCCGTGGTGGAGGTCCCGGATTCCGCGGACGCGACGTCCTGAATTGGTGAACTTCCGGGAGCACGCGCATGGCTAGGCTCGTGCCGCGCGTGGCTGCGCCGGTGATTCCGGTTGCCGCGCCCCGGGCTCATGTCGAACGCCGCGCCACTCATCCGTGGGCCTGGTGGGGCTGGGCGATCGGGGCTGCCGCTGCGGTCAGCCTCACCCACAATCTGGCGCTCATCATGCTGGTCTGCGTGGCCGTGATCACCGTGGTGATGGCGCGGCGCAGCGATGCCCCATGGGCACATTCGATGGGCATCTATGTGGGCCTGGCGCTGGTGATCGTGGTGATGCGTCTGCTGTTCCAGATCACCATCGGCGGCATGCGTTATGGGCGGGTGCTGTTCACGCTGCCGCAGCTCGAGCTGCCCAGCTGGATGGCCGGCATCAGGATCGGTGGCCCGGTCACGCTGGAGGGGTTGGTCTACACCGCCGCCGATGCCGGGCGGCTCGGCGCCATGATCATCTGCCTTGGGGCGGCCAATGCGCTTGCCAATCCACGTCGGGCGCTGCGTTCGGTGCCCTCGGCGCTGCACGAGGTGTCCACTGCCCTGGTGATTGCCCTTTCGGTGGCTCCCCAGTTGGTTGAATCGCTGTTCCGTATTCGTCGTGCCCGCCGGCTTCGGGGCGGCTCGGTGCGCGGTCTCAGCGCCGTGGCGGGATTGGTTGTGCCCGTGCTCCAGGACGCCATTGAGCGATCGATGAATCTGGCGGCCAGCATGGAGTCCAGGGGCTATGGCTCCACCCGCGATCATCGAAGGGCTGGGCGTCTGGGTGGTTTTGCCATGCTGGCCTCGCTGGCGCTGCTCGGCTTCGGCGCCTTTGCGCTGTTGTCCATTCCCGACGCTGCCCTTGCCGGAGCGGGTTCCCTAGCCGCCGGCACTGTGGCCGCGGTGATTGCGATGCGTTCGTCGGGCAAGCAGCTGGCAGTCACCCATTACCGTCCCGACCCGTGGCGGGCGCGCGAATTCGTCACTCTTGCGGCCGGTCTGGCTGCGGTTGGCCTTGCCATCACTCTGGGTCAGGTGGCCCCGAAGGTGCTCACCCCGGCGGCGCAGCCTGCCAGTTGGCCGGCATTCCATCCGCTCATGGTGGCGATCATCGCAGCGATCCTGGCGCCGCTTGCGGTCTCGACGCGTCCCGGAGCAGGTGAATCATGATCAGCTTCGATCAGGTCGGTTTCCGCTACCCCGAGGCCATGTCGCCGGTGCTCGATCGGGTGAGTTTCGAAATTCCCGAGGGCGATCTGTGCCTGCTTGTCGGACGCACGGGCAGCGGCAAATCAACCCTCCTGCGGGCCATCAACGGCCTTGTGCCCTGGTTCGACGGCGGCCATTTCGACGGCACGGTGCGGGTTGATGGAATGAGCACCCGGGAGCATCGTCCCCGCGAGATGGCGCGCGTCGTGGGCAGCGTCGGCCAGAATCCGATGGCCGGCTTCGTCACCGACACCGTTGACGACGAAATCGCCTACGGCATGGAGCAGCTGGGAATCAGCCCGCTGGCAATGCGTCGGCGGGTGGAGGACACCCTTGACCTGATGGCCATTGCCGACCTGCGCAAGCGCCCCCTGGCAACGCTGTCCGGCGGCCAGCAGCAGCGGGTGGCGATAGCTGCCGTGCTTGCCGCCCAGCCGCGTGTGGTGATTCTCGACGAGCCAACCAGCGCACTCGATCCCACGGCCGCCCAGGAAGTGCTCTCGTCGATCACGACGCTGGTGCATGAGGTGGGGCTCACGGTGGTGCTTGCCGAGCACCGTTTGGAACGCGTGATGGCCTTTGCCGATTCGGTGGCCTGGCTGCCCGGTGATGGCAGCGTGCAGCTGGGCAGCGCCTCAACAATTCTGGCGCGCGCCGATGTGCAACCGCCCCTGGTGGGGCTGACGCGGGCATTGGACTGGGCGACTGTGCCCCTGACCGTGCGCGATGCCCGGCGACGGGTGGTGGCCGAACACATCACGGTGGTCGATCCACCGGAGACTGCCGACCAGCCCCCGAGTCCGGGCACCGACGGTGGCCACCTTGATGGCCGGTTCGGGGAAGCCCTGCGGGTGGCCAAATTCTGCGTGGATTATGGCGACAAACGTGCCGTGAACAACGTGCAGGCAAGCTTCCGGGGCGGGCAGATCACCGCCCTGATGGGACGCAATGGCGCGGGCAAGAGCTCGCTGCTGTGGGCCATGCAGGGAGCCGTCGCCAGCTCGGGAACACTCAGCATCGTTAGCTCCCGGCAGACCACCGACAGCAGCGGGACTTCCGCCGGGGACGACACATCGGGCAAGCATGGCAGTGATGATCCCCGCACGGTGAGTGCCGAGCAAGCCCGGGCACTGGTCAGCCTGGTGCCCCAGACCGCCGCCGATCTGCTCTACCTGCCCACCGTCGGCGCCGAATGTGCCCAGGCGGACAAGGAAAGCGATCGACCCGCGGGGACCACCGCCGGCATCCTCACCGAGCTCGGCGTCAGGCTCGACCCGGCGCGTGATCCACACGATCTTTCCGAAGGCCAGCGGCTGGGACTGGTGCTCGCCATTCAGCTGGCGGCCAGTCCGCGCGTGGTGCTGCTCGACGAGCCGACCCGGGGCTTGGACTATGCCACCAAGTCACATCTGGCCACCATGTTGAGGGCCCTGGCAGCCCGGGGCACGTGCATCATCGTTGCCACCCACGATGTGGAATTCGCAGCCAGCGCCACCGACCGCACCATCGTGATGGCCGACGGCGACATCATTGCCGATGCCAGCACGAGGCAGGCATGCACGGCCTCGCCCACCTTTGCTCCCCAGCTGGCAAAGGTGTTCTGGCCGCATCGGATTCTCACAGTGGCAGATCTGCCGGGCGAACATGGCGGGGCAAGCGAATGAGCCTGCGAGTGCAACACCGCGAAGTGGGCTCTGCCCCCGAGCTGCCCAGTGCCCCGGAGCTGCTGAGGGCCCCCGGAAGCTCTCGCCCCCGGATGTCGCCCCGCACGTCGTTGATGCTGGTCCTGGCCGCCGCGCTGGGTCTGCTCGCCTTCGCATGGCCGCTGTTCCTGCAACCGGGAGCCGTTCTCGGAGCTGATTCCACCGGGGCCACCGCAACCCCGTTCGTCATGGCTGCAGTGCTGCTGGTGGTGCTGGCACTGCTCATTGCCGAGCTCTCCAATGACGATCTGGACGTCAAGGCGTTGGCCATGCTGGGCGTGCTGGCGGCGGTCGGCACGGCGGTGCGCCCCGTGAGTGCTGGCACAGCCGGCATCGAGACCGTGTTCGTGCTCATCATTCTTGCCGGACGCGTCTTTGGACCCAGCTTCGGTTTCATGCTCGGCACCCTCACCATGTTTTCCTCAGCGCTGCTCACCGGTGGTGTGGGCACCTGGCTGCCCTATCAGATGCTCGGGGCCGGCTTTGTGGGCCTGATCCCGGGGCTACTGCCCCGGAAACATCCGCGCCAGGGCTCGGCAGCCGAAGTTGTGATGCTGGCGATCTATGGCGTGCTTGCCGGTTTCGGCTACGGCTATCTGCTCGATTTCGCCTTCTGGCCATTCACCACCGGGCTTGGCATGAGCACTGCCGGCTACGATCCGCAGGCCAGCCCGCTGCACAATCTGCACACCTTCTTCGTGTTCAACACGGTGACCTCGGCGGGCTGGAATCTTGGGCGGGCGCTCACCAATGCGGTGCTCATCACCTTGCTTGCCAAGCCCCTGCTGCGCATCATGCGCAGGACGGCGCGCCAGGCAAGTTTCTGACCACGCACCACTACCCAGTCGCGCTGGGCTCAGACGTTCTTCTCCTTCACCTTGGCCAACACTTCCGGCCAGTGTGTGTCGAGCCGACGCGCACCGAGCCAGACGCCCAAGGCACTCACGGGAATGCCAATCAGCGTGCCAAGGCCCAGTGACAACCACGTCATCCATGGATGCCAGGCAGCAAGCACTGCGAGGATGCCGCTCGGCGCTGCAAGCAGCAGTGGGCCCCAGGTGGCAATCATCGAACCGAGCATGTTTTCCGAGGTGGTGCCCGATCCGCGCGCAAAAACATTGCCGCTGGGCGGTGGCATGGCCTGCTGCCAATGGGCGCCCACGAACGAGCCGATGCCAAGCGAGGTGAGCACACCACACAGCGTGGCGCCGGCAAAGCCCGGCAACAGATGCCAGTCGCCGGTGAGGGTGAAGGAGAGCAGCAGAATCACCAGGAGAACCGGCACGCTGATGATAGTCAGCGCCCAGCTGCGTCCAAGCCGGTCGTCCAGACCGCTGACGCCTGCCTGCACCTGCATCCAGAGAGCCGAACCGTCGTAGCTGATGCTCCAGGCGAGCGCCGAGGGCAACATGATCGAGCCGGTGAGGGCGGCAAAATCGGCCACATAGTTGCTGCCATGGGCCATTTGCTGGGTGATGCCGGGAACAATCAGGAAGAACGGCACCACCAGGAAGGCCAGGAGCTGCACCAGCCTGCGCGGATCACGGCGCCAATAGCGCAGCTCGCGGCGCGCCACGGCACCGGCCGGTCCAGCAGGCAGCAGTCCATCGAGCCGATTGGCCTTCACTGCTCCTGCGGTGGCGGTGGATTCCAGTGGTGTGGTGAGCGCACGTTCCAGACTGCGCCGCCACAGCCAGAGCCACAGCCCCAGCAGCGCCAGGCCACCGATGAGATGGAGCGCAAGGCCGAGCCACTGGCCACGGGCAATGTCCCAGGGCAGGGCCCATGCCCAGCCGAAGGGCGTCCATGCGGCAATGCGTCCTGCTCGCTCCAGCCCCGAGCCGGTGACATCGAGCGAGCGCGAGACCACTTGGATCACAAAGGTTGCGGCCATGATCACCAGGAACACCACCACGGCCCCGAGATCGCGGAAGCGGCGTGACTCAAGCATGCGTGACATCAGGGTGGTCATTGCCCGGGCGCTGACCACACAGGTGGTGACCCCGAGCGCCATGGCCAGCAGCGCGCCGAGCGCTGTACCGAGGGAGCCCGACCAGGCCACCACACCGCCCAGCCCGAGCACGCTGGTGATCAGTGCCCCGCCACCGAGCAGGGCGGCAGCCAGCAGCCCCGGCATCAGCTGGCGTGCCGTCACGGGGAACAGCGCAAATTTTCCGGGCGTCAGATTCTCATTGCTTCCCGCAGTGAACAGTGCGACCACCGGCCCGCCCAGAGTGCGGGGGGGGCAAATAGGAAC
>CAXYYR010000034.1:0-19500 GCA_964293265.1 uncultured Propionibacterium sp.
CGCAGAGCACCGGCTTGCCGGCCATCACTGCTGCCAACACATCGGGTGCGTGCACCTTGCCGAAGGTGGCAATGAGCACGGCATCCACCTCGGGTGAGGCGATCAGCTCGGCGCCGGTGGCGAAATACTGCGCGCCGATGCTTGCGGCGTAGTCGGCAGCAGCCGGGTTCACATCAGCAACGGCCACAATGGCGCCGCCGGCAAGCTCGGTTTCGATGCGCTCGACATGGGCGCGTCCCATGCCACCGGCTCCGATGAGTCCAATTCGTACAGTCATGTCAGATCCCTGTTCTTGAGTGCTGTTCTGGTGCAGTGTCTGTGAGTGAAAGGCGAGCGCGTCACTTGAGGCCCAGGCCGCATTCGGCCAGGTAATCGCGCATCTTCATGGCATTGGGCTTGGGGAATTCGGCGGGGCTGGGATAGCAGTCCTGCTCGCAGATGCAGTAGATGTCTTTGTCGAGCCCGGCCAGGGCGTCAACGAAGGCGTGCATTTCGGGCAGACCGTCCGGCGGACGCACCGAGGCGCCCTTGGTCACGGCCTCGCCGAAGGGCCAATCCTTCTCGTGGGCCTCGGCAGTGATCTTGGGGTCGAAGGCCTTGATGTGCACATAGGTGATGCGCTCGGGGTACTTGCGGATGAGTTCCACAGGATCGCCGCCGCCGTAGACCACATGGCCCGAATCCAGGCAGAGATTCACGTACTTAGGGTCGGTGGCATCAAAGATTCTGGCGATCTCGTCAGGGGTCTCGATGTGGGAATCGCCGTGCGGATGCAGCACCATCTTGAGGCCGTATTCGTCGAGCATGATCTGGCCCAGACGGTTGGCGTTCTCCACATAGAGCTTCCAGGCGTCGGGGCTGAGCACACGGTCGTCGGTGAACTGCCAGGTCTTGTCGTCGCGGTAGAGCGGGGGCAGATGCACGATGTATTCGGCGCCGACGGCAGCGTGGGTTTCGGCGATGGCGCGGAAGTGGCGCTCGGTTTCGTCCCATGCCTCGGCCTTGTGCAGGATGCCCCAGCCGGTGCCGGCGACCACTTTGAGGCCGAACTCGTCGGTCCAGGCCTTGAGTTCGGCGGGGTCGGTGGGGAAATAACCGTAGGGGCCGGTTTCGAGGATCTCGAAGCCTGCTTCGGCCATCTCCTGCATGGCCTGACGCGGGGCCATCTGCTTGGGATCGTCGGGGAACCACACGCCCCACTGGTCGGGGCAGACGCCGATCGACAGCTTGGAGTATTTGTTGTCGGTGGTGTTGCGGGCCTTCTGGCTGGTGTTTGCGTTCTGGGTCACTGTGTCTCACTCACTTCGGATGTGTTCTCTGCATTGAGAAAGGGATGGATGTCCGGGGTGCTGGTGGGCGCTGGTGGCCCGACCGGTCCATTCCTGGTTGTTTGTTGGAGCGTGCCAAAAGACTAACCGAGCAAAGCACCTTTGTACAGACATTTGGGCGGATCAATGGAAGAATTACCCCCGATCCCGACCAACGACGGACGCGATCGGGCGGGAGGCGAGCATGTGGGGTTTGTGGCTGATCGTGGCCCTGGTGGCGGTGATCGTCGGCATCGACAAATCGCTGATCCCCGGCTCGGGCACCCTGGCCGTGGGCATTCTGGCCAATGTGATTCCGGCGCGTCAGGCAAGCGGCCTGTCGCTGGCGCTCATCATCGTCGGTGACTGGTGCGCCATCTGGGCCTTCCGCAAAAATGTGGAGTGGGGCATTCTGCGCAAGCTCATGCCCAATGTGGTGGTGGGCATCGCCCTCGGGGCGGTCTTCCTGGCGCTTGCCGACGACACCATGACCAAGCGCACCATCGGCGTGATCCTGTTCGTGTTCATCGTGTGGAATCTGATCGCCATGGCCCTGAAGCGGCGCCGGGCGGCCCTGCGCATCGAGTCGCTGCAGGGTGATCGACCCCCGGCATTCGTGGTGCACGGAGCCAGCTCTGCCCGGCCGGTTGTTCGGCGACGATTTCGTCCGCGTGGGCTGTTCTTCGGCGGTCTTGCCGGGTTCACCACCATGGTGGCCAATGCCGGTGGGCCTGTGACAACGATGTATTTCCTGGCCGAAGGTCTGGGGGTGATGACCTTCATCGGCACCACTGCCTGGTTCTTCCTCATCGTCAACCTCATCAAACTGCCGATATCACTGGGGCTGGGCATGCTCACCGTTGACATGCTGCCGATGGTTGCCGCGATGGCGCCGCTGATTCTGGTGGTCACACTGATCGGACGCTGGCTGGCCAAACGCATCAACCCACGCGTCTTCAAGATCGTGATCGTGGCCCTCACCTTCGTGGCCTCGGTGAATCTGATCATCAACTGAAGGTGACTGTTGGAATATTCCAACAGTTCAGGTAGTTTCCTCGACATCCGTTCGTGAGGGGAACTGACATGTCGTCATTCACATTCACTGTTCATCTTGATCGGGTGCCCGATGACGCCGAACAGGATGAGCTCTTCGACGCGGGCCTCGATGATGGAAATGTCATCATCGATGGTGGCCGCGCGTCGGTTCTGGTGACTCGTCCGGCTTCAAGTGTGGAGGCGGCATTGGTGGAGGTGTTGGCAGAGATTCGCTCGGTGGGTCTTGATGGTGTGGGCATCGACAATGAAGACCTTGTTGACCTGGCAACCATCGCGCGCCGGACGGGACGCAGTCACGAGTCGATTCGTCTGTTGTCACTGGGCAGGCGTGGGCCGGGTGGCTTTCCCGCAGCTGTGGCCCCCGGTGTGTATTCATGGGGGCAGGTGCGGGTCTGGTTCGCTGATCAGGGCACTGAGCTACCGGCCGATGCAGAGGCCGACAGTTTGGCGGCGGCAGATCTCATGCTTCGCGCGCGTGCCCTGCGTCCACATCCGGGCGAGTTGATTGCCCTGCTGGCTGGCTGAGAGCCCCGTGCCATGGACGCATCGCAGCCCCCACCCGGCATCGAGCCGCCGTTCAGCGCTGAACAGACCGGCGAGGACTTCTATGCCGAGCCACTGGCGCGCACCATCCACCGGGCCTTTGCTCATCATGTGCTCCAGTTCCCCGGGGTGACGGCCCGGGTGACGAAGAGTCAGGTGTCATTCCGTGCTCAACGGGCGTTCGCCTGGACGTGGCGGCCGGGGCAATACACCAGCTCGGTGATTCCGATCGTCATCTCCGTGGCGCTACCGCAGCGGCTCATCTCGGAGCGGATCAAGGAAATCGTGGAGCCGCGTCCCAATCTGTGGATGCATCATCTGGAGATCACTGCGCCGGAGCAGGTGGACGAGGAATTGCTCGATTGGGCCGAACTTGCCTACGAATGGGCGCAGCGTCCGGCAGGGCGGTGACGCTGAGCAAGCGCCATCCACAGGCTGTCCACACCGATGTAGTTACACGGGTGTAATCAATCCACAGCGGTGGACAAGTCTGTGGATAACTCTGGTTTTGCCGCTTGGCGCGATGTGGGCAGTTGCCATCCCACAAGGTAATTAACACCCCGGGTGAGAAAGTCACCACTCTGGAAGGTAGAGTTTCGGTATCAACTCACTGACTCGATCAATGTTGATCCGAGAGGGGACACCAGTGTCTGACCAGCAAGCGACAGCAACCCAGCAATCCGTACAGCCGACAGCCATCAACCAGGAGACTTCCCGCGAGCGCACCCTGGAAGGGCCACTCGTCGTGGCTCTGGACTCGTCGACAACGTCAACCAAGGCCATTGTTGTTGACACCAATGGCACCGTGTGGGCCACCGCCCGTCGTCCGATCCCATTGCTCACCCCGGCAATGGATCACTACGAGCACGACCCCGCCCTGTGGTGGCAGACCTCACACGACACCATCACCGAGGTGCTGGCCGGGCTCGACCAGGCCTCCCGCGACCGTGTTGCAGCCATCGGCATCACCCATCAGCGCGAATCATTTGCCCCCTTCCGTGCAGACGGCACCCCGCTGGCCAATGGCATTCTGTGGCTCGACGGCCGCGCCGCCGAACAGATCGAGCGTTATGGCAACGCCCATGTGCACGGGCTGTCGGGAAAACCCGCCGGCGTCACACCTGCCATTTACAAGATGGCCTGGGTGAAGCAACACCATCCCGAACAATTCGTGCACGCCGACAAGATTGCCGATGTGCTGTGCGCCATCGTCTTCCGGCTCACCGGACGCTGGGCCTCGTCCACAGCACCCGCCGATTCGCTGGGCCTGTTCGACATCGAGAAGCGCGATTGGTCGCCCGAGCTGCTGGAAATCGCCGGCGTCACCCGCGGACAAATGCCCGATCTGGTGCCACCAGCCACCCCGATTGCCACCATTCGCCCCGAACTTGCGGACGTTTGGAAACTGCCCCGGGCCATCCCGGTGATCGCCGGTCTTGGCGATGGTCAGGCCGCCGGAATCGGCGCAGCCGCCGTCGATCCCGGTGTGGGCTATCTCAACATGGGCACCGCCGTGAATGCGGGCGTGGAATCAAGCGAATACATCTACAACCCGGCCTTCCGCACCCATGTCTCGGGGATTCCGGGCAGCTATGTGCTCGAAGTGTTGCAGTCGTCCGGCTCCTACCTGGCCGGCTGGGTGCGCGACACCTTCGGCGACCCCGAGCACCCCGGCGACCCTGATGTTGAGCGTGACAACCAGGCTGCCGCGGCGATTGCTCCCGGCGCCGATGGCCTCATCACCCTGCCCTATTGGAATGCCGTGCAGTCGCCCTATTGGGACGCCATGGCCAGGGGCGCTGTCGTCGGCTGGCGTGGCACCCATACGCGGGCCCATCTGTATCGCTCGGTGCTGGAATCCATCTGCTTCGAAATGCGCCGCAATCTTGACGAGCTCGAAGGCGGCATCGGACGCCCCATCACCGCGCTGCGCATCATGGGCGGTGGCACGCGGTCACTGGTCTGGGGTCAGATCATGGCCGACGTGGTCGGAGTGCCGCTCACCGTATGTCTTGAAGAGGAAATCTCAGCTCTCGGTGCGGCCGTGCTCGCGATGGCGGCCATCGGTGCCCACGGCGGTCCACTGCCTGACGGCTCGCCCGATGTGGCGCGCTCCGCCAAGGCCATGGCCACCTTCGGCGAGACCGTGCAGCCCGACATGGAACTGCACGAGCGATACAAGAAGATCGCCGCAGTGCACGCAAAGCTCTATCCGCAGCTGCGCGAGACCTTCATCGAGCTGTCCAAATTGTCCGAATAGCCCTGCTGCAACAGCAGAACTTCGGGATTGACCGGCTGCCCGCACAGGACAGCGCAACCCACCCCATCACCAACAGAGGAGACCAATGTCAACCGCCCCAACAACCAACAACGCACCAACAATCACCGTGCTCGGCGCCGGAGCCATGGGTTCAGCCCTGTGTCGTCCGCTTGCTGATGCCGGCTGGAATGTGAGGCTGTGGGGCACCTGGCTTGACGACCATCTTCTTGACGCCATCGAGGCCGGCAAGCCACACCCGCGCACCAAGGCGCCCTTCGCCGCGGATGTGGCCACCTACCGTTCCGACCAGCTCACCGAGGCCATAGACGGCGCCAATGTGATCGTCATGTCCGTGGCATCGGTGGGAGTGCCCAAGGTTGCCGAGCTGGCTCTGCCCGGCATTGCCAAGGCCGATGCCCTGTGGATGACCTCAAAGGGTTTCTCGCAGGCCGATGACGGCACGATCGGTCTGCTGCCCGAGGCAATCCGCGCCATTGCCGCCAAGAACAATGTCACGCTGCCTCCGCTGGTGGCCATTGCCGGCCCGGTGAAGGCCAATGAATGCGCCCAGGCGCTGCCCACGGCGACCATCTTCGGCTGCCGCGATGGGGCGGTGTCGCGCAAATATGCCGCGCTTGCTGCCACCGAGAACTATGCGATTGCCCACACCGATGACGAGACCGGCGTGGAGGTCTGCGCGCCAATGAAGAATGTCTACGCCATCGCGCTGGGAATTGCCGACGGTCTGGAAGAGCTCACCGGCATTCCGCACCACAATCTGAAGGCCGCAGCGTTCGCCCAGGCAATCGCCGAGATGTCGCTGTTGGGTGCCCAGCTCGGCGCCAATCCGGCGACGGCCTATGGTCTGCCCGGCGTGGGTGACCTGGAAGTCACCGGGCTGTCGGGGCGCAACAAGGTCTATGGCGTGCGGCTGGGACGCGGCGAGAAGCCTGCCGACGCCCTGGCCGAGATGGATTGCCTTGAGCAGACCGTTGAAGGCGTGCCCGCCACGGCATTGGCCACCACGTTCGTTGCCCAGCTGGGCAATGGTCTGGCTGGGCGCATGCCACTGCTGGCAGCCGTCTCGACGCTGCTGAACGACCCGTCGGCAGATCCGAAGACCGAGGTTGCCAAGGCGGTGTTGCCCGTCAAGCCCCTTGACTGACGAAACAGCCGGTCAAACCCCTTGACTGGTGAACCAGTGGATGCGGCGGGTCGGGCGGTCGCCTATCGTTGGATCGCTCCCCGCCGACCACCGGCCCCATCCGGGGCAGTGTTTGTTGCAGGACCGACACCCAAGGGTGTCGCACATTCGTTCAGGACCGACACCCAAGGGTGTCGCACCGAAGTTCAGGACCGACGCCTCACCAGCGACATGAATCAGGGAGTTCCACGTGGAACAACAGCCATCCGCATCACGCGATGAGCGCATCCACGATGTGCTCGAAGCCGTCACCAGCCAGGGCACCATTGCGGTGAAAGACCTGGCCGACCAGCTGGGCGTCTCGCTGATGACCGTCTACCGCGATGTCTCCACACTGGAAGCGTCCGGCTTGATCCAGCGATCCCACGGCCGGGTGACGGCCGCGCCGTTCTCCATGGCCGAGGCCTCGTCACTCATGCGCATGGGCACCGAGATCTATGCCAAGCAGCGCATCGCTGCGGCCGCCCTGGAGCTGGTGAAGCCGGGCACCACCATTGCCATGGATGATTCGACCACCTGCCGTCATCTCTTCCCGGGGCTGGGCAAGCTGGCGCCGCTCACCGTGGTGACGAATGCCTGCTTCATTGCCGCTGCAGTGCGTGAGACGCCCGAGCTCGAGCTCATCCAGCTGGGTGGCCACTATCTGCGCTGGGCCGATGCCTATGCCGGGGCCATGACCGAGTCGATGGTTGATCAGGTGAACCCCGACCAGTGCATCATGTCGTCGTCGTCCATCACGAATGGTGTCTGTTCCCATCCGGACGAGACGATGGGCTCACTCAAGGCGCGCATGATGCGTTCGGCGCACGAGCGCATTCTGCTGGTGGACCGCACCAAGTTCACTCGCCGCGTGCTCCACCGCTTCATGCCGCTCGATGAGGTTGACGTGGTGATCACCGAGAAGTCCTTGGCGTCCGAATATCTTGAGATGCTGAAGGCAACCGTGAAGCGGGTTGTCACTGTCTGAGATGGATGCGATGCAGCCCCTTTCGCGCACACTTCCGGACGCCGCAGGGCGTCTGGATTTCAACCTGCGCAGGCTGGGCAAGGGCCCGGGCGACCCCACCCATCGCAAGCTGACGCCGGGCCATTGGTTCCGCGCAACACGCACCCCACAAGGCCAGGCGCTCACCGAACTGTTCGAGCATTCCGGCGACGTGGTGGTGCGGGCCTGGGGCCCCGGCGCGCAGTGGGCGCTTGATCACGCGCCGCGCCTGCTGGGTGTCGATGACGACATTGCTGGTTTCGATGGGATGGTTGCGGGCTGCGAAATGCTGCGCCGTGCCAACCATGACCACCCGGGGTGGCGCATCGGAGCCACCGACAATCTGTGTGAGGCGCTGGCTCCGGCGGTGGTGGAGCAGAAGGTGACGGGGCCCGAGGCCTTCGGCGGCATCCGCGCGCTCATCCGTTCCTTTGGCGAGCCGGCTCCCGGCCCGGCGCGGCTCGATGGTCATCCGGCTCATGGCATGCTCGTGCCACCATCCGCCGAGCAGTGGGCCGCGATTCCCAGCTTCGGATTCACCAAGGCTGGTGTTGATGCCCGTCGGGCGGCCACCGTGGTGCGCACGATGCGCCGGGTGTCGAGTCTTGAGCGTGCCCTGTCCGGGGCGTCTGACGGTGCTGAACGATCACGCCTGCTGTGCACCCAGCCGGGTATTGGTCCGTGGACGGCAGCGAAGGTGTTGCAATGGGCCTATGGCGATGCGGATGCCTGGAGCGTCGGTGATTACCACGTGCCCGGGTTCATCGCTCTGGCTCTCACCGGACACAAGGGCGACAGTGCTGCTGCCGAGCAGGCTCTGCAGCCCTATGCGGGCCACCGCTATCGCGTTGAATTGCTGGTGACGCCGCTGGTTTCCCATGCGGCACGCCGTGGGGCGGGGAAGTCGTTGCCCCCCCAGGTCCCGGGCGCCGGCCGTGCCCGACGGTCCTGATACTTGGGCGTCGGCCGTGGCCGACGGTTTTGATGTTTGGGCGCCAGGCCCGGTATCTCGCGCGTCGGCCGACGGTTCTGGGTTCCTTCTTGCGTGGCACTCGTAGGGTGGCCACTTGTGAGCAGTGACCAGCAGACGACGTCCGACGTGCAGATTTCAAGCCCTGCGCGCCCGAACGGCTCTGCCGTGTCGCGCCGTCTGCGGCTGGCACGCATGGGTGTGCTGCTCATCTTCTTCGTCAATGGCGCCACCTTCGCCTCGCTGGTGCCCCGCTATCCCGAGATCATCGCCCGGCTGGATGTGAGCAACACCCTGTGGGGGCTGGCTCTGGGTGTCGGGCCGGTTGGCGGCATCGTGCTCGGCTGGCTTGCTGCGCCACTCATGCGCCGCTTCAGGTCGCGCAATGTGGCGGCGGCCGCGCAGCTGGCGTCCAGCGCTGCGCTCATCGTGGTGGCGAACGCCGGGTCCATCGAGTGGATCTTTGTGGCGATGTTCGTGATGAATGCCTTTGACGCCGTCACCGATACGTCGATGAATTATCACGGGCTGCGCGTGCAGCGGCTTTACCGACGCTCGATCTTCAATTCCTTCCACGGCTGGTGGTGCATCGGCGGTGTGGTCGGGGGATTCCTCGGATCCACGGCTGCCGGGGCCGGCATGTCCGTGCCCACGCAGGGCGTTGTCACCCTGGTCGTGCTGGTTATCTGCGTGGCGGCCAGTTGGGCCATGATGCTGCCCGGCCGCGACCGCGAGCCGGTTTCCGAAGCGCAGGCGGTCTCCAGGACCGCATGGCTCAACGCCCGCACCATCGGCGTGCTGGTGGGTCTGGGCCTGCTCGGCGCATTGGCGGGTGGTGTGGAGCTCGGTGGCAGCGTGTGGCCGCCGGGATTCATGGTGGCCCAGTTCTCCGCCACCCCCTTCGTGGCAGGGCTCGCCTTTGTGGCACTCATGCTTGCCGAGACGGCTGGACGCCTCACCGGTGATCGCCTGGTCGACCGTCTCGGACAGGTTTCCACGGTGGCGCTGGGGGCCGTGATCTGTGCCGCCGGCATGGGACTGGCAGTGGCCATGCCCAGCGTTGTGATGTCGCTGGTCGGCTTCGCCGCAGCCGGCTGGGGAGTGGCAACGATGATTCCCGCAGCCATGACTGCGCCCGACCGACTGCCCGGCGTGCCGGCCGGTGTGGGGCTCACCGTCACAGCATGGGTGATGCGCCTCGGGCTCATCGCCTTCCCCATTGCCATGGGCGCGATCGGCGACGCCGTGAGCCTGCGCTGGGCGCTGCTCGTGATTCCTGTCAGCGCGGTGCTGATTCTGGCGCTGTCGCCGCTGCTCAAGCCCCGGGCAGAGCAATCGGCCGTCAGCTAGCCGAATCCATCTCGGCCACCACTTCTGGTGGGGCAGCCGGCAGCCGCACGGTGAACTGGGCGCCGCCACCGGGCACATTGTCGGCATGCACCCACCCGCCGTGGGCCTTCACCGTATGCGCCACGATCGACAGTCCCAGACCTGTGCCGGGAGTGTTGCGTGCCTTGTTGCTCCGATAGAAGCGGTCGAAGATGTGCGGCAGATCGTCGGGCGCGATGCCGGGGCCCTCGTCGGAGACGGTGAGCGTGTCACCCACCAGATGCACGTGCACAGTGCCGCCGGCCGGTGAGAACTTCACCGCATTGTCCAGCAGATTCGTCACTGCACGCTCCAGGGTGTCGGGCTCACCCACCACATAGAACGGTTCGAGGGATACGTCGAAATTCAGGCCATTGCCGCGCCGCCGGGCACGGGTGATGGCCGAATCGGTGACCGCCGCCAGGTCGAGTGGTTCCGGACTGGGCAGCACCACGTCGTCGCGGCTCAGCTGCACCAGATCGCCCACCAGCGAGGTGAACTCGCCGAGCTGTGCGGCCACATCGCCCAGGATCTCGGCACGCGCGCCCTCGGGGAGCATGCCGCTCTTCTCGTCGGCAACAAGCAATTCCACATTGGTGCGCATCGACGTCAGGGGTGTGCGCAGTTCATGGGAGGCATCGGCAATGAGATATTTCTGACGGTTCCTGCTCGATGCCAGCGAGTGCATCATCGTGTCGAACGAGCGCGACAGATCGCCGAGCTCGTCAGAACGGGTGGACCCGATGGGAGCCAGCTCATCGGTCTCGGTCACATGGGCCACGGCGTCGGAAAGCTGACGCAGCGGCTGCATGAGGCGTCGTCCGATGGCATAACCCACCATGGCGCCGACGATGGTGAAGCCCAGACCCAGCCACAGCAGAATGGCTCGCAACTGTTCGAGGGTGGCAATGGTCGGCTCCAGCGGACGGGCCAGCACCAGCGCATAGGAGCCGTTGTCGTTGCCCTCCATCGGCACCGAGACCAGCCGGTAGCTCTGGCCGTCGGCGCCCAGGGTCACGGTGCGGGTGGACTTGCCGAATTGCATGCGTGCCACGGCCACCTCGTCGGAACCGGGCTCAATGCTGATCTTCTCGCCCTGCACGCGCACGATGGAGCGGTCTGATTTCACCAGCACCACATTCACATTGGCGGCCTGCAGAGATGAACTGTTGAGCCCACCCATGCCGGTGACGTCGGCAGAGATCGAGGTGGCCATCAGCCCGGCCACACTCACCAGTTCGTCATCCACCTGGCTGTAGAGCGAGCGACTGGTTGAGATGTAGGCCACCAGACCCACCACGGCCACTGCGGCGGCAACCACTGCGGCGGTGGCTGCGGCGAAGCGCTGTTGCAGGGTGCGCGCGTCGCCGTTCCTGTCGAGCATGGCCCGACGCAGCGGGTGAATCACGGTGCAGTTTCACGCAATACATAGCCCACACCGCGCACGGTGTGGATCAGTCGGGGCTCGCCCTCCTGCTCGGTCTTGCGGCGCAGATAGCCGATGTAGACCTCCAGCGAGTTGGCGGTGGCGGGGAATTCGTAGCCCCACACCTCGTTGAGCAGCCAGCTGCGGTCGAGCACACGCTCGGGATGGGCCATGAAGGTTTCGAGCAACGCGAATTCCGTGCGGGTGAGGCTGATCCGCCTGTCCCCACGGGTGACCTCGCGGGTCTGCGGGTCGAGGGACATGTCGGCGAAGCTGAGTGTCTCGCTGGCCGCCTGGGCCTCGGGGCTCCGACGGCGGGTGAGGGCGCGGAGACGGGCCAGGAGTTCATCGAGGCTGAAGGGCTTGACCATGTAGTCGTCGGCGCCGGCGTCCAGACCATCAACCCGGTCGCCCACTGCATCGCGTGCCGTGAGCACCAGGATCGGCACGTCGTTGCCGTTGGTGCGCAGCATCTTGGTGGTTTCGAGGCCATCAAGACGCGGCATCATCACGTCCATCACCACGGCGTCGGGATGCATGCTCGACAACTTGGCGAGCGCCTCCAGGCCGTCCTCGGCGGTCTCGACCTCATAGCCGCTGTAGTGCAATGAGCGAGCCAGCGAGTCACGCACGGCCTGATCATCGTCAACAACCAGGATCTGCATCGCCATGTCGTCTCATTTCCCTGTGTCGGATGGTTCTGGGCTGGATGGTTCTGGGGTCGGTGGTTCCGTGCTCGGCGGCTCTGGGGTTTCCGGGGCCGGCGGTTCTGGTGCTGACGTTCCAGTGGCGGGGGTTGAGGGCTTTTCCTGCGCGGCCTTGTCGGCGCTTTCGCGCACGGCTGCTGTGCGACGCACCTGCACCTCGTCGCCATTGCGTGTGAGCCAGTGCACGAGCCCTGTGCCGGCCACCTCGGAACGGCCGGAGGCCACGTCAACCACCAGAGCGGTGTCGTCGTCGATGGCAATGGCGCTGGTGAGCTGATGATCAAGCAGCGCCGCGATGGGACGCTCCAGCAGATGTTGGGTGTTGGTGTGCACGTCAATGGCGCTGCCGATGAGGCCCAGCCCATCGCGCACCACGATCTCGGTGCTGCCGTCGCCCGCGATTTCCGGGCCGATCTCGCGGCCATGTGACTGCCAGCCTCCGACAATGGCGTGCTTGGCCACAATGAGTGCTCCGGCACCGAACCCCAGATAGGGCAGTCCGCCGCTCACAAGACGCACAATCTCATCTCGCTGTGGGGCGAGCGCATCGAGATAACCGGTTGCCCAGCCGCCAGCAACGATCAGACCACCGAGCTGCTCGGCGTCGGCAGGCCAGTTGATCGAGCCCTCGTCGGCGTCGACAAGCCAGATGGGCTCGATGACGGCCTGTGGCCACTGTTCGGTGATGGGCTTGGAATAACGCTCCAGGGTTTCAGCCGCCTGGCCGGGCGTGCCGAGCACGGCCACAGCGATGCGGGGTCCGCGCTTCCGGGCCTGGGCCACGAAGCTGTCAAAAATGGGCCCAGTCGCCTGAGAAGGCCCGCCACCCACCAGGAAAAGAGTCATGCGCTCAGCCTACTCAGCGTGCACTGTGTGGGCCGTCATCACCCTCGGGCGTGGTGGGGGCTGGTCAGTTTTGTGAGCTGGGCGGTGGGGCTGTGAGCTGGATGGGCAGGCCGGGCATGGCCGCTTCGAGGATTCGAAATGTGTATTCGAAGTCGGACATGTCGCCGTACCAGGGATCGGGCAGGCCGCTTGGTCGCGGCGAGCCATCCACCAGTGCGGGCAGCAGATCGGTGACAAGGCTCAGCTGTTCCGGGCGCGCACCCCGCCTGGCCAGTGCGTCGAGATGGTGGGGCTCCATGCCCACGATCATCGGCGCGTCCAACTCGGCATCGGTCACACGGTGTGCGCGGTGATCGCCGGTTTCATAACCGGCCGCGATGAGCACCCTGGCTGCGCGCGGATCGAGGGGATTTCCATGTTCCTCATCACTGATTCCGGCAGAGCCGATGCTCACCTCGGGCCGCGGACGGCCGGTCTGGCGGTCACAGAGCCATTGACGGGCGATCTGCTCAGCCATCGCCGAGCGGCAGATGTTGCCCGTGCACACGAACAGCAGATCGGGAGTCCTGGGCTTGCGACTGCTCACTGCCGCGATCCGTAGGTTTTGGTGCGGTCGCGGCCGAAGAACATCGACACAATCGAGATGATCAGGGCGCCACCGAATGCCGAGCCCCAGCCCTCGACGTACCAGCCGACACCCAGCCCGTAACAGATCTGGCTTGCCAGACGCAGAATCACGGCGTTGATCACCCACACGAACAGCCCAAAAGTGATCACCATGAGGCAGCTGGTGATGATCGTGAGAATGGGCTTCACCAGTGCATTGAGCAGGCCGATGAGAATCGACACGATTGCCAGGGTTGCCACCAATGAGCTGGTGGAATCGTCGGCGTCGAAATGGATGCCACCCATGAGCCAGGTGGCGGCGAGGACGGCGATTGCATTCACCAGTGTGCGCCAGAGCATGGGTCCACCCTGCCGCGTTGGGGTGGTCGGGATCAACACCGGCTGGTGGCTGGGACCAACACGGCCCGGTGTCCGGGAGTCCACCATCGGGTGTCTGTGAAACCTTGTGCTCGATAGTGTGGGCACCTGATCGTCAATGGAGGATGACATGGCGCTGGATCTTTCGGGTCGCAGTTTTCTCAAGGAAGCAGATTTTTCGCCTGCCCAGTGGGCGGAGTTCCTGCGGCTTGCGGCGGAGCTGAAGGCTGCCAAGAAGTCCGGTCTCGAAAACCAGACGATGGCCGGCAAGAACATTGCGCTCATCTTTGAAAAAACCTCCACCCGCACCCGGTGCTCGTTCGAGGTTGGTGCGCACGACCAGGGCGCCCATGTCACCTATCTTGACCCGGCCGGTTCGCAGCTCGGCCACAAGGAATCGGTGGCTGACACAGCCCGCGTGCTGGGCCGCATGTTCGACGGCATCGAATACCGCGGCTTCGGCCAGAGCCGTGTGCAGGAGCTGGCCGACAACGCCGGGGTGCCGGTGTGGAACGGTCTCACCGATGAATGGCATCCCACCCAGATGTTGGCTGATCAGCTCACGATCACCGAACATGCCGGCAAACCGCTGAATCAGGTGTCCATCGCCTATGTGGGCGATGCGCGGTTCAATGAGGGTAATTCCCATCTGGTCTCGGGTGCCCTGTCGGGCATGGATGTGCGCATCGTTGCGCCTATCCCCCTGCAGAATGACGCCGAGGTTGTGGCCACCGCCCGCAGGATCGCTGGGGAAACCGGCGCGAAGATCACCGTCACCGATGATCTGTCGGCGGTGGAAGGGGTGGACTTCCTGTCCACCGATGTGTGGGTGTCGATGGGCGAGGCCAAGGATGCGTGGGCCGAGCGCATCGAGCTGTTGAAGCCCTATCAGGTGAACGCGAATCTGGTGGCCCGCACCGGCAATCCCGAGGTTTCGGTGTTGCATTGCCTGCCGGCCTACCACGACCTCGGCACTGCGATCGGACGCGAGATCTACGAGCTCACCGGCATGGATGCCCTCGAAATCACCGACGAGGTGTTCGAGGCCAATGCCCAGGTGATCTTCGACGAGGCCGAGAACCGGATGCACACCATCAAGGCAGTGATGGTGGCCACGCTCGGTGACGGTTCCCCGGTGCGCCGCGGCGTCGATGACGTGCGCTGAGTCCCCGGCAAAGCGTCATTAGTCATGGCTTTCACCCGCGCCCAGCTTGAATCATTCCGTGGGGCGGTGGTGCCCGATCTGTTGCCCGAGCCGCTGCGGCTGCTGCTGGTGGGCATCAATCCCAGCCTGTGGAGCGCGGCAGTGGGTGTGCATTTTGCGCGTCCGGGCAATCGTTTCTTCCCTGCCCTGGCCGCCGCCGGCATCACCTCCCATGTGATCGATGCCTCGCACGGATATCCGGCCGACGGATTGGCCGAGCTCGTGTCGGGTGGCGTGGGCATCTCCAATCTCGTGCGTGCCGCCACCGCGCGTGCCGACGAGCTGAGCAATGCCCAGATCGTGGCGGGCATGGAACGCATTCGGGCGATGGTTGCCGAGCATCATCCCCTGGTGGTGGCTTTCCTCGGCATCGGCTCCTATCGGGTGGCTTTCGGTGATCGCAAAGCAAAGGTGGGCGAGCAGCCGGTGCAGCTCAGCTGGGCCGACGGCAGCACGGTGTCCGGTGCTGGGATCGGCGCCGGGGCCGGCAGCTCGGCCCGGGTCTTTGCGCTGCCCAATCCGAGTGGTCTCAATGCCCACGAGACGGTGGCTTCCCTGGGCCGTGCCTATCGCGCTGCCGCGGTTGCCGCAGGCGTGGTTCCTGCCGCCTGAGCGCGACCAATTTCGGCCCTTCCCAGCCCGAAGCGTCACAGAGCCGGGGCTGCGCGGTGCACAATTGGCCCATGCTTTACACCACGCACCTTGAGGTTGATCTCGGCGCCCTGCGCCACAATGTGCAGGTTTTGAAGCGTCGTGCCGGTGATCGAAAGGTGTTGGTGGCGGTCAAGGCCGATGGCTATGGCCATGGTGCGGTGCCGATTGCGCGGCTGTTCGAGCGTGAGAAGTTGGCTGATTGGCTCGGTGTGGCCACCGTGGCAGAGGCGATTGCGCTGCGTCAGGCGGGGGTGAGCCTGCCCATTCTCAAGCTCTCGCAGGCCTTCCCCGATGAGCTTCCGGCTGCCATTGATGCCGATGTGGCGCTCACTGTGGTTGACGAGGAAACTGCCGATGAAGCAGCTGCGGCGGCCAAGATCGTCGGGCGCCCCGTCAATGTGCATCTGGCGCTCGACACGGGCATGCGGCGCATCGGTGCCGATCCTGCCCATGCGGTGGCGCTGGCCAGATACATCGATGAGGACCAGCTGAATATGCAGGGCATCTTCACCCACCTGCCGATCTCCGATGTGCCCGCCGGTCGCAACTTCACTGTTGCCGAGCTGGCGCGTTTCCGGGCGGCGGTCACCAATGTGCAGACCGACCGTGCCGCCCGTGGCCTGCCCAAGGTGCCGCTCATCCATGCCGCTGCCTCGGCCGGCGTGCTCGCCCACGACCTGGGTGGGGTCACCATGGTGCGCCCGGGCATTGTGATCTACGGCTCCTATCCCGATGCGCAGACCGCCCGCACCGTTGAGCTGCGTCCGGCGCTCACCATGCGCTCGCGCGTGAGCTTCATCAAGCGCATCTCCGCTGGCGAGACGGTCAGCTACGGCCGCACCTGGACGGCCCCGACCGACCGCTGGATTGCCACCGTGCCGGTGGGCTATGCCGATGGTTTCAATCGGCTCAATTCCAATCGCGGTCGCATGCTCATCAATGGCCGCAGCTTCCCGGTTGCCGGTCGCGTCTGTATGGACCAGACAATGCTCGATCTCGGTGAGGCCGACGACCACGGCGTCAAGCGCGGCGACGATGTGATCATCATCGGGCGTAGTGGCGACGAATACATCAGTACCGATGAGCTGGCCGAGCTGGCAGGCACCATCAGCTATGAGGTCACCGCTGTGATCCCGCCCCGGGTGTCGCGGCAATACTTTGATTCGGACGAAGGAACGGTCAGGCCTCAGGAGCCATCTTCGGGCCGCACCAAGTCTTGAGAGTGGTCAGTCTTCTGACCGCACTGTTCTTTGGGAGTGGTCAGTCTTCTGACCACTCGGCTTCCTGAATGTCCTGCGGTTCGTCATCCTGCGGCTCCGGGTTGTCAGCCTCGGCCTGTTCCTGCGCTGCAGCCATGGCGGCCCGGGCGGTGTCCTGGGCCTGTTCGGCAATCACCTGCTCGGGGCTGGGCAGTGGAGCCAGCCGTCGCGGCGTGAACACATCGCGCGCATAGTTGGCCACCGTCCAGGTGAACCAGCCGTCGGTGGCCAGGCCGATGCCGCCGCCGACCACCGGAATGCGCTTGCTCATCATTGCCATGGTCTGCTTGCCGCCGCTGCGTCCGACAAGGGTCGAGAGCACCTGCTCTGCAATCTGCTGCTCCAGCCCGGCGTCAACCATCGGCGCGGTGGCAATCGCCAGCGGCGTGCTGGGCAGTTTGCCTGCCGACACCAACTGGTCAACATCGTGATTGCCGAGCAGCGTCATCCAGATGGCCTCGCGCACCCGAACATCGGAAATGTCGTAGCCACGAAGGTGGGCGATGGTGGCCACCATGCGGGTCTGCACCACCGAGATGGCCGCCAGATTGGCAGGGATGGCTGCCACAGCGGTGATGAGGCCACCAAGATTGGTGACGAAACCCTGGGCCCCTGCCAGCGCAACATGCGTGCGCACCAGCGAGCTGACCGCATGGTCAACATCGCCGCTGTGCTCCAGCGCTCGGCCGGCAGCAATGCGGGCACCCGGCAAGGGGCCGACGCCATGAATGGCGTAGTCGGCAAGGCGACGCAGAAGATGTGCCGAGGCACCCGGGGCAATCGTGGGGGCCATCGTGGCCACCGTCGCACCAAGTGCGCCGACTGTTGATCCGGCAGATTTCTTGAAGGCGGGCATGGGAAACCTCCTGTTCTGCAGTTCCCACGGTAGCCGTCTGCCCGGCGGTCGTCAGCTTGCGGGGCGCCCTTGGTGCCTGCGCGCCCGGATCCGGGCAATTCGTGACCCGAGCGACGGCCGGCAAGTGGGCGGCGATACTGTGAGCGCACCGGTTTCGGCAAGGAGGACGTATGGGCGACACAGCAAAACTCGAGCTCGACGGCACAATCTACGAGCTGCCAGTTGTCACGGGCAGCACCGGTGAAAAGGCCATCGACATCAGCCAGCTGCGCAACCAGTCCGGCTACATCACCCTTGACGAGGGCTATGCCAACACCGGTTCGTGCCGTTCGGCGATCACCTACATCGACGGGGAAAAGGGCCAGCTGAGTTATCGCGGCATCCCCATCGAAACGCTTGCCGAGCGTTCCACGTTCATCGAGACCGCCTGGTTGGTGATTTTCGGACGTCTGCCCACCGAGATCGAGCGCGAACATTTCTCCGAGATGCTCAGCGAGAACGCCGCCCTGCACACCCAGATGCGCGCCCATTTCGCAGCCTTTGCCGAGCAGGCCAATCCGATGGCCATTCTCTCGGCCATGATCAACGCCATCTCCACCCATGATCGTCCCAAGATCGACCCCGACGACGATGTGACCCTGGAGCGCTATGCCGCGAACCTGATGAGCAAGGTGCGCACCATCGCCGCCGGCTCGTACAAGACCTCGATCGGTGAGCCGCTGATCTATCCGCGCCGCGATCTGCTGTACACCCAGAACTTCTTGCACATGATGTTCTCGCTGCCCTATCAGGAGTTCGAGCCCAAGCCCGAGGCGGTGCATGCGCTCAATCTGTTCTGGCTGTTGCATGCCGATCACGAGCAGAACTGCTCCACCTCCACTGTGCGCATGGTGGCCTCGGGTGAGGCCAATCTCTATGCCTCGTGCTCGGCTGGAGTGGTGGCGCTGTGGGGTGGACGCCATGGTGGCGCCAATGTGGCCACCGTGCAGATGCTGCAGCGGATGCGCCGCGAGGGTCTCAGCCCCCGCGAGTTCCTGGCCCAGGTGAAGGACAAGAAGTCGAACATCCGCCTGTCCGGCTTCGGGCATCGCATCTACAAGAGCTATGACCCCCGCGCCAAGCTGCTCGAGAAGGCTGCCACCGATCTGCTGGCCGCCACCGCCAACAACGACCCACTGCTGCCGCTGGCCCAGGAGTTGGCGCAGGAAGCCTTGAACGACGACTACTTCCGCGAGCGCTCGCTCTATCCGAATGTCGACTTCTATTCAGGCGTGATCCTGCGCGCTGTGGGCATTCCGCTCAACATGTTCACCGTGATGTTTGCCATTGGACGCATGCCCGGCTGGATCGCCAACTGGCGTGAGCTCAACAACGACCCCACGGGCCGCATCTATCGTCCGCGCCAGCTTTACACCGGGCCCACCACCACCAAGTGGCGTGAGTACGCCGATCGGGTGTCGCAGCCGGGGGAGTAGAGGTGTTCCGGCTGGATGGATGAAACTCACAGGTTTCCGATAATTCTCAGCTTTCTCACAGTGTTCACGCCTGAATCGGGGTGTTGAGCACGGAATTTGCCCCTGGCGGCGTCCCAGTTCCTGAGAAAACTGAGGGAGATGTTTGGTTTTTCTCAGGATTGGGTTCATAGTGGGAGACATGTCAAAGACACTTTCTCGGATCGCAACCTTCGCATCGGTCGCCGCACTTGCCGGTGGCATCTCGGCCGTATCGGCGCAGAGTGCCTCCGCCGATAGCGTCAACTGGGACGCCATTGCCGCCTGCGAGTCAGGCGGCAATTGGGCAATCAACACGGGGAACGGCTACCAGGGTGGCCTTCAGTTCTCCTCGAGCACCTGGGCCGCCTATGGCGGAAC
>CAXYYR010000035.1:0-18752 GCA_964293265.1 uncultured Propionibacterium sp.
ATGTGGTTCCTGACGGCACTGAGCATGTGGTTCCTGACGGCACTGAGCATGTGGTTCCTGACGGCACTGAGCATGTGGTGCCTGACGGCACGGGGGACGAACCCGGCCCTAGCTCCCAGGCAAGTCCGGAACCACAGGCAGGCCCTGAGCAACAGGGTGAGCCGGAACCGTCCCACAACAACAATGAGGAAGATCATTCGTGACAGCAGTTGTCGGACCCGGTGAAGCCCTGTGTGATGGATACGATGCGGCGCTGTTCGATCTGGATGGTGTGATCTATCTTGGGCCCCAAGCCGTCCCGGGCGCCGCGGAGGCGGTCGATGGCCTACGGACCAGAGCAGTCCGGGTTGCCTTCGTGACGAACAATGCAGCCCGACCGCCACAGGTCGTGGTGGACCAGCTCAACCGAATCGGTGTGCATTGTGTCATCGATGATGTGGTCACCAGTGCGCAGGCTGCGGCCAGAATGCTGGGTGAAACTCTGGCGCCGGGTGCTCGCGTCCTGTGCTTGGGTACAACCGCTCTTGCCCATGAGGTGGAGAGCGCCGGGTTCACCATCGTCGCCAGCCGCGCCGATGCGCCGGATGCAGTGATCCAGGGGTACGACCCGGACATGACCTGGCCGAGGATCACCGATGGTGTCCACGCAATCCAAGCCGGTGCTGCCTGGTTCGTCTGCAATCTTGATCTCACCCGGCCAACAGATTTGGGCTTGGAACCGGGCGTGGGAACGCAGGTCAATGCAGTGGCCTCCTGTTTCCCCGGCATGGAGCCCCCGGTTGCCGGGAAGCCGTATCCCGGCCTGCTGCGTGAAACGCTGCGTCGGCTCGGAACTCGGCGTCCCATCTTCGTGGGTGACCGCATTGATACCGACATCATGGGTGCTTTCAATGTGGACATGGACTCGCTGTTCGTGTTCACGGGCGCTCATGGAATTGCAGATCTGGTGACTGCCGGTCCTGCTGGGCGGCCCACTCATCTGGGCTATGACGTGAGCGCACTGCTGGAACCGCCGAGGCGTGTGGTTCTGGAAGGGCAGGTGGCTCGTTGTGCCCAGCAACGCGTCCGGTTGCTCGATGGGGTCCTACAGTTCGATGACATTCCGGGTGACCGCGGTGAGCAGTTGGATGCGTTGTGGGCAGCCCTGCAACTGCTGTGGCGCCTTGCCGATTCCGGTGAGCTCACGCGTGAATCGTGGGCGCCGTTGGAGGAGCTCGTTAAGCTGCACTGATAGCGAATTGAACACTGTTCAATGATTCGGCTAGTCTGTTCGCTGTGGCCGCGTACATCGGCCATCGGCCGGATCCATGTGATCCGCCGAGACAAGCTTGTTGACGGGGGACAATGATGCCAGCACAGGATTCGGGTCAGGCAACTGCAGTGGAAGTGGGACGGGGCTTTCAGGCCAGTGATCTGGCGCTCATTGCAGTATTTGCCGCGCTCATGGCGGTCTTTGCCCTGATTCCGCCGATCTTCACATTCGGCGCCGTGCCCTTCTCATTGGCAATGCTCATCGTCCTGCTTGCCCCTCTGGTGCTCGGCGCTGTCCGGGGCGCAGCCGCAATGGCCCTGTACGTGCTGGTCGGGCTGGCCGGGCTCCCGGTCTTCTCGGGTGGTTCAGCGGGGCCTGCCATTCTCATCGGACCCACGGGTGGCTATCTGGTGGGTTATGTGATCAGCGCGTTGATCACCGGTGCCATCATGTCGATGGTCGTGCGTCGTCGCCCCAGCCGGCGAATGCTGCCGGTGGTGCTCTCACTGATTGCGATCCTGGGCGTGGCTCTGGTACACGTTTTCGGTGTTGCATGGTTCATGGTGGGGCCGCTGGGAATGAGCCTGGGTCAAGGTCTTGCGGCCACTGCTGTCTTCCTGCCAGCAGATCTGGTGAAGGCAGTGCTGGCAGGCATGCTCGCAACAGCGGTGTTCATGGCCTATCCCCGTCTCATGCCTGCTCCGACCAACAGCTCTGCTGCCGTCGGGCAGACGCACTAGTTTCGACCAACAATGATCGATTTCCAACACATCAGTGTGCGTGTCGATGGTTTTGACACGGACGGTTCGTCCACGACGACCACCATCCTGCGGGACGTGACAGCAAGCCTGTCCGAACACCGAGTGGCGGTGATCGGGGCCAATGGTTCGGGCAAGTCCACACTGCTCAAGCTGGTCAACGGACTGATGCGTGCCAGCGAAGGCACAGTTGTCGTTGACGGACTTGATCCAGCGATCCGGCCCAAACAAGTGCGCCGTCATGTGGGGCATGTGTTCACCGATCCGGGCGCTCAACTCATCATGGCCACACCTGTCGAAGAGGTGGAGCTGAGCCTTCGGGCATCGGTTCCCAATCGCGCAGAGCGGCATGATCGGGCGTTGGCAATCCTCGCTGACCATGGACTCGCCCGCGTGGCACAACGCAGCGTTCATGCCCTGTCAGGTGGTGAGCGGCAGCTCGTCTCGCTGGCCTCCGTATTGGCAGTGGAGCCCGACGTCGTCATTGCGGACGAGCCCACCACCTTGTTGGATCTGCGCAATCGCATGCTGCTCGGTCGGGCACTCGATGCCTTGGACCAACAGCTCGTGGTGTCCACCCATGATCTGGAACTGGCTGCGACGATGGACAGGGTCCTGCTCATCGATGATGGGCAGGTTGCCGATGATGGTGAGCCTCAGCGGGTTATTTCGGCCTACCGGGAAATGATGGCTGACCGTGAGCGGGTGCCCCGGCCATGACTGCCGAAACCTTTCTGGGCGCCTACCGGGCAGGGCGAAGCCCGATGCACCGGGCGCCGCTGTGGCTCAAATACCTGGCGCTGCTGGCACTTGGTGTGGTGCCCTTTTTTGCCCACAATGTTGTGCTCTCGCTGAGCTGCCTGGTGCTCGCGGCGGTCATGGTGTTGTTCTCGGGGCTCGGTATTCGTCAACTGAATCCAGGATTGGCGATCATCGCGATGAATGTCATGGTCGTCGTCTACGACGTCTTTCTGCAGACCTGGCAGGAGGGTGTGGTTTTTGCTTCAGGCATGATTGCCACCCTGTGGTTCGCCCGCATCATCACATCCACCACCCCGGCTGCGACCATCATGGACGGCCTCGCGAGCTGTGCTCGGCCGCTGCGCCTTTTCGGTGCAAAACCGGAGAAATTTGCCCTGGCCGTCACAGTGATGTGGCAGTCAATTCCGCATCTGCTCGTATCCGTGCGCACGGTGTGCGATGCAGCCCGCGCACGTGGCCTGCACTTTTCATGGCGGTTCGTGGCGCCAGTGCTCGTCAGCGCAGTGGGACATGCCCTCCAGGTTGGCGAAGCCCTTCAGGCTCGTGGCCTGGGTGACTAGGCTGCATGGCATGTCAGACGATGCCGAGGCCCTCACACCCGAATCGCCGGTGACCCAGCCAGCTCCGGTCACGGGGAATGCCCAGGTCGACGCCGTGCTTGCCGCTGCCGGCGATCTGGACAGCGCCAGCGTCGCGGAGCGGCTTGAGAAGCTGGGCGACATGCAGGAGAAGCTGCAGGCGATCCTCAATGGTTCCCGAGATGGCGGCATTCCCGTTCCGGCTCCTGAGGTGGACTGACCCTGACCACTCCCAGCAACAAGCGGTGGTGCGGGCATGGCTCAAGCTGCCCTGCGGCCCGGCCTGCTCGCTAGGCTGGCACTCGTGAACGAAAGTCGCCGCGTTGCCATCACCGTGCACCCTGTCAGGACCGAGGCCCTGGACGGCGCGGCTGCGTTCATTGCCGGCATGCATCGGCACGGCATCGAATGCCTGGTGGAAGCCAGCCGGGTCGAGGAACTGCGTCGCATCCTGCCAAATATCACCCTCGGGACCCTTGCCGACGACTCGCAGGTGGAGCTCATGGTCGTATTCGGCGGCGATGGAACAATCCTGCGATCTGCGGAATGGGCCCTGCCCCATGCAGTGCCTCTGCTGGGTGTGAATCTGGGGCATGTGGGCTTCCTGGCCGAACTCGAGGCCTCCGAAATTGATGAACTCATCGATCAGGTGGCGCAGCGCGACTACCAGATAGAAAAACGCCTCACCCTGGCCGTGACGGTCCGCAATGGTGCTGACGAAGTGGTCTGGGAGTCCTTCGCCGTCAATGAGGTGTCCACCGAGAAGGCCTCCCGCGAAAAGATGGTTGATCTTCTGGTCACTATCGACGGCCGTCCACTGTCGCGTTGGGGATGCGATGGTGTGCTGGTGGCGTCGGCGTCCGGCTCCACCGCCTATGCGTTCTCCAGTGGTGGGCCTGTGATGTGGCCCAATACCGAGGCCTTCGAAGTCGTTCCCATTGCTGCCCATGCACTGTTCTCCGCTGCGTGCGTGGTGGCGCCCAGTTCCACTGTTGATCTGCGCATGGTGGGTGACATGTCGCTTGGGGCAGTGGTGTGGTGCGATGGGCGGCGCAGCCTTGATGTGCATGCCGGCTATCGGATTGGTGTCGAACGGAATCCGGCTGATCTGCAGATTGCACGTTTGCGCGAACAACCCTTCACCACTCGACTGGTGAAAAAATTTGGCCTCAACATCGAGGGCTGGCGTTCGGCCGGTCCGTTGCAGGATGAGCCCAGCTGATGCTCAGCGAGCTGCACATCCAACAGCTCGGTGTGATCACCGAATCACACCTTGAGCCTTCCCCCGGGCTCACCGCCGTGACCGGCGAGACGGGCGCCGGCAAGACCATGATCGTGACAGGCATCGGCCTGTTGATGGGGCAGCGTGCCGATGCCGCCATGATTCGCACAGGTGCTGAACGGGCACTCGTCGAGGGCGTATTCACCGACGTCGACCGAGTGGGGGAGCAACTCGACGAGCTGGGTGCCACCCTGGATGACGGAGAACTCATCGTTTCCCGGCAGGTGCGCTCCAGCGGACGATCCCGTGCCCACCTGGGTGGAGCAGCGGCACCGGTGAGCAGTATTGCTTCGGTGGTGGCCGAGCTGGCAACCATCCATGGCCAATCGGAACAGCAGCGGTTGGGAACCGAGGAACGTCAGCGTGAGGTGCTCGACCGTTTCGGTGGCAGCCAGCTGGCCGATGTGCTCGACCATTATCGCGAGCTGTACAGTCTGCGGCGTCGAGTGCGCCATGAGCTCGATGAGCGCATCGAAAATGCCCGTGAACGAGCCCGTGAGCGCGACCTGCTGGCCTTCGGACTTGCCGAGATCGGTGATGTTGATCCACAGCCCGGCGAGGACCGCGAGCTTGCCGTGCAGGCAGAGCGTCTGCAGGCAATCGATGATCTGAGAGTTCTGGCCGCCGAAGCCAGCCACTCACTGTCCGGCGCCGACGACGGTGATCCCGACGACCCCGGGGTGATCGGACTACTGGGCCTGGCCGTCCACAACACTGCGCGCATTGCCGAACTCGACCATGGTGCAGCGCAGTTGGCCCAGCAGCTCACCCAACTTGGCATGACAGCCCAGGATGCTGCTGCCGGGCTGTCCACATATCTGTCTGGACTGGAGGCCGACCCGATCGGTCTTGAGACGATCACTGGACGTCGCGCGTCGCTGTCGGAGCTCACCCGAAAATATGGGGACACCATCGACGAGGTATTGCAGTGGGCTGCCGATGCCGAAGAACGCATGGCAGATCTGGGCAGCGATGAGGAGCGCATTGCGCAGCTGCGTGCCCAGCTCGATGACCTTGATACCCAGTTGACCGGACTTGCTGGTGAACTGCACGGCCTACGCGCGCGGGCAGCTGATGAACTCGCCAGCCTGGTGGCTGCCGAACTCAGCGAACTGGCGATGCCACATGCCCGTCTGCGCTTCCAGTTGGAGCCCCTGGACGAGCCCGGCCCCTGGGGTGCCGATCGGGTGACGCTGATGTTCTCGGCAAACCCTGGCAGCGAACCCGCGCCCCTGGCGAAGACTGCCTCAGGTGGCGAACTGTCCCGCGTACGTCTGGGTCTGGAAGTTGTCCTTGCCGGAACCGATCCAGGCCATACATTCATCTTTGATGAGGTTGACGCAGGCGTGGGAGGTCAGGTTGCCACCGAGGTGGGACGACGACTGGCCCGTCTTGCCGAGAACTCGCAGGTGATTGTCGTGACCCATCTGGCGCAGGTCGCAGTCTTTGCCCAGCGGCATTATGTGGTCACCAAGTCTGATGATGGACAAGTGACCACAAGCGATGTGGCACAGGTCGACGGGGACCGGCGCCTGCATGAGATTGCCCGGCTGATGGCCGGCTCAGAATCGCAGACCGCGCTGGCCCACGCCCGGGAACTTCTCGATCAGGCCCGCCGTTAGCAAGCCCAATGCAAGATTTTCTTGGTCCATCCCCTATGCTGGAGGTCCGTGGGGAACGCCAAGCAAACCAAGCATGTATTTGTCACCGGAGGCGTTGCCTCCTCTCTCGGGAAGGGCCTGACGGCTTCAAGCCTCGGTAGCCTGCTCGTGTCGCGCGGATTGAGCGTCACGATGCAGAAGCTCGATCCCTATCTCAATGTTGATCCCGGAACGATGAATCCGTTCCAGCACGGTGAGGTCTTCGTTACCGAAGACGGTGCTGAAACCGATCTCGACATCGGTCACTACGAACGCTTTCTGGGGCGCAATCTGACTGCCCGGGCCAATGTGACCACCGGTCAGGTGTATTCATCGGTCATCGCCCAGGAACGTCGTGGGGACTATTTGGGCGAGTGCGTGCAGGTGATCCCGCACATCACCGACGAGATCAAATCCCGAATGCTCAATGTTGCCCAACCCGGCGATGACGTGGTGATCCACGAAATCGGCGGCACCGTGGGTGACATCGAATCGCAGCCCTTCCTGGAGGCCTGCCGCCAGTTGCGTCGCGATATCGGCCGCGACAACACCTTCTACATTCATGTTTCACTGGTGCCCTACATCGGCCCCTCGCATGAGCTCAAGACCAAGCCCACCCAGCACTCGGTCGCTGCACTGCGCAGCGTTGGCATCCAGCCTGATGCGCTGGTCTGCCGTTCGGCAATGGAGCTTCCCGAATCCATCAAGCGCAAGATCGCCTTTTCCTGCGACGTCGATGAAGAAGGCGTCGTGGCCTGCCCCGATGCGCCGAGCATCTATGCCATTCCCAAGGTGTTGCACCATGAGGGTCTGGACGCCTATGTGGTGCGGATGCTCAATCTTCAATTCCATGACGTCGATTGGACGGTCTGGAATGACCTGCTCGACAGGGTGGAACGCCCCACCGAAGAGGTCACAGTTGCCCTGGTGGGCAAGTACATCGACCTGCCCGATGCCTATCTCAGCGTGGTCGAGGCGATCCGTGCCGGCGGGTTCGCCAACTGGGCCAAGGTGCGTGTGCGGTGGGGCAAGTCCGACGACTGCGAGACCGAGGAGGGCGCAGCCGAACAGATCGGCGATGTTGATGGCGTGATCGTTCCCGGCGGATTCGGAATTCGTGGGGTGGAGGGCAAGCTCGGGGCCATCAAATATGCCCGTGAGCACAATGTGCCGATTCTTGGTCTGTGCCTCGGACTGCAGTGCATGGTGATCGAGGTTGCGCGCGATATTGCCGGAATCACCGATGCGGCATCCAGCGAATTCGAGCCCGACAGCAAGAATCCGGTCATTGCCACCATGGCGGAGCAGCGCTCCATCGTGTCGGGTGAAGGCGATATGGGTGGTTCCATGCGTCTTGGCTCATATCCTGCCGAACTCAAGCGCGGCAGTATCGTTGCCGGGCTCTATGGCAAGACCAAGGTTTCCGAGCGTCACCGTCATCGCTACGAGGTGAACAACGCCTATCGCGAGCAACTCGAGAAAGCCGGCATCGTCTTTTCCGGGTTGTCACCCGACCGCAATTTGGTGGAATACATCGAGCTCCCGGCCGACGTGCATCCGTTCTTCGTAGCCACCCAGGCCCATCCCGAATTCACCTCACGTCCAACCAAGGCGAATCCGCTGTTCAGCGGTCTTGTTGAGGCAGCCATTGCTCACTACAAGGCCACCCATCGTTCCGCGAGTGCATCGCGCAAGAAGCCGGCCAAGCGGACTCGTGGCGCTGCGAAGCGTCCGGCACGCAAGCCGGCACGCACCACGGCGGCAGGCGTTGATGACTGATTTGGTCGACCGTCCCGAGCACTGGCCCATCCTCAGTCACCGTGTGGAGGCCAGCGGACGTGTCTGCGGATTCGTGGAGGACGTGGTCCGCCGCCCCGATGGCCAGACCATGACGCGTCAGTGGGTGACCCACCCGGGTGCGGTGGCGATCATTGCCATGGACGAGCAGGGCCGAGTTGCCGTGGTCGACCAGTACCGTCATCCGGTGGCAATGCGCCTTGTGGAGCCACCGGCAGGATTGCTCGACATCCAGGATGAGCCTGAGCTCGAGGCTGCCAGACGAGAACTGGCCGAAGAGGCCATGCTTGCTGCCGATACATGGCAGGTGCTGGTTGATTGCCTCACATCCCCGGGCGGCCTGAATGAATCAATCCGGGTCTATCTGGCCACCGGGCTGCATCGCGCGCCCCGTCCGGACGGCTTCGTCGTCGAGGACGAGGAGCTCGATATGGGCGTGGATTGGATCGATCTGGACGAGCTCGTTGCCAAGATCTATGCCGGCAAGATTTCCAGCCCGACCATGATCAGCGGGGCATTGGCGCTCAGCCTTGCCCTGGCACAGGGGCGTTTGGACAGTCTGCGTCCCGCGGATGCGCCCTGGCCGGCTCGACAGATCCGCAGGGATCGTTTCGACGAGATCAATGCCCTCGACTGATGGGCCGAACACGTAATGCCCAGTTCTCGTGATGCTCAACTCTCGTGATGCCAAACACTCGTGACGCACTGTCTGATTGGCTCGAGTCCTATCTCGACCATCTGAGTATCGAACGCGGACTGTCGGTCAACACCATTTCCGCCTATCGGCGAGACCTGAACCGCTATCTGGACCATCTGCGAGGGCTGGGGCGCGCCCGACCACGCGAAATCACCTCAAGCGACATCACAAGCTTTGAACAGCGCCTCGCCGGCGGGGACAACGAGCATGTACCGCTGGCGGCGAGCAGCGTCGGGCGTGCTGTGGTGGCAGTGCGGACTTTTCACGCCTTCGCCCTCAGCGAGGGCCTTGTCAGCGATGATGTTGCGTCCGGTCTGCACCCACCGCCGGCTGGAAAACGCCTGCCCAGGACCCTGGCCATTCAAGAGGTCACGCGACTCATCGAATCGGTGGAACATGACTCGGCAGTTGGCCTGAGGGATGCCGCGCTGCTGGAAATGCTCTATGGCACTGGTGCCCGGATCAGTGAGGTTCTTGGCCTGGATGTGGACGAGCTGACCCGGGCGCTGGCTGAGCCCGAGACCGGACTGAGGGTCACCGGCAAGGGAAACAAGCAACGCATGGTTCCCCTGGGCAGCCACGCTGCGTCCGCGGTGGATGCCTGGCTCGTGCGTGGCAGGCCAGCTCTGGCTGCGCGGGCGAAGAATTTCACGGCTGCCTTGTTCCTGAACACCCGTGGCGCCCGGCTCTCACGGCAGAGTGCCTGGGAAATATTGCGCACACGTGCAGGCCGCGCTGGCATCACCGCCGACATTGGTCCGCACAGTCTGCGCCACTCCTTTGCCACCCACCTGCTGGAGGGCGGTGCCGACATCAGGGTGGTGCAGGAGCTACTGGGACATGCTTCGGTCTCGACAACCCAGATCTACACCGAGGTAACAGCCCAACAGCTGCGTGAGGTCTATGCCAGCTCATTTCCCCGGGCTCGTGATGACAACAAGCATGAATAAGTGCTGGTGGCGGGCACAATCGCTGCTCGTGGGCACCGCCGTCAGGAAAGCTGGGCACCACCGCGGCCACGGTCCCGACGCTGCTCGGCGTTGGCGAGTGTCAGGTGGCCTTCACTACTGTGGTCGAAGGACAAGGCGAGGAGCGACCGGATGACAGCGAATGGACCTGGGGCCGTCGGTGAGATGGACGGTGATGAGGTTGTCGGGGAACTCAGCGCCACGGGCACGATTTTTGCGCAGCTGACGGTGCCCACCATGACCGAGGGCCCCAAGCATGCCGTGGTGATTGCCATGTGCAATCAGAAGGGTGGCGTGGGCAAGACAACCACCACCATCAATCTTGGCGCCGCCCTGGCGGAATTGGGCCGCTCAGTCCTGCTGCTCGACTTCGACCCGCAGGGCTCGGCATCGCTTGGTCTGGGCGTGCATCCCCACACCCTCGAACACAGCATCTACGACCTCATCATGGGCCGCGAGCTGGGCTTTGACGATGTTGTGATCACCGACCGTGCACCGGGACTTGATCTGTTGCCCGCGAATATCGACCTGTCCGCCGCCGAAGTGCAATTGGTGAGTGAGGTGGCGCGTGAGCAGACGCTGAAGCGCGTCATCGACCCGATCCGTGATCGCTATGACTTCATCCTCATCGACTGCGCGCCCTCACTGGGCCTGCTCACCATCAATGCCCTGACGGCATGCGATCAGGTGGTCATCCCCATGGAGGCAGAATATTTTGCCCTGCGGGGTGTGGCATTGCTCACCGACACGATCAACAAGGTGACTGAGCGCCTCAACCCGGATCTGGAGTTGCTCGGCGTGCTCGCCACAATGTTTGACGGCCGCACACTGCACAGCCGTCAGGTGTTGGCCCGGCTGCTGGAAGTCTTCGGCGATGATGTCTTCCACACCGTCATTCGTCGAACCATTCGGTTTCCGGAAACCACCGTGGTGGGGGAGCCGATCACCAGCTATGCATCGAAATCATCGGGTGCGGCTGCCTATCGGAATCTGGCCAAGGAAGTTCTTGTGCGATGCCAGGGCAAGTGACGCCCCGGTCATCGGCCGAATCCGGGGCCACCGGTCGAGTGCGTCACGACGAGAAGATCACCATCTATCTGTCCGCCGAGGAATTGGTTGCACTCGAACAGGCGAAGCTGACCCTTCGCGCCGAGCATCACCTCAGCGCCGACCGTGGGCTGATCGTGCGCACCGCGATTGCCATGGCCCTCGACCAGCTTGAGTCCACACCGCAGCGCTCCGAGTTGGTGCGCCGTCTGGGTGGTCAGTGAACCCATGGACACCACTGCGCGCACCGAGGTGCCGGGCACGTCCAGCTTCCATGTGAGCCTGGACAACTTCGATGGCCCCTTCGACCTGTTGCTCCAATTGATCAACAAGCATCGGCTCGACATCACCGAGGTTGCCCTGTCGCGCGTCACCGATGAGTTCATTGCCCATGTGAGGGCTGCCGGTGCCCAGTGGGATCTTGATCAGACGAGTTCCTTCCTGGTGGTTGCCGCCACCCTGCTCGATCTCAAGGCAGCGCGCCTGCTGCCCAGTGGTGAGGTCGATGATCCAGAAGATCTGGCATTGCTCGAGGCCCGTGATCTGTTGTTCGCCCGGCTGCTGCAATACCGTGCCTTCAAACAGATCTCGGCCCAATTGGCCGGATCCATGGTCCGCGAGGCTGCCGTTCACCGTCGTCCCGGCGGTCTGGAAGCCGCCTTCCGGGGCCTGTTGCCCGAGGTGACGATTCCGGGCGGTGCAGATCGGCTTGCAGTGTTGGCCGTGCGCGCACTGACCCCCTCAGAACAGCTCGACATGCCCCTGGAACAGCTTCATATCGTCACGGTCAACGTGGGGGAGCAGGCCGATCTGCTCGTTTCCCGCTTGCGCAGGACAGGAACCCTCAGCTTCCGATCACTCACAGTGGATGCTGATCGGATGACAGTGGTGGCCCGCTTCCTCGCGCTGCTTGAACTCTTTCGCCAAGCCGTGGTTGCCTTCGAACAACTCACACCACTGGGCGAGCTCACCATCCGCTGGACCGGAAACGAGGATGGCCATATCCACATCAGTGATGAATTTGATGGTTCCGGTGGCCAGGAGCAACCGACTGCTGAGGATGACCCCGCAGACCGGGGCACCCAGTCCGACGGATCTGAGCCAGCTGCCGACGGTGCACATGATCCCGACGACATGGCCAAGGTGGAGGACGCATGAGCCAGCCGAGTGATGCAACCGAGCCCAGCAGCGGGAATGCAGCCGGCGATGAGAGCCGGAGCCGGACTGATGCCGGGATGATCGACCCCAGCGCCCAAACCCTGGCTCCGCTGCCACCTTCCGAGCTCGCACCGACCCTGGAAGCTCTGTTGCTCATGGCCGAGGAGCCCCTCAGCACGGCGATATTGGCCGAGGCGACGGGAACGCCCGAGCCCCATGTCAAGGCTGAGCTCGAGAGACTGGTGAGCTTCTATGACGAAACCGGACGAGGCTTCCAGCTGCGTCATATTGCGGGGGGATGGTCCTATTACACCCGGCCCGAGCAACGCGAGCGGATTGCGGCGTGGGTCAAGGCGGGGGGCCAGAATCGCCTGAGCCAGGCAGCCATGGAAACCCTGGCAGTCGTCGCCTATCTGCAACCGGTGCCGCGTTCCCGGGGCTCGGCCGTGCGTGGTGTGTATGTGGGCGGGGTCGTGCGGACGCTGCTGTCACGTGGTCTGATCGACGAGCAGGGGACCGACAACCAATCCGGCGCCGGACTGCTTGTGACTACGGATTATTTCCTGACACGGCTAGGCTTGGGTGCCCTGTCAGATCTGCCGGACATTGCGCCGCTGCTCCCGGATGCGGCCACCTTGGAAGCTGAGCTGGCAAGCTTGGCCGAGCCGACAGGCCAGGGCGCCGAACATCGGGACAGTGGGCAGGCGGATGACGCGAGTGTTGAGCACGGTGATCCGGCGGGCGATGATGGGCGGCTGAGGGCCGACGATCGTCCAGATTCTTCGCATACTGACAATTCGCCTAATGGGGACTGAGGAAGCAATGAGCCAGGCAGACAGCAATGAACGGCCCGGACCCGAGGGGATCCGACTGCAGAAAGTGCTTGCCCAGGCCGGGGTTGCCTCACGCCGGGCGAGCGAGGAATTGATCACAGAGGGCCGGGTGGAGGTCAACGGTCATCTGGTGACCGAACTCGGCACACGTGTGGATCCCGAGCATGATTCCATTCGGGTTGACGGTGCCCGCATTCCACCGCCCCGGCGCCATGTCTATCTGTTGCTGAACAAGCCGCGCGGTGTGGTGTCCACGATGGATGATCCGGAGGGACGTCCGACGTTGGCGGAATATGTTCCGCGTCATCAGAGGCTGTTCCATGTCGGCCGGCTCGACACCGAAACAGAGGGTCTGATCATTCTCACCAACGATGGTGAATTCGGTCACCGGCTGTCACACCCCAGCTATGAGGTGCGCAAGACCTATCTTGTGGACGCCGAAGGACTGCTGGACAACCGCACAATCCGCCGACTCGAAAAAGGTCTCACCCTGGAGGACGGGCACATCAAGCCCGACCGGGTGAAGTTGGTGTCGCGGGGTCCGGTGCACACCCTCATCCAGATCACCCTGCATTCAGGGCGCAATCGCATTGTGCGGCGCATGATGGATTCGGTCGGCCACCCGGTGCGCCAGCTGGCGCGGATCGGCATCGGTCCGGTGCGGCTCGGCAATCTGTCCGTGGGGGAGACCCGCGAGCTCACCCGTGAGGAGCTGGGCACACTGCTCGATATCGTGAAATTGTGATGCCGGGTCAGCCGGGATGCTCGCAGGCACTCCACCGAGCACGGTGCTTGGGCGGGGAACAACCTCGGGAGCCTGCCGTCGGCTAGCATGGCGCCGTGTCCATGACTCCGCAGCATCAGTTCCATACCCCCGCAACTGCTCCGCGCCGTTGGGCGAGGTGGTTGAGCCTGCTCCTGCTTCCGATAGCGCTGTTTGTCACTGGCTGCTCGAGCGACAGCTCGGACAGCGATGCAAGCGCCTCACCGAGTGATTCAGCTGCTGCTTCCGCCACGCCCAGCACAGATGCTGCGGTGCTCGGCTCCCTGGATGAGGTGCAGGTGACCGGTGGCTTCGGTGAAGCCCCCACAGTGACAGCCGCCTGGCCGGTCAAGGTGAATGAAACAGTGAGCAAGGTACTTGTCGCCGGAGACGGTGCCACCGTTGGCGCCACTTCCTACATTGAGATCAACTATGCCGGTGTCAACGGCCGCACCGGTTCAACCTTCGACAGCTCCTACGACCGCGGTGCCACCTCGACCTTCGGCCTGGAACAGGTTGTTCCCGGCTTCTCAAATGGGCTTGAAGGAAAACATGTCGGCGACCGCGTGTTGATTGGCGTCACTGGCGCTGATGGCTACGACTCAACGGGTGGCTCAACATCCGTTGACATCCAGGTTGGTGACACGCTCTTCTTCGTGGTTGACGTGGTGGGCACCCAACTGGATGGCCCCAGCGGTGACACGGTTGATGCTGTGGCAGGGCTGCCCACGGTGTCCGGCGACATCAACAATCCCCAGATCGCCATCCCCGCCGACACCAGCGCACCGGCTGATCTGGTGGCCCAGCCACTGATCAAAGGATCCGGCAAACAGGTGGCAGCCACCGACACCATTACAGTCAATTTCACCTCTGTGACCTGGACCGACACCCATGTTGTGCAGTCCACCTATGCGTCAGGAAGCAATTCTCCCCAGACCGCTGCACTGTCCACCCTGGTAACCGGCTGGCAGACCGGTCTGACGGGTCAGACCGTGGGGAGCCGGGTCCTGCTTGTGGTGCCACCGGCCCAGGCATATCCCGACGGCAATGCGAATCCGACCATTGCCCCGGGAACAACCATGGTCTACGTGGTGGACATCCTGTTCACCACTGCCAGCACATCTTGAGATAGCACAGCCTGAGATAGCACAGCCTGGCTCCGTACATCCCGGGTCCTGGGATCACAGGACCTTGAGCTCGTGACCATCTCCGAGCATTCGTGGCGCAGCAAGAGTCTTGGAGCCCAGCGGGCTCGGATCGGCGCGCAGCAGATCCAACAGTTCATGCGCCGATGCGGCGCGGGGCAGTCCGCAGGAGTCGGTGAGTATCCAGAAGATCTCCCGGGTGCTCAGCCCGGCAGCATGCAGTGAAGTCATGGATTCTGGGTGTTCCCGTTTTGCCAGTCGGTGCCCACTGCCATCGGTGACCATTCCCACATGCACGTACTCGGCTTGGGGAAAGCCCAGCTGGGCTGCCAACCATGCCTGCCGTGGAGCGGATGACAGGAGATCGGCACCACGTGTCACCTGGCTGACGCCCTGGAGCCCGTCATCAACCACTACAGCCAAGTTGTATGAGGGTGTGCCGTCGGCACGCAGGAGCACGAAATCATCGACCGGGGCGCAGTAGCGCCCGGCGAAATAATCCTCAACGCACCATGTGCTGGCAGCGGCGCGCACCCGGAGGGCAGGGGCACGGACGGCGCGCTTGGCTGCCCGTTGGGCGTCAGTGAGCTGTGCACAGGTTCCCGGATAGGCCCTGAAACCATCATTCGGGGCGAGGGATGCCTCGGCGATCTCGCGGCGGGAACAAAAACATTCATAGCTCTCCAAGCGGCAGGCGTAGGCCTGATAGAGCTCAGTTCGTTGGCTCTGGCGCAGCGGTGTGCCGTCCCAGTCCAGCCCCAGGGATTCCAGATCGCGTAGTTGCTGGTCGGCCACACCCGGCGCTGCCTGGCTACGGGCCTGGTCGAGGTCCTCGATCCTCAGCCAGAAATTGAGACCGGCAGTGCGGGCATAGAGCCATGCCAGCAGGGCAGTGCGCAGATTACCTAGATGGAGCGCTGAGGTTGGGGATGGCGCAAACCGACCAGCGCCGGGCAGTTGATCGGTTCGGGTTGAGCTCACCTCGTCCACACCACCAGTTTTCCACGAGGTCCTGGCGCCGCAGCACATGACTGTGGCGACGTGGTCCTGACTTGCATGTTCGGGCCACTCGCCACTGGTAGCGTCTGGATCGTGGCAGCGCGCAGATCAGAACGGCTGGTGAATTTGGCCATCGCCCTGCTCTCCGCATCACGGTTCCTGTCGAAGACGGAACTGCGCAAGATCGTGGAGGGCTACCGCGAGTTGGGCGATGCAGCCTTCGAGCGACAGTTCGAACGCGACAAGGATGATCTGCGGGCCATGGGCGTGCCCATCATCGTGGGCAGCAATGAGGCGCTGTTCGACAAGGAAATTGGTTATCGCATCACGCGCAGCGAATTCGAACTCCCACCGATCACCTTCGACGCCGATGAACTGTCAGTGCTGGGGGCTGCTGCACGGGTGTGGCAGCAAGCCAGCGCCGCCGAGGAGACCATCTCTGCCCTGGCCAAGCTGCGGGCCGCCGGGGTTGACCCCGATGTGGATCGGTTGGCTGCCCTGGCGCCGCGCATCTCAGCGCGTGAACCTGCATTCGAGGTGTGTTGGCGGGCCACGCTGGAACGTCGCCTGCTTCGCTTCTCCTATCGCGGGGGTGATGAGCTGCGCACCGTTGCTCCATGGAGTGTGCTGTCGCGCCGCGGCAGCTGGTACTTGGTGGGCAATGATCTCGGGCGCTCGGCCCCACGGATGTTCAAGATGAGCCGGATGGATTCACCTCCCGAGACCACGGGTGATGCCGGGGCCTTCGAGCTGCCGTCTGATCTCGACCTCCAGGACTTGGCGCGGCAACTCGAACCCTCCGAGCCCGACAGTCATGCCATCGTCGCCGTTCGTGCCAAGCATGCCCCCGCCCTGCGTCGCCGGGGCACCCCCCCGCCACGCCGGGCGGGCGTTCCACCTGGCTTCGGAGGCTTTGACGTGCCCTTTTCCAGCGGTGGCGATTTCGCCGCCGACATTGCGGCCTCCGGCCCCAATGTGGTGGTGCTGGAACCCGACGAACTCCGGGACCGGGTGATTGCCCGGTTGCGCTATGTGAGCGAGCTGGCCGGCAACCATGATTCTGCTGGGGAGGTGCTCCACGATGACCAGTCATGACCAGGTGCGCAGGATGTTGGCTGAGGTGCCATATCTGCAGGCACATCCCGGTGTCAGCGTCGCCGATGTGGCCAACACCTTCGGGATCACTGCCAAACAGGTGCTGCGGGATCTTGATGTCCTGTGGATGTGTGGTCTTCCCGGAGGCCTGCCCGGGGATCTCATCGACATCGACATGGATGGGGCCAAGGGTGAGGGCACTATCCGGCTGTCGAACGCCGAATTCCTGTCACGTCCCATGACATTCACTCCCGACGAGGCGACCAGCCTGTTGGTCGCCCTTCGTGCCGTTGAGGAGTTGGGTGCCCCGTCGATGGCGGACGCGGCCATCCGTGCTGCCCACAAACTGAACGCCGCAGTGCCGCAGTCCCGGGCATCCCAGGTTGATGTCGCGATGTCCACGGGTGCATCAGCGCTGCGGGAGCGTCTGCTGCGGGCAATCGATGATGGCCAACGTCTTGTGCTGGAATACGACAATGCCCACCGTGACGAAACCACCCATCCGGTGGTTGATCCGGTTGCCATCCAGATGCGGGATGGGGCGGCCTATCTGTGTGCATGGAGCGTGGAACGCAACGACTGGCGTCGATACCGACTCGATCGGATCGTGACGGCTGAGCCCGAGGGCAATCAGGCTGAATCCCATGGGCTGCCGCCAGCAGTGGATGAGTGGTTCACCGCAGATGACGCACAGGTGACACTGGACCTGGCGGCGTCTGCCAGGTGGGTGGTCGAGTACTACCCGACCACATCGGTGAGTGATTTGCCCGATGGGTCCCTCAGGGCGGTGTTTCCCGTCGGTGATCCGGGCTGGGTGAAAACAATGCTCCTACGACTGGGCGATGGGGTGTTGCGCGTGGATCCTGCGCCGGCAGCCCTGCCCGCGGCCAGGGCTGCTGAGGCTGCTCTGGCATTGAATACCCGGCTGGCTGGTGCGGACGCGTAAGCTGGCACGCAGTTGCATGACCCCGGCTGGTGTATCCGGCCCTGACGAAGGAGTGTGGGATGGCAGGTATCGGGTGGCAGGAACTCCTGATCGTCTTGGTCATCTTCCTGTTGATCTTCGGCGGCACGAAGCTGGCCGGCTTGGGACGCGCCTCCGGCAAGGCCATCCGGGAGTTCAAGGAGGAGACCGAGGGGCTCAGCTCCAAGAAGAAGGACGGCACGCACGACGTCGATGCCAGTCTGGGGCAGCAGGCATCACAGACAGATGCTGCTGAGCACAACACGGGTGATTCCCAGCCCACCACCGGCGAGACCGTTGATCCGTCGAACAAGAACTGATCTGCGCGCATTGGATGACAATGTGATGGTGGATGGGTGCGGGTGGAAGTAGTTCCATGACCTCCATCCCCGATGAGGATCAGGTGACCGGGTCACGCACGACCACAGGCGCTCGGCGTCGGCGCGGTCTGCACCTGTTGCCGAAGTCATGGCGCCCGCCAGAACCCGCGGCGGACGGTTCCATGGAGCTGGTCGACCATCTGCGTGAACTCCGCTACCGGGTGATTGTCTCGATCATCGCCATCATTGTGGTGGCCCTGGTCTGTTATGCCTTCTACGACACCCTCACTGCGGTGGCATTTCGACCCATCGAGACTGCCATCGACGCCTATCGTGCCAAGAATCCTGATGCTCAGGTGGAGATCACCACCACCAATGTGACCGGTGGATTCACGCTGTTCATGAAGGTGCCCTTCATAGCGGGCATCATCGTGTCGTGCCCGGTGTGGCTCTACCAACTGTGGGCATTCATCGCGCCCGGACTGTTGTCGAACGAGCGTCGTGCGGCGCTCCGATTCCTGGGCTCGTCCATCCCGCTGTTCCTGGCCGGCGTTGTGCTGGGCTATTGGATATCGCCTAAGGGCTTTGCGGTCCTGCTTCAGTTCAATCCGCCGGGCGTGCTCAACCTGAACGACGCGAATGAATTTCTCACCTTCGAACTCACCCTGCTGCTGGTCTTCGGGCTCAGTTTCCT
>CAXYYR010000036.1:0-18630 GCA_964293265.1 uncultured Propionibacterium sp.
CTTCGACTTGGCATTCATCGGTGTGGCAACACCCCCGGACGATGGACGAACCAAGTGCGCCGGGCGCGGCTGTGTCGATCATGCCGTCGGGCAGTGGCCACCTTGATCAGATGCTCCTGCAGATCGAGTTTGATGTTCCCCTGGCCGTCGGTGGTGCTGGGGGCCCATGAGCGGTCGTGCAGCTGCCAGCTCACCGTGCCCTGATCGAATGCCAGATCGAACAGTTCACCGATTTCGGCAATGTGGTTGTCATGGGTGATGAGCACGATCGCCTCAACCCGACGATCCAGATTGCGGTGCATGAGATCCGCCGAGCCGATGCCCACGGCCGGCTGTCCGGCATTCTCGAACCAGAACACCCGGGAGTGCTCAAGGAAGCGTCCGAGAATGGAAATCACCCGGATGTTCTCGCTCAGGCCCGGCACCCCCGGACGCAGACCACAGATGCCACGAACCAGCAGATCCACCGGCACACCGGCATTGCTGGCGCGATAGAGCGCATCGATGATCCGCTCATCGACAATGGAATTCACCTTGATGCGAATCCGCGCGGGCAGACCCGCCTGTTTGTGGGCAATCTCGCGGTCGATGGCCGCGATGAGTCCGGTGCGCACACCCTCGGGAGCCACCAGCAGGCGATGATAATTCGTCTCCTGCGTCATCCCGGAAAGATGATTGAACAACCGCGCAACATCGTCGGTGACGATGGGATTGCAGGTCAGCAGGCCGATGTCCTCGTATTGGCGGGCCGTCTTCGGGTTGTAGTTCCCGGTGCCGATGTGCGCATAGCTGCGCAATCCCTCGGCCTCGTCACGCACCACCAGAATGAGCTTGCAGTGGGTTTTGAGGCCCACCATTCCATAGACCACATGCACGCCATGACGCTCGAGCTTGCGCGCCCAGGCAATGTTGTTCTGCTCATCGAAGCGCGCCTTGATCTCCACCAGGGCCAGCACCTGTTTGCCGGCCTCAGCCGCCTCGATGAGGGCATCGATGATCGGCGAATCACCGCTTGTGCGATACAGCGTCTGCTTGATGGCCAGCACATGGGGATCGGCGGCAGCCTGCTCCACAAGCCGCTGCACCGATGTGGCGAAGGAATCGTAGGGATGGTGCAGCAGCACGTCCTGGCGGCGGATGGCCTTGAACAGATCGGCCTCGCTCGAGGTCTCCACGGGCGCCAGATCGGGGTGGGTCATCGGCAGGAAGTTCGGATATTTCAGATCATCCCGATCAACCGCGGCAAGCCGGAACAGTGCAGTGAGATCCAGGGGTGCGGGCAGCTTGAAGATCTCCTTGGAGCTCACGTCAAGCTCGTCGGCAAGCATGTCAAGCAGGTCGTCCTGGATGGAATCCTCCACCTCAAGGCGCACCGGCGAGCGGCCAACCTTGCGTCGCAGCAACTCCTTCTCCAGGGCATAGAGCAGGTTCTCGGCGTCGTCCTCCTCAACCTCCACGTCCTCATTGCGGGTGACGCGGAAGGTGGTGGACTGCAACACCTGCATGCCCACGAAGAGCTCCGGCAGATGGGCCAGGATCACTTCTTCCAGGGGCACGAAACGGGTCTCGCCCACCTTGATGAGGCGCTCCAGGATCGAGGGCACCTTGATGCGCGCAAACTGACGCGCCTTGGTCTCCGGGTTGAGCAGCAGCACCGCAATATTGAGCGACAACCCCGAGATGTAGGGGAAGGGATGGGAAGGATCGACGGCAAGCGGTGTGAGCACCGGATAGATGCGCTCGGTGAACAGTTCGTTCATCTGCTCGCGCTCGGTGTCGTCGAGCTCATTCCAACGCACCAGTTCAACTCCCTGGGCGGTGAGCTCCGGCAAGATCTCGGTGCGGAAGATCTGGGATTGTTCGGCCACGAGTTCGTGGGTGCGGGCCAGGATTGCATCGCGCAATTCACGCGGCATGAGTCCGGCAATGGAACGCACCGCCACACCGGCGTCAATACGACGCTTCAAGCCGGCAACTCGCACCATGAAGAATTCGTCGAGATTGGAACTGAAGATCGCCAGGAACCGGGCACGTTCCAACAAAGGAACACGAAGCTGATCGCGGGCCTGATCGAGCACGCGGTTGTTGAAGGCGAGCCAGCTCAGTTCCCGGTCGGAATAACGATCGGGTGGCAGGGGCTGTTCGGCGAGTTCCGCGGGGCCGTCAGCCCTGTCGGGCTCGACGGCGTCAAGCGGTGGTTGGGGTCCCTGCGGCATCTGGGGCGCATGAAGCCGCTCGGGGCCATGTTGATCGGCGGCGGAGGTCATGCGGTGACTCCTGTGGTCGGATGGTCCTGGTGGCGGGCAGGCTTGGTGGGGGCATAGCCGATATCGGTTGAGACCACCGTGAAACCGGCCTTCTCGTACATCGTCACGACGCGCGGATTGGAGCCCTCCACATAGAGATCAATGCCTGCCACATGCTTGGACGCCAGCTGTTTTGATGCCATGTGCGCCAACCCGGCCTCCAGCAGCGCTCGTCCCACGCCGTTGCCCTCATGTGCGGGGTCGACCCCCAGGACGTAGACCTCACCGCGGAGCTCACCGTTCTCGGTTGCAATCTTTGTCCAGTGGAAGCCAACCAGCGCTCCGGCCGAGTCACGGACCACGAGCAAGCCCTCGGGGTCGAACCAGTCCTGCGACATACGCGTGCGGGCGTCATCGGCGGTCATGGCGCCCTGCTCCGGATGGTCCTCGAAGGCTGCGTGATTCACTGCAACCAGCTGGTCGAGGTCGGTGTCGCGATAGTGGTCGAGGCTCAGGTCCTTGGGCAGTGCGCTCGGCGTGGGCAGGGGGGTGGAGGCGGACAGGTCGAGGCTCATCTTGAGCAATCGCCTGCGTTCCACCAGACCCAGGCTGGTGGCAAATTCCCTGGCGCCAGTGCGGTCGCCGAATGACCACCACATTGCCGGATGCAATTCCCAGGCGGCTTGGGCCAGCATGGTGCCGATGCCCTGACGGCGGAAATCGGGGGCCACCATCAGCTGAATGGTGTGTTCGCGGGCATCTGCTTGGGCATAGCCGATGAGCTGGGAGCCCTGACGTGCCAGCCAATGGGTGTGCGAGGCGGTGAGCCCCTTGAGCCCGAACCAGCCCGACTCGTTGAGCGGTGAAACACCGTCGTGGGCCGTGCAGGCGTGCACCAGCTCGGCAATGCGTTCCTGATCGTCGGCGTTGAGGCGCAGGACCGGGGGCGTTACGACGGGATTCATGAGTCAAGACTAGAAGCTGGCGGGCTGGTTGGGGCCACTGGGTTGCTGTTCCGGGGCCCCAACCGGTCGTCGGCAACGCTCAGCTGGCGAGTTGTCCCTCGATGAATGCCTCCACCGAGTCCATGGCCTCCTCGTCATGGCGCTGTTCGGGTGGTGACTTCATGAAGAAGCTTGACGGTGACAGCAGGGGGCCGGCCAGCTTGCGATCGAGCCCGATCTTGGCTGCCCTGATGGCATCGATCACCACACCCGCTGAATTCGGTGAATCCCAGACCTCCAATTTGTATTCCAGGCTCACCGGCGCACCACCGAAATTGCGCCCTTCTAGCCGCACGAATGCCCATTTGCGGTCGTCGAGCCAATCGACATAATCAGATGGGCCAACGTGAATATCACGCGGTGCGAATTCATGTTCCACATTGCTTGTGACGGCCTGCGTCTTGGAAATCTTCTTCGACATGAGGCGTTCGCGCTCAAGCATGTTCTTGAAATCCATGTTCCCGCCGACATTGAGCTGGTAGGTGCGTTCCAGGGTGACGCCGCGCTCCTCGAAGAGGCGGGCCATCACACGGTGGGTGATGGTGGCGCCGATCTGGCTCTTGATGTCGTCGCCCACGATTGGCACCCCGGCGTCGGTGAATTTCTGCGCCCATTCCGGGTCGGAGGCGATGAACACCGGTAGGCAATTGACGAAGGCCACCTTCGCGTCGAGTGCGCACTGCGCGTAGAACTTGTCGGCCTCCTCTGAGCCCACCGGAAGATAGCTCACCAGCACATCCACGCGGGCGTCGATCAAGGCCTGCACCACATCGACGGGTGGCTCGGATGACTCGGTGATGGTCTCGCGGTAATACTTGCCCAGGCCATCGGAGGTGACGCCGCGCTGCACCTGCACCCCGGTGGGCGCCACATCAGCCAGCTTGATGGTGCAGTTGTCAGAGGCATTGATGGCCTCGGCCACATCGAGCCCCACCTTGGCGGCATCCACGTCGAAGGCGGCCACGATCTGGATGTCGCTCACGTGGTAGTCGCCGAAGCGCACATGCATCAGTCCCGGCACCACCTCATCGGACGATGCGTCGTGATACAGGGTGAGGCCCTGCACCAGCGATGATGCACAGTTCCCGATGCCGACCAGGGCTACGCGTATTTCGCCCATCAGTTCTCCTTTGATCCAATGAATTGCTGTCAGGACAATTCAATGGAGACGATTGGTCGATCGTCCGTGAGGGGCATTGTCCATTCAGCCAGAAAAGCGCAGTTGCGCCGAAATGAATGGTTGCGTAGATCACGGATTAAGTAAAATCGTCAAGGAAATAAATATTATTGTTGTTTTGTGTGCACAATAGAATGCAATGTCAGCCCAGATGCTGTTGGGGGTTGAAGCGATAGCCCACATTGCGCACCGTGCCGATGTACGAGTCGTACTCCGGGCCGAGCTTGGCGCGCAGCCGGCGGATGTGCACGTCAACGGTGCGGGTGCCGCCGTAATAGTCGTAGCCCCACACGCCCTTGAGCAGGTCCTCACGGGTGAGGACGCGGCCGGGATGGTGCACCAGATATTTGAGCAGCTCGAACTCGGTGTAGGTCAGATCGAGTGCCCGGCCATTGATGGCGGCAGTGAAGGCTGCCTCGTCCACAACAATGGAGCCGCCAGTGACCGTGGCATGCTCGTCGGCCTCGAGCAGCCGCTGCAGTCGAGCGGCCCATTCGCCGGGTTGGGCGTCGGCAACGATGAAATCGTCAACTCCCCAGTCGCTGCTCAACACTGACAGGCCTTCAAGACCAAGAAGCAGCAACGATGGTGTGGCTGCCCCGGCACCAACGATGAGTCGCGTGGTCACCCGGGCAGCGCCGAGGTCTCCGCGCGCGTCGATGATCACTGCATCAGCCCCCGGCAGCTGCGCCAGGGCCTGATCGCCGCCCGACACCTGATGAATGGTGTGGGTCAACAGTTCAAGGGCTGAGGGCAATGGTTGGGGATCATGCACTGGCGAGACGAACAGGGCATCGCTCACGACTGCGTTCTCCCCTCACTGGCCACAATGAATGTGCTGGAACACGTGCACCGGAACATGGGCACCGCACCATGTGCACCGGAAGGTGCATGCCCGTTGGAAGCCGGTGCGCGTTCAGAATACTGGCGCGGCTGCGATCAACAGGGCAGGTCCACCCATGCCCCGGTCACGGCGAAGCACATGGGAATGCGGGATACTCAGACCTTGCAATTCAGCCAGCCCCAGAATTCAGACCCACATGCCATGCCCCACAATTCAGACCCGCAGCTCAGACATCTGAATCCAGGATGATCGTCACCGGCCCGTCGTTGACAAGCTCCACTGCCATGTCGGCGCCGAAGTGCCCGGTCTCCACATGCGCGCCCAGCTCTTGCAGCGCCCGGCAGTAGGCCTCGACGATGGGCTCGCTCACCGGGCCTGGAGCAGCTGCATGCCAACTCGGCCTACGTCCCTTGTGGGTGTCGGCATAGAGCGTGAACTGGCTGAGCGCCAGCACCGGCGCGTCCAGATCACTCGCCGATTTCTCGTCGTCGAGAATGCGCAGATGCCAGGTCTTGTCGGCCAATTTTGCGGCAGTGCTGGCATCGTCACCATGGGTCACTCCCACCAGAGCCACCAGGCCGGGGGACGGCAGGGCGCCCACCACCTCGCCGTCTATCGAGACCTGCGCACGGCTGGCTCTCTGCAACACCACTCTCATGGCTGAATGTTCTCACGTGTGCCCGTCTTCGGCCCTGCGCTGTTCCGCCTTAGACTGGGCATGTGGCAAGCCTTGATCTCATCGTGCTCGTAGTGGCTGCCGCCATTCTGACTGCCGGGGCATTGGCTCTTGCCAGCATGGGTCTGCGTTGGTTGCAGGGCACGGAGCCGCGCGCCCGGCGCACCGCCCCGACGCGTCAATTGATTCGCCAGCACCGGCGTTCTTCGAGGAGAAACTGACCATGGCTTTCGAGATCCCCACCGATCTGAATCCAACCCTCATGCCGCTCGCCTGGCTCATCGGACGCTGGCAGGGATCCGGCCATGGCAATTGGCCCGGGCGAGGCGATTTCGAATTCGGCCAGCAGATCGAGTTCTCCACCAATGGCCAGCCCTATCTGCACTATCTGTCGCAGACCTATGTGGCTGATTCCAAGGGCAATCCGGTGTCGCCGCTCGGTATGGAGACCGGTTTCTGGCGTCCTCAGGACGACAAGAAAACAGTGGAAGTGGTGATGTGTCACCCCGATGGCTGGAGTGAGGTCTGGGCCGGCAAGATCGACGGCGCCAAGATCGAATTGGTCACCGATGTGGTGGCCCGCACCGACAATGCGGCGCTGGAATATGTGGGTGGCGAGCGGCTCTATGGCAATGTCGAGGGCGACCTGCTGTGGACCTTTGATCGCGCTGCCAAGGGCACTCCCATGCAGCCGTACATGTGGGCGCGTCTGTCGCGCACCACGAAGTGACGGGTGGCGCGCAGTTGCATCACCATGCAGTCCCACATCGCACAGCCGCCCATCCCATATGCCCATATCCCACATGCCCATATCCCAACAGCCGGAAACGAAGCAGGAGAGACCAGTGAACAGCCCCGTAGTAGTGCAGTCCGGCCCCGATGCCGGTGCACTGTGGCACCGCGGCGATCCCTTCGGCGAGCAGAAGCTGCTGGAAGCCGGCCGGGCCATGGTGGCCCTGCCGGGCCGCACGGTGGTGAGTGTGACCGGCGCTGACCGCGCCAGTTGGTTGCATTCGCTCACCACGGGCGTGTTCAATCCGCCGACGCCCGGCAAGGCGATCCAGGCGCTGGTGCTCGGGCCCACTGCCCATGTGCGCCACGGACTGCTTGCCCTGGACGACGGTGAACAGACCTGGCTTCTCGGCGCCTCACCGACCGATCAGAGCCTTGGGGGCTATCTCGACTCGATGCGCTTCCGCATGAAGGTTGAGGTGACCGAGCATCCCGAGTTGGTGGCGCTGTGGGTGGGTGAGCATCTCGACGATGCGCCAACAGCGGTGATTGATGGCCTCGACGCCGGTGTCGATGGCGGTCGGGTGCGAATTGTTGCCGGCTCCGAGTTGTCGGATGGCGATGACCGGCTGGCCGGTCTGTGGGCATGGGAAGCCCTGCGTCTGGCTGCCGGCATTCCCAGAATCGGGCGCGACACCGACGACAAGACCCTGCCCAATGAGCTCGGACTGTTTGCGACGGCCCTGGACAAGGGTTGTTACACGGGTCAGGAGACTGTTGCCCGCGTGAACAACATTGGGCGACCGCCGAGGCGTCTGGCGCGGCTTCTGTTGGATGGATCGATGGACCGTCTGCCAGCCGAGGGTGCCGAGATCATGCTTGGGGGCGAGCCGGTGGGACGGGTTGGCACCAGCGCTGCCCATTACGATCAGGGTCCGCTTGCGTTGGGCCTGTTGCGGCGAAGTGTGCCGGTGGCTGCCAGCCTGGTTGTCGACGGTGACATCGCGGCTGCCCAGGAGGCCATCGTCGATCCCGACATCGGTCTGCATTTCACGTCCGATCCGGCCCTTCGTCGCCGCAAGCGCACGCTGTGAGCGCCTCACAGATGCATGCGGACGCCACGATCACTGCCTGCACACTGCGTGACATCGACGATCTCTCAGCGGTGGGGGAGCACACCTTCCGCGAAACCTTCCAGGCGCTCAATACGGCAGAAAACATGGACGCCTATGTGCGCACGGCCTATGCGCGCGATGCCCTGGCAGCCGAGCTGGACACCCCGGGCACGGGATTCTTCCTGTTGCGAGTGAGCGGCGTGGTGGCCGGATATCTGAAGATCAATGTTGGCGCCGCCCAGACCGATGATGTCGGCCCCGATGGGCTGCAGGTGGAGCGCATCTATGTGCTCGCCGCCCATCAGCGCGAGGGACTGGGCCAGTTCATGCTTGACTACGCCTGCCGGTTGGCGCGGCTGCGTTCGCTGGGCACCATCTGGCTGGGCGTGTGGGAACACAATAATTCGGCGATGGCGTTCTATGCGCATCTGGGCTTCGTGCAGTTCGGCGCCCATGATTTCATGCTCGGTGACGACCGGCAGACCGATCTGCTGATGCGTCGGCCAGTTCCGGCAGGCTCACTGGCCCCGGTTTCGGCAGTGCCTGCATCGCCCGTGTCTGTCAGCTCGCGCGCCTGCCCACCCAGCAACTGCTGGTTTACCAAAAAGCGGGTTCCCCAAAAAGCAGGTTTGCCAAAAAACACTGGGTCCGCCGATCCCCTCCGAGGAGGAGACGGCGGCCCCAGTCTCTGGTGAGCTTCAGCCATGCGCTGGCCTCAGCGCAGCTCAGGCGTTCGCGTCGGCAGCCTTCGTCTTGATGCGCACCTTGGCGCGGTCACGCCCGTCGAGCACGGTCTTGCGCACGCGCACCGAATCGGGTGTCACCTCCAGGCATTCATCACCGGCGCAGTATTCCAGAGCATGCTCCAGGCTCATCCGACGCGGAGGAATCAGACGTTCCAGCTCATCACCGGTGGCGGAGCGCACATTGGTGAGGTGCTTCTCCTTGGTGGGGTTCACGTCCATGTCGTCGGGGCGTGCGTTCTCGCCAACCACCATGCCCTCGTAGACATCGTCGCCGGGCCCCACGAACAGCTGGCCACGCTCCTGCAGGTTGAACAGCGCATAGCTGGACACCACGCCGGTGCGGTCGGCCACCAGCGAACCGGTGGGACGCTGACGCATGGCGCCTGCCCAGGGCATGTAGCCCTCGAAGACGTGATTCATGATGCCGGTGCCGTGGGTGTTGGTGAGGAATTCGGTGTGGAAGGCGATGAGGCCACGCGAGGGAACCACATATTCCATGCGCACCCAGCCCGAACCGTGATTCACCATCTGTTCCATGGTGCCCTTGCGCACACCCATCATCTCGGTGGCAACGCCCATGAATTCCTCGGGCACGTCGATGGTGAGGCGCTCGGTGGGCTCCATCACCTTGCCCTGCTCATTGCGATGGGTCACCACTGCGGGACGACCGACGGTGAGCTCGAAGCCCTCACGGCGCATCATCTCCACCAGCACGGCCATCTGCAGCTCGCCACGACCCTGGACCTCCCAGGTGTCGGGACGTTCGGTGCCGAGCACCTTGATCGACACATTGCCGATGAGTTCCTGGTCCAGACGATTCTTCAACAGTCGGGCGGTGAGCAGCTTGCCCGATTTTCCGGCCAGCGGTGAGGTGTTGATGCCGATGGTCATCGACAGCGAGGGCTCGTCCACATGGATCAGCGGCAGCGGCTTGGGATCATTGGCGTCGGCAATGGTCTCGCCGATGGTGATCTCGGGAATGCCGGCAATGGCAATGATGTCGCCGGGGCCGGCGGTATCCACCGGCACCCGCTCCAAGGCATCGGTCATGAGCAGCTCGGAGAGCTTCACGTTCTGGATGGAGCCATCACGGCGGCACCAGGCCACGGTCTCGCCGCGCTTGATGTTGCCCTCGACAATGCGGCACAGGGCCAGACGTCCGAGATAGGGGCTCGAATCGAGGTTGGTCACATGGGCCTGCAGGGGAGCGCCCTCGTGGTACTCGGGTGCCGGGATGGAGCTCTCGATCACATCGAAGAGCGGTTGAAGATCGGGGCTGTCGGGCAGTTCGCCGTCGCCCGGCTTGTTCAGCGATGCCTTGCCGGCCTTGGCCGATGCGTAGACGATCGGGAAGTCGAGGCCGCTCTCATTGCTCTCATCAACCAGATCCATGAACAGCTCGTAGGTGTCCTCGACCACGCCATCGATGCGCGAATCGGGACGATCAACCTTGTTGATCACCACCACGATCGGCAGCTTCTTGGCCATCGCCTTGCGCAGCACGAAGCGTGTCTGGGGCAGTGGGCCCTCAGAGGCGTCAACAAGCAGCAGAACGCCGTCGACCATTTCGAGTGCGCGCTCCACCTCGCCACCGAAGTCGGCGTGGCCGGGGGTGTCCATGATGTTGAGGGTGAGCGTGCGCCCGTCGGTCATGGTGTGCTTCACGGCGGTGTTCTTGGCCAGGATGGTGATGCCCTTTTCACGCTCAAGGTCCATCGAATCCATCACTCGGGTTTCCACGTCGCTGCCCGCGCGGAATGCGCCGGACTGCCACAGCATGGCGTCCACCAGGGTGGTTTTGCCATGGTCAACGTGGGCGACGATGGCAAGGTTGCGCAGGTCCTTACGGCGCTGAACAGTCATAAAACTCCGAACTGAGTTGCTGGGCCAGGCGATCCGGACCCACTGGAAATGCACGTTGTGGAGAGCGCATCGAGACGATGCGCTCCGGCGGAGGCGGCCGCTCAGGGCAAACCGCAACCTGACGATTCTATGCGCTCAACTGCTCATACGCCTACGCGCGCGCCTGAGTCCGCCCTGTGAGAGTGCTGTCCAGCATGTGGACGCTGGCGGATGGCAGCTTTGAGACGCCGGAATATTCGACATCGCGACGGGCTGTCTGGAAACTGACTGAATTTTCAATAAGTTCTCCTGCGCACATCGCGGGACTGCGGGGGTCGTCGTGGTCGGCGTCAGGCTGGCGGATCCCGGAATGCCATGGGTTGGCTGTTGCGGTGTTATCCCGAATGTTGTCCCGGGGTTATCGGATCTGGAGATGGATGTTGTTCAGTGGTGTCAGTTCTGTCTCCACAGGTTCAGATTGTCCCGGTAATCGCAAAGTCATTGCGATATGTGCGGATGCAGCGTGCGGCAGCCGTTGCTTGGTCGGGTGAGGGCCCCAGTCATGTCGACCCCAGCCCCATTGCGCCTGCGTTGGGATGGTGTGCCACCTGCCTTTGGTTTCGGCGTGCGACTAGGGGTGACGGCGGGCAATTCGGCTGCACACAGCTGGCTCACAGCTCAATAACGGCAACCATTACGTCACAAGTAATACGTTTGGAAATATCGAAGTGAATTGGTATTCGAAATGGTGGGACATCACCCGGTGATGTGGTGATCGCAGCCGGGGGCATTAGCTGATGAAATATCAGATGCGTCGCCCGATGGGCGGCTCGAAAGTATGGTCGGGAGTCCCTTGTTTGGGGTGAAAACGCTACATACAGTCGGCCTCCAGTAACAGAAAGGCTGGAGGCTCCAGCATGGTCAACCCCCAGAACCCCAACGTCCATCACCCCACCAGGTATCACTCGACGCCACACCACTCCGGCCTTCAGCCCATCGGCTCCGGCCGGACGAGCTCGCGTGCCATCCGCCTGCTGCTGGCGATGGTGGTTCTTGCCACGTCGGCCGTGCTCAGTGCTCCCCGTGCGTCGGCAGCAGACGAGGTGACGGCGGCCGGCGCAGATTTCAACTGCGCCCCGGGATATGTCTATGTGGCCACCGATCAGGGCCGCGTCAGCCAGCTGACACCCGCCGGTGCAGTGAGCACACCGGTTGGCCCCACCGGATTGTTCGACACCAATTCGGGCACCTGGACAAACAACACGCGTGCCTGGGGCGCCACGGCATGGGGTGCCAGATCTGGGGCATGGGCGTGCTCGGCATCGGGGCCAAGGGCGACCGCGCCTATGCCTTCGAACGCGGCAATCCATTGCGCACCGATCCGCTCTACGGACTCACCTCAACGCCCGGCGTCGATTCGGCGCAGCCCTATGTGTACAACGAATCCAAACTCGTGGGTAAGTGGTCGAGCACCCAGTACGGCGCATCATTCACCACCGGCGGCATGCGGGCGCTCGCCGGTGGCGCGGTGAACCCCGTGGACGGGCTGATGTACTTCGGCTCGTTCGAGGCCTCCCGCACAGTGGGCGCGCCGATGACCTTCCGCTATGCCAGCTATGCCACTTCCTATGCCCATGTCGGTGAGATCCCGCTGCCGGCCTTCACGTCCGATGCACTGGGTGGCGCCGACCCTCTGACCGGCTATTACGCGGGCACCAGAGGCATGGAGGGTGACATCGCCTTCGATGCCATGGGAAATATGCACATTCTGGCGTCCACCAGGCCGAAGACGAACGCTGCCATGCCCAGTGGACGATCGATCAAGGTGCAGCTCATCACCGTTCCGGCGGGCTCCACCACACCCATCGCCAATGACCCAATCGAGATTGATGCTTCGGGGGAATTGGCCACGAGCTCGTTCACCGGGATGGCCACCAGCTCCGACGGCACACTGTTCGTGAGCACCTCGACGTCGGTCTACAAATACGATCCGGCGACCATGACCAGGCTTGCCACGGTCGCCACCGGTCTTGGTGAGAACACAGATGGCAAGCGGATCAGCGACCTGGCCAGCTGCTCCTATTCGCCGGTGCTGAAGGCCACCGAGAATCTTCCCCAGGGCAGGGCCAGTGCCACTGACCAGTTCAGCGTTGCCGTACAGAAGGGCACCACTGCCTTCGCGCATCTCACCACGGCTGGCACCGCCACCGGCGTGCAGGCCCAGGTGGCGGGCCCGATGCTCGTGGCAAGCGCCCAGACCTACACGCTCACCCAGACAATGGCCTCGGGCGATGCGCGCAACTATGTGACCACCTGGCTGTGCACGAACACGGCCGGCGGAAGTGCCAGTGGATCCGGCACCACAGCCACCGTCACCATTGCCTCGGGCCAAACAAACGGTGGGCTGGCCAACTGCCAGTTCACCAATACGCCGGTGGCGCCCGGCAGCCTCACACTCACCAAACAGTTCTCGGGCTCCACCCATGGCGCTCCCGTTGATGCCTCCCAGTGGACGCTCACGGCGTTGGACCGCACCACCTGGCTGGCAAACAATGCTGCAGCACCCAAGACCTTCGCATCGGGCAGCACGCAATCGTTGGTTGCCGATACCTATCTGCTCGACGAGCAGAGCAAGCCGGGCTACACCCTCTCGGCAGTCACCTGCACGCCAGCCGGCGGGAGTCCGGTGTCACTCACCCGCACGGTGGTTGACCCCGCCAAGCCGAATGTTCTGGCTTTCCAGTGGAATCTGACCGCCGGTCAGCAGGTGGCGTGCGTGCTCAGCAATACCGTCTCGCCCGGAACGCTGAGCTGGACCAAGACCGATGTGGCGGGAAATCTGCTGCCGGGCTCGGGCTGGACACTCACCTCACCCAGTGGCATCACCACCGCAGTGACCGACAATGCTGCGCCTGATTCCGACCCCACCGTGGGCAAGCTCGCGGTCAGCGGTCTGGACTGGGGTGCCTGGACCATCACCGAGACATCAGCCCCCAATGGCTTCGCCCTCAATTCAACCCCGCAAGCTGTGCAGCTGAGCGGCAGCCAACTGACCCCGCCCGACCCCAGCGTGGTGGATGCTGCGCTGGTCTTCGACATCCGCACCTTCGGTTTTGCCGATGCCAGCACCAGTCAGCGTTCGCCCATTGACGGCGCTGGCTTTGAGGTGCGTGCCGACGCCGGGGGAGTGCCCGGTGAGTTGGCACCCGGTGTTGCCGTGACGCCCACTGGTGAGACCGGCCGGTTCACTCTCACCGGACTGGCCAGCGGAAGCTATTGGCTGGTGGAAAGCCGGGGTCCTGCCGAACATGAGCTCCTTCCCACAGCAGTGGCCTTCACCGTGAGCTCCGGCACAACGGCCAGGCCTGCAGGAACCATCCACACCGAAGCCGATGCCATCACGTCCACAACTGCCGATGGCCTTGCCATCGCCGTGAATCTGATGCGTGCCCGGGAACTGCCGGCCAGCGGAACCACGGTGCGGGCACTCAGCTATGTGCTCGGTGGCATCGGGATCGTCGGGCTGGCAGGCGTGCTTGCATGGCGCTCCTCGCGTCGCAAGCGAACGCGGCGACCGGGCCCCAGTGGCCACCCGTCGCAGGAGGCGCAGTGACCTGCCGGCGCCACCGAAAACCCAACCGAAAACCCATCTGTCGAGCCCATTGCCCATCAACCGAAGTACGTCATCCCGAACCCACTGATTCTCATTACGAGAGGACGCATGACATGTCCACCGCATCCCGAGTAGTAGCAGCCCTACTCTCTCTGATTCTCATGCCGCTGATGCTGCTCACTGCAGCCCCCGGCACGGCGCATGCCGACACCAATCCGGCCACCATCGACCCTGCGCGCACCGGCAGTCTGGTGATCAACAAGCGCCTGAACCCCACGAGCACCACCCCCGGCAATGGTCTGCCGGCCACCGATGTCTCGGGCACTCCGCTGGCGGGTGTCACCTTCGAGGCCCGTCAGATTCCCGGCGTCGATCTCACCACCCAGACCGGTTGGAGCACGCTCGAGGCAATGGACCTGCAAGCGGCCCAGTCTGCCGTCTCCGGAGTGACGCCCGCCTCACGCGTGGTCACAGCCGAGGGCACCGGCCAGGCAACAATGAGTGGGCTGGCACTTGGCGCCTATGTGGTGCATGAGGTGCTGTCAGCCGAGCAGCTGGCGCAGGGCATCACGCCCTCCCCGGACTTCGTGGTGACACTGCCCATGACCCATCCCACGAGCCCGGACCAATGGCTCTACGAGGTGAATGTCTATCCCAAGAACGCCAGCTCGTCGATCACCAAGACCGTGGATGATGCCAGCGCCACCACACTGGGAAGCCAGATTTCATGGACCATCCTGGCCGATGTGCCCGGCCTGAATGCCACCGATGGTTACAAGATCACCGATCAGATCGACCCTCGTCTGAGCTTCGTCCAGGCGTCCATGGATCTGGACTCCGGCAGCATCCATCTGGTTGCCGGGCAGGACTACACCGCCGAGCTCCCCACTGCCACCACCCCGATGACGTTCACCGTCACACCGCAGGGCCTGGAAACCCTGTGGGCAGCGAAGCAGGCCACTCCCAGCGTGCGGGTGCTCGTGAGTGTGGACACCACAGTCACGGCCACTGATGCTCCCCTCGGTGATGGGCTCATCAGCAACAACGCCACCCTGTATCCCTCGTCGGCAACCACCGGCATTGCTGTTGCCGCCGATGCCGTGCCGCTCACCGAATGGGGCGACATCCGGGTGACCAAGACCAACCAGTCCAACACCGTGCTGCCCGGCGCCGAGTTCGCGCTCTACGGCACCGAGGCGGATGCCAAGGCCGGCACCAATGCATTGGCCAGCAATGGCACCAGCCGCTGGACCACTGACGACCAGGGCGTGGCCACCATCAGCGCGGTGCGTTATTCCACCTTTGCCAATGGCTCAACGGTCACAGCGGCGGACTCCAGCTATCACGACTACTGGATTGTCGAGACGGCCGCGCCCGACGGCTATGAGCTGGCAGGCGCCCCCATCAAGGTGACTGTTGATGAGCGCACCGAGCAGCTGTCGGTGGACAACGCCAAGGGCAATGCCGGCTTCGTACTGCCGTTGACCGGTGGCGTGGGCACCCTGCTGTTCCTGGTGGTGGGAGCCGGTCTGGTGACTGCTGCCGCTGCGCTGGGCATGCGCTCCCGTCGGCGTGCTGCCCGGGCAGTCTGACAGGAACGCTGCCATGTCTGCCACGAATCCGCCTGCCACGGATCCGCCTGTCACGGATCCGCCTGTCACGGATTGGCCTGGCAAGGGTCGTCGTTCCCCCGGGGCTGCGCCGCAAGTGCGCCGCTCAGCGGGGGAACGGCGCCCCGGCTGGGACCGTGTGGTGATCGCCCTCATTGCGCTGTTCGGCGTGCTGGTGGCCTGCTATCCGATGGCTGCCTCGTGGTTCTCGGCATTGGCCCAGCTCAATGCACAGAAGTCCTATTCCCACACAGTGACGCAGATGTCGCCCGACGAACAGGCGGCTGTTCTGCGGGCTGCCGAGGAATACAACGCCCAGCTCAGCGGGGGATTGATCATTGATCCCTTCAGCAATGTGTCCACTGTCACCGGCCCGCTCGATGAACCGGCGCAGGAATATCTGCGTCAGCTCGCAGCCAACCCCGATGGGGTGATGTCGAGCCTCACCATCCCTGTGCTCGATGCCTCATTCCCGGTGTTCCACGGCGCCACGGAGGAAACGCTGCGCAAGGGAGTCGGTCATCTCTATGGCTCGTCGCTGCCCGTCGGCGGCTCCGGCACACATGCAGTGCTCACGGCACATGCTGGTCTGCCCGAGGCCGAGCTGTTCACCCATCTGAACCGGATGCGTGCCGGTGACGATTTCTGGGTGGACACCTATGGACGGTCGATGCACTACCGGGTGAGTGGGGTCGAGACCGTCGATCCGAATGATCTTGCCCAGCTGGGGCCCCAGCCGGGGCGCGACATGGTCACCCTGGTCACCTGTGCCCCGGTAGGAGTGAACAACTATCGGCTGCTGGTGCATGCCGAGCGCGTTCCCGATGACCCCGGGGTTGCCACCCAGACGCCGCAGGTCTCGGGCATCGGATTTCCTTGGTGGGCACTGGCCATCGCTGCTGCGCTGGCCATAGTGGCACGCAGCATCGTGCGGGTTGTGCTTGCCAGGCGTCAGCGGGATGACGACGAAATGGCCGAGGACAGCATGCCCTCGGCCAACATGTCTCCGGAAGATTCGGGGACTATTCCGCCAGACCGTAGAGACGATCCCCGGCATCGCCGAGCCCGGGAATGATGTAGCCATGCTCGTTGAGATGGTCGTCAACGGCGGCAACAACGAGCGTGCAGTCGATGCCGCGGGCCTCGGTGAGTTCACGCACCCGATCGATGCCCTCGGGGGCGGCCAGGATGCAGATGCAGGTGATGTCACGTGCACCTCGGTCGGCCAGGAAGCTGACGCAACCGGCCAGCGAACCGCCCGTGGCGAGCATCGGATCGAGCACGAAGCACTGCCGTCCGGACAAGTCATGGGGCAGGCGTTCAGCGTAGGTGGTGGGCTGCAGCGTGGTCTCGTCACGGGCCATGCCCACGAAACCGACCTCGGCAGTGGGCACGAGCTGGGTCATGCCCTCGAGCATGCCCAGACCTGCGCGCAGGATCGGCACCACCAGGGGCTTCGGCTTCGCCAGCGCGCTGCCCTTGGCGGGGGCAACAGGTGTTTGCACCTCAACCTCGTTGACGCGCACATCACGCGTTGCCTCATAGGCAAGCAGCGTCACCAGCTCGGCCACCAGAGACCGGAAAGTGGGGCTCGGGGTGCTCGCCTCACGCAGATGCGTGAGTTTGTGGGCTACCAGCGGGTGATTCACGATGCGCAATTCCACAGCCGCAAGTTTCCCACACTCACACCCCTGCGTGCTGACAAGCGGTGATTCGGCACCCGATGGGTGCAGTGCTGGCAAGAGCATGGGATATTGGTCGTAGCGAGGATGAGGAGGCTGCCGTGACCGCAGACAAGCACGATGATGTGACCGATGTCGACCAGACCGATACCGCGATCAACGAGGGTGCGACCGACAGCACCGATGATTTCGACAGTCTTGACGACGCCAATGAGCTCGATGCCAGTGTCATCTCCGATGACTATGACGAGCTCGATGACGACTCGGACGATGATTCCGATGACGACGACGATGATGACGACTCGGATGACGACGACTACGACGATGCGAGTTCTGACGAGATTGATTTCGTCGTAGCTCTCTATCGGGAGGATGGCGAGCCGACGGTGAGCCTGCTTCCCGATGCCTGCGCCAATGACCTTGACGTTCTGGTGGCCCAGCTCCGCCGGATGCCCGGTGATGTCGGGGCATTGGGCGCAGTGAGCATCAACGGTGAATTCTTCGTGCTGTGCCGTGTGCGTGGCAACCAGATCCAGGTGCTGCTGAGCGATGCGGCGTCCTCCAATGACTGGCCCATTGCCCGCGATGTCGTGGACTTCCTCGGCCTCGAGGTGCCCGATCCCGATGACGACTCCGAGCCGGTGGGCGATCTGGAAATGCTCGTTGACCAGGGCGTCAGCGAATTCGAGATGGAAGCCATCGCCGGCGATTTCGATGAGGACTCCGGGGAACTCGTGAGTCGCGTGGTGAAGGACATGTCGTTCACCGAGCCCTTTGATCGCGCGCTGGGCGACGAGGAATCCTGAGCGTCTACGACGGGCCGATGCGCGAGGCCCTGGAGTTGGCACGCCGAGCAGGGGCCAGTGGGGATGTGCCGGTTGGCGCGCTGGTGATGGGCGCCGATGGCGAGATCCTGGGCCGGGCGGGTAATCGTCGAGAGGCCGATCAGGATGCCACGGCGCATGCCGAGGTGCTGGCGCTGCGCGAAGCCTGCGAGCGACTCGGCAGCTGGCATCTCGACCGGGCCACCCTGGTGGTCACCCTGGAGCCCTGCACGATGTGCGCCGGTGCGCTGGTGAATGCCCGCATCGGACGCCTCGTGTTCGGCGCCTATGATCCGAAGGCCGGTGCCGTGGCCTCGCTGTGGGACGTGGTGCGTGATTCGCGACTGAACCATCGTCCGACCGTGATGGGCGGGGTGATGGCGGCTGAGAGTGAGCAGCTGCTCTCCGAGTTCTTTGCGGCGCGGCGTTGAGCTCTCTGCGCTGCATGCGTCCACGCTGAAGGCGAGAGGTCTTTGTCTGAGCTGGCCCTGAAGGCGAGTCGCCTTCGTCCGGATTGGC
>CAXYYR010000037.1:0-17878 GCA_964293265.1 uncultured Propionibacterium sp.
GCGAGACCCCCTTCGTGGGCTTCTCCCAACTGAGCGTGCCCCCCCGCGTGCGTGGGCCCCTCGTTGATGGCATGCCGGTTGATCACCTGGAGCCCGGACAACAGGGCGAAGTGGTGCTTGACGAAACCCCCTTCTATGCCGAGATGGGTGGGCAGGACGCCGATGCGGGCATTCTGCGTGGTGAAGCAGGCGAGCTCACCGTGCTCGATGTGCAGCGTCCCGTGCCTGGGCTGGTGGTGCACACGGTCCGCGCTGATGCGGCACTGCGTTCAGGCGAGCAGGTGGAGGCCCTGGTCGATGCCGTTCATCGTCAGGGAGCCTGTCAGGCACATTCGGCCACTCACATCATCCATGCCGCCCTGCGTGAATTGGTGGGTCCCACTGCCACGCAGGCGGGCTCGTACAACAAGCCGGGCTATCTGCGATTCGATTTCAATGCCACCCATGGGCTGTCTGCCCAGTTGGTCTCCGAGATCGAAGCACGCTGCAACGAGGCCATCCGTGACGACCTCGAGGTGAGCGCCACCGAAATGCCGCTGTCCCAGGCCAAGGCCATGGGGGCGATGGCAATGTTTGGTGAGAAGTACCCGGAGACTGTGCGGGTTGTCGAGATGGGCGGCGCGTGGAGCCGTGAACTCTGTGGTGGCACCCATGTGTTGCATTCCAGTCAGATCGGCATGCTCGACCTGCTTGGTGAACAGTCCGTCGGGGCCGGCACCCGGCGCGTCGAGGCCCTGGTGAGCACTGATGCCTTCGACCACATGGCCGCCGAGCGGTCGCTGGTCAATCAGCTGACCTCGGTGTTGAAGGTGCAGCCGGACCAGCTGACCGACAGGGTGGGTTCGTTGATCAATGAGCTCAAGACGGCGCAGAAGCAGATCACCGAGCTGAAAGCGAATGCCCTGCGTGCCGATGCGCCGCAGCTGGTTGCCCAGGCCAAGGACATGTGGGGCGTTGCCTATGCCCGTAAGCACTACTCGGGTGTGGATGCCGGGGCCTTGCGCACGCTGGCAGCCCAGGTGCGCGATCAATTCGGTGACCGTGCAGCAGTGGTGATGCTCATCGGCGGCTCCAAGGACAAGCCGAGCATTGTCGTGGCCACCACTTCAGCCGCTCGCGAGCGCGGACTTTCGGCCGGTGATCTTGTGCGGGCAGGGGCCCAAACCCTTGGTGGCAAGGGCGGTGGAAAGCCGGATCTGGCACAGGGCGGTGGCTCGGATGGAAGTCAGGCCGGTCAGGCCCTGCTTGATGTCGAGCATGCCATCGGACATGTCGTCCAGTAGTTCCGGAACGGCGCAGGAGCCCGACGTCGGCCCTGCCGGCTGGCGTCCGGGTGTGCGGCTCTGCCTGGACTGGGGCAAGGCCCGAATCGGAGTGGCTGCCTGTGATCGTGATGGTCTGTTGGCATTTCCGGTGGAGACGGTGGCCAACGACAAACACACGATTGCGCGGCTGCAGACCTTGGCGGCAGAGTACGAGCCAGTGGAGATCGTCATGGGCATGCCCACCGATCTGCGTGGTGAGCAGGGGATTGCTGCCGAGGCAATGCTGCAGAATGCCCATCGCGTTGTCCGTGCATTGCGACACGATGTCAGGCTGATCGACGAAAGACTGACCACGGCTGCTGCCACCCGTAGGCTGGCGGCGGCAGGTCGTGACTCGCGGCATCGTCGCTCCGTGATCGACCAGGCTGCGGCAGTGGCGATCCTGGAGCAGGCCATCGACATGGAAAAGCGGTCAGGCCATGCGCCGGGACAATTGATTGCCACTCGCTCCTGCGGTGGTGCGGCTGAGGGGGAAGACGATGGTTCGTCCGAAACGGGCAAGTGACGAGGGTGCCGAAGAGATTGATACTTCGGCAGCTTCGAACACCGCCAGCCGGCGAGCTGTGGGCACCACGGATGATGTGGCTGATGCGTCGACCAGCCCCGAGGCCGTGTCGGATGACAAGCCCTCACTGCTGTCGGGAGCCAAGGAATACCACCGCGGTCCAGCCTCATGGGTCAAGTCGATCATTGCGGTGGTGCTCAGTCTGGCGATCATCGGCGGAGGCGGATATTTCGCCTACCAGAAGCTCACTGCGCTGCGGGGTGCCGACTATTCAGGTCAAGGCATCAACGATGTGACCGTCACCATCGAATCGGGCCAGTCCATCTCACAGATGGGTGACACCCTGGTCTCCGAGGAGGTCGTGGCGTCCCGCAATGCTTTCATCCGCGCCGCCAAGAAGGACGACCGCTCAACCAATATCCAGGCCGGTACCTACCGCATGAAGACCCATATGTCTGCTGCTCTGGCGGTGGCCCTGCTGGTTGACACGTCGAATGTGGTGCACAACCAGTACACGGTTCCCGAGGGGCTTCGCAACAGCCAGGTCCTGGAGTCGATCAGCGACACCACGGGCATTGCCCTGTCCGAACTGAGCTCCGCTGCCGAGTCGAGTGCGCTGCCCCTGCCCTACTGGGCCCAGAGCAGCTCGGAAGGCTGTCTTTTCCCCGACACCTATACCTTCAGCGATGAGTCGACTGCTGAGGAATTGCTCACGACGATGGTCGAGCATTTCAACGAGGTGGTGACCGATGTCGATCTGGAGACGCGTGCTGCTGCAGCCGGACGGACTCCCTATGAGGTGCTGGTGGTTGCCAGCATCATCGAGCGGGAGACCTCCGACAAGCAGTACGCCCCCTTGGTGGCTGAGGTCATCTACAACAGGCTTGCCCAGGGCATGAAGCTGCAATCCGATGCAACTGTTGCCTTCGCCAACAATGTGACGGGGCGGGTCACCACCACCGATGAAGAGCGGGCACTCGAATCGCCCTACAACACCTATGTCGTCGATGGACTGCCACCCGGACCGATCGCCAACCCCGGCAAGGATGCCATCGAAGCCGCGCTGTCGCCCTCCACAGGCGACAATTTGTTCTTCGTCACCGTCGACCTTGACACCGGTGAAACGAAGTTCGCTGCCGATGAGCAAGGCCATGAGGCCAATGTGAAGCAGTTCCAGAGTTGGTGCCAGGCACATTCCGACCGCTGTGAATGAGCTGGCGGACGCCGCTGTCAGGCCCTTCGCCGGACTGGAATACTGGAAGCATGCTGCGTTTTCTCACTGCCGGTGAATCCCATGGACGCGCCCTCGTGGCAACCATCGATGGCTTGCCGGCGCACATCCGCGTGTCCACCGACGATCTGCGCAGGGCATTGGCCCGGCGCCGCCTCGGCGTGGGCCGTGGTGCGCGGATGAAGTTCGAGGCCGATGCGGTGACGATGCTGGCCGGCATGCGCCATGGTGAAACCCTCGGTTCCCCGATCGCTGTGATGATCGACAACACCGAATGGCCGAAGTGGGAACAGGTGATGGCTCCCGATGAGGTTGATCCCTCGATCCTGGCCACGCTGGCCCGCAATGAGAAGCTCACCAGACCGCGTCCGGGCCATGTTGACCTGGCCGGTATGCAGAAATACGACTGGGATGAGGCCCGCCCGCTGCTGGAACGGGCTTCAGCGCGTGAAACGGCGGCCCGGGTGGTGCTCGGCGAATTTGCCAAGCAGTTCCTGGCACAGGCCTATGGGATCACCGTGCTCAGCCATGTTGTGGCGATTGGTGGCGTGCGCGCACAAAGCGCCGAGCCCCCACGGATGGCGGATTTGGCCACCATCGATGATGACCCGGTGCGCTGCCTGGATCCCGAGGCCAGCAAGGACATGCAGGCTGCCATCGAGGAATGCCGAAAAGCAGGTGACACATTGGGTGGTGTCGTCGAGGTGCTGGCCTGGGGCTGCCCGCCCGGACTTGGGTCCATGCGCGAGGGGGATACCCGCCTCGATGGCCAGCTGGCAGGTGCCCTGATGGGAATCCAGGCCATCAAGGGCGTCGAGATCGGTGATGGTTTTGAGCTGGCCTCGGTGCGCGGCAGCCAGGCCCATGATGAGATTGCACCCGGTCCCCATGGCATTCGCCGACTCAGCGCACGTTCCGGCGGCACCGAGGGCGGCATCTCAACAGGAGAAGTGCTTCGAGCCCGAGCAGCGATGAAGCCGATTGCCACCATCCCGCGTGCCCTGCAGACCCTGGATGTGGCGACTGGCAAACCGGCAACTGCGCACAATCAACGCTCTGATGTCTGTGCGGTCCCGGCTGCGGGGGTGGTGACTGAGGCAGTGATGGCGCTCACCGTGGCTCAAGCCTGCCTGGACAAGTTCGGTGGTGATTCCCTGGAAGAAACGCGCCGGAACCATCAGGCCTATCTGAAACAGGTGCGTGACCGGGGATTGGGTGTGGCGGACCAGCGATGAGATCGCACGGGGCACAGCAGGAGGACTGTCGTCAGATTGTTCTCATCGGATTACCCGGTGTGGGCAAGACCACCGTCGGCACCCTGCTGGCGGATCGGGCCGGGCTCGAATTCATCGATGTTGATGACTTCCTTGAGACCCAGCAGGGCAAGCCCGTCACCCAAATCTTTGCCGATCAGGGTGAGCCTGCTTTCCGCGCACTGGAGGCTGACGCAATCGATGGCCTGCTTGCGCACGAAGAAGCCGTCATTGCACTGGGTGGGGGAGCAGTGGTCACGTCGCGAGTACGCACTCTGCTGGCAAATCGTTGCGTGGTCTGGCTGACCGCCTCGCTGGATCACACCGCTGAGCGGATCGGCCAGACCACCCACCGTCCCCTCATGCGTGGTGGTGTGGCTGCCACACTGACACGCTTGGACGGCGAGAGGACTGGGTTCTACGAGCAACTTGCCAGCCATCGCGTCGCCACTGATGGGCGCACACCGGGCGAGATTGCAGCGGATCTGGCCGCCACATTGGGTCTTGGACAGGCAGGAGCGTGATCACATGACCACCGAACATTTCGTCACTGCCCGGTTTGCAACTGGACATCCCTATGACGCGTTCATCGGGCCGGGCATGATCGCACGCGTGGCCGACCACCTCGGTGATGCGACACGTGTGGCGCTGATGTTCCCAGCCGCACTGGCGGATGCGGCAGGCCGAGCAGGCCGGGAGCTTGAACAGGCCGGTGCCCGGGTGACGAAAATTGAGCTGCCTGATGGCGAGCAGGCAAAGACACCGGCGGTCCTGGCCGAATGCTGGGGACGTCTTGCCGACGCGGGGCTTACACGCACCGACCTGGTGGTCGGTGTCGGCGGTGGTGCAACCACCGATCTTGCCGGCTTCGTGGCAGCCACCTGGCTGCGCGGAATCCGTTGGATCAGCGTGCCCACCACCGTGCTTGCCATGGTGGATGCTGGTATCGGCGGAAAAACCGGTGCTGATCTTCCGCAGGGAAAAAATCTCATCGGGGCCTTCTGGGAACCCCAGGTGGTGCTCGAAGACACGAGTCTGTTGGGCAGCCTGCCACTGAAACAGCTGCGCAGTGGACTGGCCGAAGTGATCAAGCACGGCTTCATTGCTGATGCCACCACCCTGGAATTGGTGGGCCAGGCGCCATCCGAATGTCTCGATGTGTCGAGTCCCAGGCTCGCGGAGTTGATCGCTCGCTCGGTGCAGGTGAAGGCAGGAGTGGTCTCGCGTGACCTGCGCGAATCAACGTCCGTCGGTGATCAGGTTGGTCGTGAGCAGCTGAATTATGGGCACACCCTTGGGCATGCCATTGAGGCTGCGGAGCAGTTCACCCGGCCGCACGGGGAATGTGTTGCCCTCGGCATGGTTTTCGCTGCCGAGCTTGCCCAACGCACAGTGGGCCTGGACCCGGCGGTGGTGCAACGGCACAGGGAGCTCCTGGACGCAGTAGGTCTGCCCACCAGCTATCACGGCGCCCAATGGGATCAGCTGCATGAGCTCATGATGCGCGACAAGAAGACCCGTGGTTCCGTGCTGCGTTTCGTCTGTCTTCGCGCCCAGGGCAGGCCCACCATGGTCGTTGATCCACCTGCCGAGGCATTGACAGCCAGTTGGCAGGCATTGACCCAATCGGTCTGAGGTATTGGTCCAGCCTCCCCGGACTCAGGCAGGCCCGGACATGATTGTGGGACATGGTTGTGGTGCATGCGGTTCCGGGGCTGAATCACGGGCCAGTGCCCTTCGGCTAGAATGGTTGGTCGCGGCGTCATGCCGCTAGATTTTCCATCGCGGCCATGTGCCGCGTGCAGTCTTGGGCGCGTTGCGTCCTTGTCCTTTTGACCCCGCCATGACGAAAGGCCCTTCTGTGGCAACCACGAACGACATCAAGAACGGCACCGTGCTCAATCTGGACGGTCAACTCTGGGCGGTGTTGTGGTTCCAGCATCACAAACCCGGCAAGGGCAATACCGTCGTTCGTACCAAGATCAAGAATGTGCTCAATGGCAAAGTCATCGAACGCACCTTCCCGGCGGACACCAAGATCGAGATGGCGCAGGTTGATCGTCGTGACATGCAGTATCTGTACAGCGACCCCAGCGGCTATGTCTTCATGGACACAGACAACTATGAGCAGCTGACTGTCGGTGCCGATGTGATCGGCGATGACAAGGATTTCCTGTTGGAGGGAATGACCGTCACCGTTGCCACCAATGAGGGCACCCCGTTGTACATCGACCTGCCTGCCAGCGTTGAGCTGGAAGTCACCTACACCGAGCCCGGCCTCCAGGGTGATCGCTCCACCGGCGGCAACAAGCCCGCCACGGTTGAGACCGGTCGCACCGTCCAGGTGCCCCTGTTCATCACCACCGGTGAAAAGATCAAGGTGAGCACCGATGACGGCAGCTACCTCGGCCGCGTGCAGAGCTGATGACCCGGAAACCTGTGTCCGAGGGTGATCCCCAGGCCCGGCCCGATGCCCCTCTGACGCCTGAGTCTCCCGCGTCGATCCCACTGGCGCATGGCGAACATCCGCCGGTGCCCGATGCCGTCAAGCTGTCGGGCACCGATTTCGCCAATGCCCATCACTCGACACGGACGAAGGCCCGCAAACAGGCCCTCGATGTGTTGTTCCAGGCAGATCTGCGCAACGAGGCCGTGCATCGCACCATGGCACGGCGCACCGAGCAGGGGGAGCCACCGCTGCGTGATTTCACCTCGCAGATCCTTGAGGGCTATGCCGAGTTCGGTCGCGAGATCAACGCCCATCTGGAACGCCGACTTACGGGCGATTGGACCCTCGAACGCATGTCGCGGGTGGATCGCAATCTCGCCCGGATCGCCACCTGGGAGTTGGACCACACCGACATCGACATCAAGATCGCCATCAGTGAGGCCATGGAACTGGCCAACGAACTGAGTAATGACGAGTCGGTCACCTTCCTCAATGGACTGCTTGCCAGCATCGCCTCTGATCGCCCCGTATCTGATACGAGCGGGTCTGACACAAGTGGGTCTGACGCGGGTGCCTGACGAGGTGCCCTGGAACACCCGCTGATCGTGGCGCGCGGAATTTGTGGCACGCGGTGATCACGGCATTGGAGTGCGCTGCCCACTGATAAGCTGGCCGGCGGATATCCGGTCTCGGCCTGCGTACTAGATCCTGCCCGGCCGGGCAGGGAAGGACGGTCATGAGCGCGAACGATCACAGCGCGATTTTGGTTCTCGAGGATGGCCGGGTTTTCACCGGCCGCGCCTTCGGGGCAATCGGGGAGACATTCGGTGAGGCAGTATTCGCCACCGGAATGTCGGGTTATCAGGAAACCCTCACCGATCCCAGCTATTACGGGCAGATCGTCGTGGCGACCGCACCGCACATCGGCAACACTGGTTGGAATGACGAGGATGATGAATCCTCACAGATCTGGGTTGCCGGTTATGTCGTGCGTGATCCGGCCAGGGTGCCGAGCAATTGGCGTTCGGCACGGTCCCTGACCGAAGAGCTGACACGCCAGGGGATCGTTGGTATCAGTGATATCGACACTCGAGCCCTGACCCGTCATCTGCGTGAGCGTGGAGCAATGCGGGTGGGCATCAGCTCGGTCACCGACAACACCGATGAGCTACTCGCCCGGGTAAGAACGACACCGACCATGGCAGGCGCTGATCTGGTGGGATATGTCACCACTGACAAGCCCAGGATCGTCCCCGCCGTTGGTTCGAAGCGCTTCACTGTTGCCGCCATCGATCTGGGCATCAAGCAGATGACGCCGACGCTCATGTCGCAGCGCGGCATGGAAGTCCATGTCCTACCTGCCGACGCCAGCTGGGCCGATGTGCAGGCAACCGGGGCCGATGGACTGTTCTTCAGCAATGGGCCCGGCGATCCGGCAACTCTTGCCGGGCCGGTGGAGCTGTGCCGCACCGCACTGGCCAACGACCTTCCGATGTTCGGCATTTGTTTGGGCAACCAGGTCTTCGGCCGTGCCCTCGGATTTGGCACCTACAAGCTCAAGTACGGTCACCGTGGCATCAATCAGCCGGTTCTGGAGCGTGCCAGCCAACGTATTGCGATCACCGCCCACAATCATGGTTTTGCTGTCGATGCTCCGGTGGATGCGCCCACCGACACCGAATTCGGCTCTGCGAGCGTGTCGCACATCTGCCTCAATGACGATGTCGTGGAAGGGCTTGAACTTGTCCGTGACGGACTCACCCGTGCGTTCTCCGTGCAATATCACCCTGAGGCAGCTGCGGGCCCGCACGATGCAAGCTATCTGTTCGATCGTTTTGCGCAGCTCATGGCAGCGCACCAACCGGGTGCTGATCCCGGCGGTCCAGGTGCATCCGGGGGTTCCCGAACAGCTACGTCCACCAGCCACAGCACCGCGGGAGATCAGAACTGATGCCCAAGCGCACTGATATTTCATCCATCCTGGTCATCGGTTCCGGTCCCATCGTCATCGGTCAGGCAGCCGAATTCGACTACTCCGGAACCCAGGCCTGCCGCGTCCTGCGCGAAGAGGGCTATCGGGTGATCCTGGTCAACTCGAATCCTGCAACGATCATGACCGATCCCGAGTTCGCCGATGCCACCTATGTGGAACCGATCACCCCCGGTTTCGTGGAGAAGGTGATCGCCAAGGAACACCCCGATGCCCTGCTGGCCACGCTGGGCGGGCAGACCGCGCTCAACACCGCGATCACCCTCGATGAACAGGGTGTGCTCGCCAGATATGACGTCGAACTCATCGGCGCCAATGTCGAGGCCATCCAGCGCGGTGAGAACCGTGAACAGTTCAAGGAGATCGTCGAGAACCTGGGGGATTTCCCCGGCGGGAAGCCCGAGGTCGCCCGCTCCGAGATCTGCCACAGTGTTGACGATGTGCTCGCCGCCGCCGACGATCTGGGCTATCCGGTGGTGCTGCGCCCCAGCTACACCATGGGCGGCGTGGGCTCTGGCATTGCCAACGACCACGATGAACTCATCCAGATGGCTCGGATCGGCCTGGACGCAAGCCCGGTCACCGAGGTCCTGGTAGAGGAATCGATCCTCGGCTGGAAGGAGTTCGAGCTGGAGCTCATGCGCGACAAGGCTGACAATGTCGTGATCATCTGCTCCATCGAGAACTTTGACCCGATGGGCGTGCACACCGGTGACTCCATCACGGTTGCGCCTGCCATGACCCTCACAGACCGCGAATACCAGTGGATGCGCGATGTGGGCATTGCCATCATCCGCGCAGTCGGTGTGGACACCGGCGGTTGCAATATTCAGTTCGCCATCAATCCCGACAACGGCCGCATGATCGTGATCGAGATGAATCCCCGTGTCTCCCGGTCGTCGGCCCTGGCATCGAAGGCAACCGGCTTCCCGATCGCGAAGATCGCCGCAAAGGTGGCAGTCGGCTACACCCTTGGCGAGATTCCCAATGGCATCACGGAGCAGGCCCTGGCAAGCTTTGGGCCCACCCTCGACTATGTGGTGGTCAAGGTGCCGCGCTTCGCCTTCGAAAAATTCCCCTATGCCGATTCCTCATTGACCACCCACATGAAGTCCGTGGGCGAGGCCATGGCCATCGGGCGCAATTTCACCGAGGCCCTCAACAAGGCACTTCGTTCCACCGAGAAGAACGGCGGCTTCTGGACGGTGGACGAGCCGGAAGGTGGCGTTGACGCCATCCTTGCCGATCTGGCACGTCCCCATGACGGACGCATCCTGGAACTGGAAATGGCCATGCGTGCCGGCGTCGATGCCGCGCAGCTGCATGAGCTGACCAAGATTGATCCGTGGTTCCTCGACCAGGTGAGCCTCATCCACGAAATCGGCGAGCAGGTGCGCCGGGCGCCCCAGCTTGATGTTGATCTTTTGCGTCAGGCAAAGCGCCACGGGCTGTCAGATGCCCAGATAGGCATTCTTCGTGGCGTTCCCGAGGAGCAAATTCGACAGCTCCGCTGGGATGCAGATCTGCGTCCGGTGTACAAGACCGTCGACACCTGCGCTGCGGAGTTCGCGGCGCGCACTCCCTATCACTACTCCAGCTACGACCAAGAGAGCGAGGTTGAGCCGCGCGAAAAACCCGCCGTGCTCATCCTCGGATCGGGTCCCAACCGGATCGGGCAGGGAATCGAATTCGACTATTCCTGCGTCCATGCGGCCCAGGTGGTCTCCGAACATGGCTATGAGTCGATCATGGTCAACTGCAATCCGGAGACTGTCTCCACCGACTATGACACCTCGGACCGCCTCTATTTCGAGCCGTTGACCATGGAAGATGTGCTCGAGATCTACCACACCGAAAGCCAGGCAGGGCCGATTGCCGGTGTGATCGTGCAGCTCGGTGGCCAGACACCGCTGAGACTGTCACAACAGTTGAAAGATGCCGGTGTGAAGATCGTCGGCACATCGCCCGAGGCCATCTTCCTGGCGGAGGACCGCGAAGCCTTCGAGCGGGTACTCGATGATGCCAGCCTGCCGGCGCCCAAATATGGCATGGCGACCAGCTTCGAAGAGGCCCATTCGGTGGCCACAGAGATCGGCTATCCGGTGCTCGTGCGTCCCAGCTATGTGCTGGGTGGGCGTGGCATGGAGATCGTCTACGACGACGATGCCCTGCAGGGCTACATCGAGCGTTCGACGCTCATCGGGCCCGAATCACCGGTGCTTGTGGACCGTTTCCTGGACGATGCCATCGAGATTGATGTGGACGCCCTCTATGACGGCCACGAGTTGTACCTCGGCGGCGTGATGGAACACATCGAGGAAGCCGGCATCCACTCGGGTGACTCGGCCTGCTCGTTGCCTCCGGCAACGCTGGGTGACGAAGTGATCGATCGGATTCGCACAAGCACCGAGGCCATTGCATCCGGTGTGGGGGTGCGGGGCCTGATCAATATCCAGTACGCGCTGGCATCCGACACGCTCTATGTGCTGGAGGCAAATCCGCGCGCCAGCCGCACCGTGCCCTTCGTCTCGAAGGCCACCAATACCCAGTTGGCCAAGGCAGCAGCCCTCATCATGCTGGGCTCCAGCATTGCCGAGCTGCGCTCCACCGGCATGTTGAAGCCAGGCGCTGATGGTGCTGAACGATGGGGTGGCATGCCGATTGCGGTGAAGGAGGCAGTCATGCCCTTCAACCGTTTCCTCACCAAGTCGGGACGCAGCGTGGACACGCTCTTGGGACCCGAGATGCGCTCCACCGGTGAGGTGATGGGCATCGACCGCAGCTTCGGGGTTGCCTTTGCCAAGGCCCAGGAAGCTGTCTACGGCGCCCTGCCCACCTCCGGAACGGTCTTCGTCTCGGCTGCCAACCGCGACAAGCGTCATATCGTGTTGCCGCTTCGCGAACTGTCCACCATGGGCTTCACCATCCTTGCCACTGCCGGCACGGCCAGCATGCTGCGGATGCATGATCTTGAGGTGACCACGGTGCGCAAGTATTCACAGGGCATCGGTCCTGCGGGGGAGCCGACCATTGTCGACCTGATCGACAACGAGAAGGTTGATCTCATCTTCAATACCCCGGCCGGGGAAACTCGGGGTGGTCGTCCGCGTGGCGATGGCTATGAGATCCGTACTGCCGCCATTCTGCACGGTGTGCCGTCCATCACCACGGTGCAGGGACTGGAAGCAGCGGTCCAGGGCATCCATGCCATTGATCGCGGCGACATCGGGGTACGGTCCTTGCAGGACTGGGGTGCTGTGATTGATCGCCATCTGCGCAACGCCCAGCGCGATCAGTGAACCATCGTGATCAGTGAACCAATGCAATCAGTGAACCAATGAACGTGCAGTGAGCGGCCAACTGACAGCACATGTCGGGTGGTCGTCCGCTGCACCGGTTGAAGTGATGTGGCCCATGGAAGGGAATCGAACATGATGTCGCTTGACGAGTTGTACGTCCGCCTCATCCGTGCCGGTTATGGAGCGGCCATCAGGCCACTGCTCTTCACCATGCATGGCGGTGACCCGGAGAAGATCCATGGCCAGTTGATCTCAACAATGGGCCATCTTCCTGAGTCGATCAGTGGTCTCATCGAGCGCTGGATCGGTGGCGAGCGACAGCCGGTGACGGTTGCTGGCATCGACTTTCCCGGACGGGTGGGAGTTGCGGCGGGCCTCGACAAGGATGGCGTGGCCGATGCGGTGTGGTCGCCGCTGGGTTTCGGTTTCACCGAACTCGGCACGGTGACTGCGCATGCGCAGCCCGGTAATCCTCGCCCGCGATTGTTCCGATTGATTCGCTCCCGGGGAATCATCAATCGGATGGGTTTCAACAACAATGGCGCCGAGGCGATGGCAGCCCGGCTGGCCAATCAGGGTGTCGCACGGGGCAACAATGCTCTGGGTTGCCCCATCGGCATCTCCATCGGCAAGACCAAGGCCACAGCCCTCGACGGGGCCGTCGATGACTATCTGTTCAGCCTGGACACCGTGGCTCCTTATGCCGACTATGTGGCGATCAATGTCTCGAGCCCCAATACACCGGGCCTGCGAAGCCTCCAGGGGCGCCATGAGATGGAGCAGCTGACCGGCGCCCTGGTGACTCGCGCGCGCGAGCTCAATCCGGACGACCCCTTGCCCATCTTCGTGAAACTTGCGCCAGATCTCACCGACAATCAGCTCGATGCCGTGCTCACCAGCTGCGAGCAGGCAGGTGTCAGTGGCCTGATCGCCACCAATACAACCATTCGGCGCGAGGGCCTGCACCGAGCCGATACTCATCTGGCATCCCAGGCCGGGGGACTGTCTGGAGCCCCGCTCACCGCCATGGCCTTGGAGAAGGTGCGCTGGATTTGTGCCCACAGCAAACTACCGGTGATGGGCTGTGGCGGAATCATGTCACCCGCGGATGCCCAGGCAATGTTTGATGCCGGTGTGGCATTGGTGCAGATATACACCGGATTCATCTTCGAAGGACCTGCACTGGTTATGGGAATTAACCGTTTGACAAGGCCTTTTGCAGGAATTTCACGATGAAGCGCGCTTCCTTTGATCAGCGTGCAGCTTCCTTGGCCGCGCAACGCGGGCGGCTGTGCGTCGGGCTTGATCCCCATGAATCTCTGGTGCGTTCATGGGGCTTGGACTATGACGTTTCCGGAATAGAAAAATTGGCGCGTGACACCATTGCCGCGCTCGGCGACCAGGTGATGATCTTCAAGCCACAAAGCGCACTGTTCGAAGTATTCGGTTCGCGGGGGATCGCGGCCCTGGCTCGTGTGCTGGCCGATGTTCGTGCAGCTGGTGCGTTGTCGATCCTGGATGTCAAGCGTGGTGACATCGGTTCGACGATGGCTGCCTATGCCCGTGCCTATCTCAGCGATGATGCCGAGTTGGTGGCCGATGCGATCACGCTGAGCCCCTATCTCGGATTTGAATCGCTCAGGCCTGCCATTGACTTGGCGCACGCCAATGGCAGGGGAGTGTTCGTGCTGTGCCATACGAGCAATCCTGAAGGCGCTGAGGTGCAGTTCGCGCTGCATCAGGGCACCACGGTGGCCCAGCAGGTTGTCGATGCGGCACAGCGAGAGAACTTCTCCAGCGGTCAGAACAATATTGGCCTGGTCATAGGTGCCACCCACGATTCGGCCGGAGTTGATCTGTCGGCCTACTCGGGATGGATCCTGGCGCCCGGTATTGGTGCCCAGGGCGGCACCATGGCTGGTCTGCAGGCGATCTTCGGGGAACGGGCCGACCATGTGTTGCCGAGTTCCTCACGAGGTATTTTGTCGGCCGGACCATCGCCTGAGGCATTGCGGGCGAGTGTCAGCAGTCTCATCTCCCGCTGACTTCCGCCTGTTGTTCGGATAAACCGGTAACAAAACACGGTGAATTCGCGTGGATGTTTGGAACCCACGGCCCCATTGCAGTAGATTCCTCATGTCCACCCCCTGGATCATGACCCCATTTTGATCCGGACCGATCACAAGTGATGGAGAAGCCGTGGCTATCCCGACACTATCCCCCGAGCAATTGCATGCCGCACGATCTGCCGCCACCATGGCGCGCAGGGCCCGTGCCGATTTCAAGAGCCGACTTCGTACTGGCGAATTGACGCTGACTGAGGCCCTGGAACTCGCGGGCGCCAATGATGTTCTGGCCCATATGCGCGTATATGACCTGCTGCGTTCGCTGCCCCGTGTTGGCGACAAGCGCGCTGCGTCTATCATGGAGCGACTGGACATTGCCGCCAACCGACGGGTCCGCGGCCTTGGCCGCCATCAGCTGGCTGGCCTGAAATCGGAGTTTCGCTGATCAATGAGTGACACCGCACCGAACGCTGGGGTTCAAGCCAATGATGACGCCTCCCCGGCGGACGGAGCGGGAAAGCTCCAACCGCAGGTCTATGTGATCTCGGGGCCCACAGCTGTGGGCAAGGGCACCATCGTGGCGCGGCTGCGGAGGCTGCATCCGGAAATCTTCGTCTCCTGTTCGGCAACAACCCGTGCACCACGTCCCGGTGAAACCGATGGACTCTCCTATTACTTCATTTCCAATGAGGAATTTGATCGGCTGACTGCGTCAGGTGGTCTGCTCGAATGGGCATCCGTCCACGGTGATCGCTATGGCACTCCTCGTGAACCAGTTGAAAAAGCCCTGGAACAGGGGCGTCCGGTGATTCTGGAGATTGATTTGCAGGGTGCCCGGCAGGTGCGCACGAGTTACCCGCAGGCGGTTGACATTTTCTTGGCACCGCCCAGCTGGGATGAGCTGGTGCATCGATTGCAGGGGCGGGGAACCGAAACCCGGGCGCAGCAGGATCGGCGGCTGGTGACTGCACGTGACGAGTTGGCCGCCGAGGATGAGTTCGATCATGTCGTGGTCAATGAGGACATCGAAGCCACCGTGCGCAAGATGGTAGACTTGATGAGGTTGTGACCCGGTGCGTGTGCCGTCGCCCCCTGAGACGATGAATATGCTCCCGGAATTCGTACCTGAAAGCACTCGCTCGCGGCGACAAGATGAGGTTCAACTTGACCAGCACTCCTTCTGCCAGCACTCCTTCGACCAGCACCGCCCCGGTGGGTCCCTCGTCCGAAGGCATCATCAACCCGCCGGTTGATGAGCTGCTCGAGCACGTCGATTCGAAGTACCGTCTGGTGCTCTACGCAGCCAAGCGCGCACGCCAGATCAATGCTTATTACTCGCAGCTGGGCGAAGGCCTGCTCGAGAATGTCGGGCCGCTGGTGGAAACCAGCGTGCAAGAGAAGCCACTGTCGATTGCTCTGCGTGAGATCCAGTCCGGTGTGCTCGAATACAAGCAGATCGACCCGGTGGCCGAGGCCAATGCCCGCGCCGAGGCTGCCAAGGATCCCGATTTCAAGTTCGACGATCCGTTCAGCGGCATCGATCCCGCCTGATTCCACCGCCACCTACGCACCGACCCGCCTAGTGCCCGGGCTGTCCTCGGGCGGAAGGACACCCATGCCCAGGCTGTTCACCTCTGAGTCTGTCACTGAAGGTCACCCCGACAAGGTTGCGGATGCCATCAGTGATGCCGTGCTCGATGAAATGCTGCGCCAGGACCCCTCGTCGCACACCGCTGTTGAGGTGCTCATCAGCAATGGTGTGGCTGTTGTTGCCGGCGAGGCAAGCACGGAATCCTATGTGGACATTGCCGATGTTGCCCGCGCCAGGATGCTCGAGATTGGCTACGACTCCTTCGACAAGGGCTTGGACGGCGCCACCTGTGGCGTCATGGTGGCGCTCAACAACCAGTCGCCCGACATTGCCCACAGCGTTGCGCATTCCTGGGAAGAGCGCACCAACCGGGTTTCCGATGACGCGGATCGCCAGGGTGCTGGCGATCAGGGCCTGATGTTCGGCTATGCATGCACCGAAACCCCTGAGCTGATGCCCTTGCCCATCCACATGGCTCACCGGCTGTCACAGCGTCTTGCCGAGGTGCGGCGCACCGGCGTGCTGGGTGATCTTGGCCCAGATGGCAAAACGCAGGTCACCATCGAATATGACGGGCTCAAGCCTGTGCGGGTGGTGAATGTGGTGGTCTCCACACAGCATCTGGAGGGCGTTGACCTGCAGGCCAGGCTCACCCCGGAGATCCAGTCTGAGGTGGTGGCTCCCGTCATGGCCGGTTATGACATTGATACCCGCGATATGACCACTCTGATCAACCCTTCGGGCACCTTCGTGATTGGTGGCCCGATGGGTGACGCCGGTCTCACCGGACGCAAGATCATTGTCGACAGTTATGGCGGCATGGCACGGCATGGGGGGGGAGCATTCAGCGGCAAGGATCCTTCCAAGGTCGACCGTTCCGGCGCCTACGCTGCCCGCTGGGTGGCCAAGAATGTGGTTGCCGCCGGACTGGCAAAGCGCTGCGAGGTGCAGGTGAGCTATGCCATCGGCCGGGCCAATCCCACCAGCTTCTATGTGAATACCTTCGGCACCGGTGCGGCGCCTGATGATCGGATCTGCGCAGCTGCCGCTGAGGTCTTTGACCTGCGGCCTCGTTCGATCATCGACCAGCTGGATCTCAAGCGTCCGATCTTCAGCAATTTCACGAATTACGGACACTTCGGCAGGGAATTGCCCGAGGCTCTGTGGGAGCGCACGGATCGTGCCGACGCACTCGTGGAAAAACTCAGGGCTTGATCTGCTGGTCATCGCCCGGCGATGACAGATCCACACCGGTGCACACAGGGCTGTCGGTGAGGCAATCTAGGATCAAGGCATGACGCAGTCGGTCGAGCCATCCGAGGCCGGGGCCGACGGCGCCATGGCTCCGTTGCTCGAGAGTCCGGCGCCCGTGACAACCGAGCCCATGCACGGCCCGCACATCGCACGTGTCGCCCTGGATGTTCACCTACCACATCTTGACCGCTTCTTTGACTATTCAGTGCCCCTTGCCATGCAGGCCAATATCCGTCCCGGATGCCGCATCCGAGCACGTTTCGCCGGCAGGCTCGCCAATGGCTTCGTCGTGGAGCTGCCCCAGAGCTCACCAGTGGAGAAATTGTCACCACTGAACCGGCTGGTCTCGTCCGAGCAGGTGCTTCTCCCCGAGCAGCTGCCGCTCATCCGCGCAGTGGCCGACCACTATGCCGGCAGCTTTGCCGATGTGATGCGACTGGCCGTTCCGCCTCGTCATGCAGCAACCGAGGATGCCGAACAAAAGCCCTGGCCGGGCCCACAGGATCCACCCGTGATTCCCGGTGGTCTCAACGAATTCGAGGCTGGTGGTCGTTTCCTCGACGAACTGGCATCCGGGCATTCCGTGCGTGCTCATTGGGCAGTCACGCCGCGATGGGCACATGACGAGGCAGGCCTGGACGACTGGACTCGTGGAATGGCGCAGGCAGTGTGCGCAACCATTGCAAGCGGCCGGGGTGCCCTGGTGATCGTTCCCGACGTTGAACAGGCGCGGCGGATGCGTGGTGTATTGGCCGAACTCGTGGGGGGCGGTTGTGTGGCCGAGCTCCATGCAGAATTGGGTCCGGCTGCTCGTTATGGAAACTATTTGGCCATTACCCGCGGCCAGGCCCGCGATGTGGTGGGCACCCGCGGCGCAAGTTTTGCGCCGGTGCACCGGCTCGGAGTCATCTGTGG
>CAXYYR010000038.1:0-17665 GCA_964293265.1 uncultured Propionibacterium sp.
GGCAAAGGCCACGAAGGTCCCGTTGATGAAAGCGGCGAGTTCAGCGTCGGTGAAGCTCCCGGCACCCATCACATGGCACCAGTGGCAGGACGCGTACCCGACACACAGTAACACCGGGAGCTGCCGTTCTCTCGCCGAGTCCAATGCCTCGGGACCCCAGGGCCACCAGTCGATGAGATCGGTGGAATGGCTCGTGAGATAGGGCGAGCTCTCGGCAGCGAGACGGTTGGCCATGCGTCCAGCCTATGGGGATTGCAGGCCGGGCACCGAGCCACCCACGAGCACTTTGGCCCAGCGCGTAGTCGCCCGGCTCATCCACGAGCCCGAGGACCCAGCTCAGATCACCCAGCTGTCGGACGGGTCGGGTGCGACTGCGCCGGGCCGGAGGCCGTCGAAGAGATCGGACTCCGGCATGAAGGTGGGTACCCTGCTGTAGACCAGCTGGAAGTCCTCCGTGGGCCACACCTTCTTCTGGATCTCCAGTGGCACGGCAAACCATGGGCCGTGCGGATCGATCTGCGATTCGTGGGCCCTCAGGGCATCGTCACGGGCGGCGAAGTATTCGCTGCAGGGCACGCGCGTGGTGATGCGCTGCTCGTAGTCGCGGTTCTCCCACTCGGCAAGCCGCTCCGAATAGGGCGAGTCCATACCCCGGGCGTGCATGGCGGCATCGAGGGCAGCAAAACGCAGCCGGTGGAAACTCATCTGGTAATAGAGCTTGCTCACCTGCCAGGGCTCCCCCGCCTCGGGGAGCACACTCGGATCGGCCGCTTGACGGAACGCTGCAACCGACACCCGGTGGCATTGGATGTGATCCGGGTGGGGATAGCCGCCGTTCTCGTCATAGGTGGTCATCACCTGGGGCCTGAATTCCCTGATGATGCGCACCAAGGGCGCGGCAGCCCGCTCGGGATCGAGCAGGGCAAAGGCATCTGTCGGCAGCGGCTCGGGTGGATCACCTTCGGGCATGCCCGAGTCGATGTAGCCGAGGCTGCGCTGTTCCACGCCCAGGATCTTGCGAGCGGCGGCCATCTCGCTGCGCCGGATTTCTGGCATCCGGGCCCAGACATCCGGTCGATCCATCGCCGGGTTGAGCACGCTTCCCCGCTCTCCACCGGTGCATGTGGCAACCATGACGCGAACACCTTGGTCAACGTATTTCAGCGTGGTTGCGGCACCCTTGCTCGACTCATCATCGGGGTGGGCATGCACATGAAGCAGACGCAAACCTGCGTCGGCCGGGTCATCGGTGGGGACTGACATGCCTCCATTCTGCCCAGATTCCCAGCAAGTCTCACTGCCGCCTCAGTCCCCGGTCGTGATGAGCCCTGATGGCGCGCAAGTCGGTAGGCTGGCCAAATGAGTGACAAGCAGCCCATCTGGATGACGCAGGATGCCTACGACAAGCTTCAGGCCGAGCTCGATGACCTCAAGGGCGAGGGCCGTACGCGCATCGCCAAGAAGATCGGGGCTGCCAAAGCAGAAGGTGATCTGTCGGAGAACGGCGGCTATCACGCAGCACGCGAGGAACAGGGCCAGATGGAGCTGCGCATCCGTCAGCTCGAGCAGATGCTCCATGCCGCCGAGGTGGGCGAGCCCACCGGGGCACCCGACGAGGTTGCTGCGGGAAGCACAGTCACCGTGGCCTACGACGGTGACCCCGACGACACCGACGTCTTCCTGCTGGGCAGCCGCGAAATGATGGGCGTCGACGATGCGGTGGACATTCAGGTGTTCAGTCCGCAATCACCCCTGGGGGCGGCTGTCACCGGAAAATCTGTGGGCGATACCGTCGAGTACCAGGCCCCGAACGGCCGCTCCGTGACGGTGAAGATCGTCAAGGTGGAGTTGTTCACCAAATAGAACGTGATGGCGCCGCATGCCCAGCCGTTGCACAGGCCGCACAGGCACCATCAGCAGCATCACAATCGTCAAGGACAAGGAGCTATCTCATGGGAATTGCCCATCTGGCCGCACGCTCGATGTTTGCCACCGTCTTCGTCAGGCGCGGTTTTGCCGTGTATCAGAATGCCGAGCAGATGGCTGGCGTCACCGACGATCTGCTTGACAAGGTGCCCGCAGCAGTGCGCGATGCGCTGCCCGAGGTGCCGGCAGTGACTCTCACCAAGATCCAGGGCGCCACCATGACGGCAGCCGGCGCCGCGCTCGGTCTGGGTGTCTTCCCGCGTCTGTCAGCCCTGGTGTTGGCAGCCCAGATGGTGCCCACCACCTATATGGGTCACCCCTTCTGGAAGCACGAGGGCAATGACCGCGTGAACCAGCAGATTCACTTCGAGAAGAATGTCTCGCTCACCGGCGGACTGCTGGTGACGGCTCTTGGCGGCGCCAAGAAGCAGAAGAAGGCCAGGAAGACCCGGGCGGCCTGAGCCTGCACGGCTCGTTCGCCGATCCGGCGTCATCTTGATGCCCTGCGCTGTGAGTTCACTCACGGTGCGGGGCATCAAGCATTTCCAGCTCGGCATCATCATGACGCACTGCCCGCAGAATGCCGGTTGCAAAGGCGACGATCGGAATGGCGAAGAGGCCTCCCACAACGCCTGCCAGCGAGATGCCCACCGCAATACCGACCAGGACAACCAATGGCGGAATCTGCACGGCTCGTCCAAGCAAGACAGGTTGCAGAATGTGGGCCTCGAGCTGCATCACGGCAATGAACACTGCCAACATGATCACTGCCTTCCAGAAGCCCAGGGTCACCAGGGTGACGGCCACCGCCACGGCACCTGAGACCAAGGCACCGACGAGCGGCACAAAGGCCGCTACGAATGTCAGCGCTGTGATGGCCAGCCAAAGATTGGATCCCAGGATCAGCGCACCGAGCCCGGCTCCCAAGCCATCAACGGCAGCAACGATCACTGCTGCTCGCACATAGCTGACCAAGGAATGCCAACCCGCCGTGAGCGGCCCACGAGCTGACACCCGGTTGGCTCGCGGCAGGGTGTTGATGAGACTGCGCGCATACTGCGTGCCGTTCTTGAGGAAGAAGAAGGTGGCGAACAACGCCATCGCCAGGCCGGCAAAGAATTTCCCGACACCTGAGCCCGCTGCGGTCGCCACCGAAATGATCTGATTCTGTTGGGTCTCCAGCTGCGTGCGCGCCTGGTCGAACCAGCTGTTGAGCTGCTCGGAGCTCACATGGAATGGCCCCGTGCCCAGCCAGCTGACAAAGGTGGCGAAGCCCTTTCCGGCCTGCTCCGCCAGCTCCGTCCATTGGGTGCCGATCTGGGCTCCGACAAGGGTGAGCAGGCCACCGATCACCACCACCAGAAGCAGTAGACAGCTCAGCGCGGCCAGCCATGGTGCCCATTTGTGGCGGCGCAGGAAATTGTTCACCGGCATCAATGCGGCCGTCAGCAGCAGAGCGGCAGCCAGCGGAATCACGATTTCCGACAGGGTTCCGCCGAGCCACCAGAGCAGACCGATGACGGCAGCAACGATGAGTAGGCGCCAACCCCAGGCCGCAGCAATCCTCAACGGGCGTGGCACGAGTGACTCGATGCTGGCAGAACGCACCTGTCCGAGTTCGGCGATCTGCGTGTCAGTGGGAACTCCGGCCATCGTGACATCGCTGTCGCCGCCGGACCCACCGGCGGATTGCCCATCCGATGCGGACTGGTTTCCCGTCACCTTTGAGCGGCGCAGCCTGAAACGTCTGCCCAATGAGAATGCTGGCATGAAGCCTCCTGTGAGCTGGCCGTGAATGCCCTGCTGACAGTCTGCCCCATCACCTGCACGAGCCCACGCTCGCATCACCACTAGCCTGAAGATGTGATGAAGGCAGTCGAAATGAGGGTCGGACTGTGAGCGCCCGTCCGATCCGTGAACTCATGGCGCCCGATTGGGCTGCTGCGTTGGCCAATCAGGAACCGCAGATCCATGCCATGGGTGACTTCCTGCGTTCCGAAATGGCTGCCGGAAGGACCTACCTTCCGCATGGCGACAAGGTGTTGCGCGCATTCAGCAGGCCCTTGGCCGATGTGCGGGTGCTCATTGTTGGCCAAGACCCCTATCCCACCCCTGGGCATGCAATCGGTCTCAGTTTTGCGGTGGACCGCGATGTGCGTCCGTTGCCACGCAGCCTGGCAAACATCTACACCGAGCTCAACACCGATCTGGGCATTCCACCCGCACCGCATGGTGATCTCAGCAGCTGGTTCAATCAGGGCGTTCTGCTGCTCAACAGATGTCTGACGGTGCGTCCGGGCAAGCCGGCTTCGCATCGCGGCAAGGGCTGGGAACAGGTGACCCAGGCTGCCATTCAGGCGCTGGTCAATCGCGGCGGACCGCTGGTCGCCATCCTGTGGGGACGCGACGCCCAAACCTTGACTCCCCTGTTGTCGGATGCTGGCGTGCCCGTCATCGCCTCGCCCCATCCCAGTCCACTGTCTGCCCGCTCTGGCTTCTTCGGATCACATCCCTTCAGCAGGGCCAACCAGGCACTCACCCGGGCTGGCGCCCAGCCCATTGATTGGGATCTCAACAACACGCGTGTTGCGCCCTGAGCGTGCAGCGCTCGTGCAGGCCGAGCGGCACCTAAAATTGAAGAATGTTCGGCTTCCGCAGCACCACACCAGTGACCGCTGACAACGCCCTGCCGGGACGCGACGAACCCGTGTTGACGATGCCGACCTATCACCGCATCTTCGGCGACCCCCTGGACCGCGAATTCCCCGGCTCCCACACCGCCTATTTCGCTGCCGGATGTTTCTGGGGTGTGGAGAAGCTTTTCTGGCAACAGCCCGGTGTTCTGTCCACCGCAGCGGGATACATGGGCGGTTTCACCAAGAACCCGAGCTATGAAGAAACGTGCACCGGACGCACCGGCCACGCCGAGACGGTGCGTGTGGTCTTCGATCCCACCAAGACAAGCTACGAAACCCTGGTGCGGCTGTTCTTCGAAAACCATGACCCCACCCAGCTCGACCGTCAGGGCAACGATGTGGGCACTCAATATCGCTCGGCGCTCTTCACCACCGATGTTGAGCAGAAGACCACTGCCGAGCGAATCGCCGCACGCTATCAGCGCGACATGGCAGCAGCCGGATACGGCACGTTGACCACCCAGATCGGCCCCGGCGGCCCCTGGTATTTCGCCGAGGATTATCACCAGCAGTACCTCGACGCGAATCCCCACGGCTACTGCCCGATCCACGCCACAGGTATTCCCTGCACGGCCAGCTGAACCGGGGCCGGGAGTCACTGAGCCAACGCGCCCACTGGGATACTGGTTGCATGCGTCACTTTCCCGCCCCACGCGTTGGCACGCTGCGTCTCACCGCAGTGGGCTTGGCGGTTGTCGCCGTGTTCGTGATGCTGGTGTGGACGGCAGATCGCAGTCCCCTGCTGGTTGTGCTCGCCGCCGTGGCTGTCTTGTTGGCAGCAGCGGCGCTGGGCGTGGCCCGCGAACCGAAACCCAACGTGGTGGCAGACCCGGTGATTCATCTCGACAGAGGTGCGCTTCCCGGTGAGGAAGAGTCCGATCATCGTCTCGACGTTGATGCCTTGGAGCTGCCCACTGTGGGCGCCCTCACCACCTGGTTGCACGACCACGCCTTCCTTCCCACTCCTGTTCAGGGCAACGGCCGCTGGTTGCTACGCGTGGCTGGACGCAGGGTGGCGCAGATTTTCCCGTCCGGACAGATCCGGGAGCTTCAGCCCGCTGCAATGCCACTGATACCGGGCACACATGTCAGCGCCCAATGGGTGCCCAACCGCAGAGCACCCAGCTCCAGAACGCCGGACTCCGGGAGGAAAGCATGACCATCAAAGCTCTGCTCACTGACATGTTCGGCGTCATCGCCCAGGTGCAGCCCCGGGCGGCCAAGGATCGGCTGGTGCGTATTGCGGGCCTTCCGGCAGACGATTTCTGGGCGGCCTATTGGTCTGCGCGTCCGCCCTACGACCAAGGTCGGATCACTCCCCTCGGCTATTGGACGGCGGTTGGCAAACAGCTCGGGCACAGCTTCGACACCGAGACCCTGATGGCCCTCCACGCTGCCGACCTGGACAGCTGGGCACTGCGTCATCACGACATGATCGAGGCCCTGCCGGTGGTGAAACAGGCCGGATACCGGTTGGCGCTGTTGAGCAACATCCCCAGTTCGCTGGCAGAGCATGTGTGGGCTGTCGATGGCTTCATGAGCGAGTTCGAGCTGGTGGCCCTCAGCTGCGACATCGATGCGGTGAAACCGAGCCCGCAGGCATATCAGTGGTGCATTGACCGCCTGGGTCTGCCTGCGGGCGAGATCCTGTTCATAGACGACGCCCAACACAATGTCGATGCTGCCTTGGCAGTGGGTCTGCAGGCGAAGCTCTATACGGGAGTTCCCGACCTGTTCAGGGCTCTTTCCATCACCCCTGCGCCCCGTCAGTGAGTGCCCGCGCATAACGTGGGAGTTGACGCAGATTTTTCAACTCATGTTTTTCAACTCATAAATGTGGAAGGACCCAAGCATGGACGCAATCGAGCTGCTCGGCGATGCACTTTCCAGAGTCCGCGATGATCTGCCGGGTCTGGTCGAAGGCCTCACAGCCGAGGAATTGCTGTGGCGTCCCGGGCCTGAGGCGAATCCGATTGCCTGGTTGGTGTGGCACATTGCCCGCGTCGAGGAATCAGAAGTCGACACCCTCACCGACCTGCCCCAGACATGGGACCAGGAGTGGCAGAGCAGGTTCGGGCTGCCCTATGAGCCTCAAGCCATGGGCTATGGACAGTCCAGCGCCCAGGTTGCCCAATTCAATGTGACCGATCCCCAACTCCTGCTGGGCTATTTCAGGGCAGCCGATCTACGGGCACAAAATGTCCTGAGTTCGCTCGACGCCGCTGCGCTTGATCGAATTGTGGACACCAATTGGGATCCTCCGGTGACGGCTGGCGCCCGTCTGGTCTCCATGGTCAACGATGTAACACAGCATCTCGGAGCAGTTGCCTATGTGCACGGTCTGCTGGGATCCCGCGCGACGCACTAGCCAGCGCTGCCGGTGGTCAGCTCGGACAGCTGTTGGCCACTGCATAGTGGCCAACCCACTACGTAGTGGGCTGCGTGGAGCCGGGATCGCCCTGCTCGCCACTTTCGGTGTCAACAATGTCAGTTGCGGGGGCTTCGGATGAGCGATCGCGCACGCCGAAGGTGGTGCGGGTGAGGGCCAGTCCCACGCCGAAGAGCAGCCCGCCGAGCAGGAAACCCACCGAGGTCACGATGAACCATGGGCGCGGATCGCTGTAGGCCACTGCATTGTTGGCGTCGGCAAGTTGCCACAGCGATTTGAGGTCGAAGAAATAGACCTTGATGAACAAGGCCACCGCAGCGACGAAGAAAACGCCACCGAGAATCAGGATGGTGCTCTTCAGATATTTCATGCTGTGAGCCTAGACGTCCGGGGATGCCGAAGGACGCCCGGGGTGATTGGCGACGCCACATTCCGACACTTCCCGGCAGCTCCGCGTCGCATTGCCGCACGGCGCTCACCTGCCCTCTCACAGCAGCGAGAAGGGACCGCTCTTCGGCGTCCACGGCTCACCAATCTTCTTCGACGAGACGCTGGGCTCATCGTCCAGCCAGAAGCGCAGGGGCTCATCGCGGGCCTTGGTGATGCCCACTCTCGGGCCAACCATGATGTTCGGGGCCAGCACCGCCGGCAGGGTCAATTCGAAGAGTCCATCGGGCCCGCCCAGTGGCGAGCCGTTGTCGGCCAGGCTGAGGCCCAGTGCCGCTCCCAGATTCCCCGGGCCCCTCGCCAGTTCTGCTTCGGGTCGGCGTGTCCTCGACCCGGCCTGATCTGCATCAGGATTGCCTGCTGTGATGAAACCCCTGTTGGTCAGGGCCTGATCCACGCCCTGGACCACTTCACCCGCGCGCATGAGCACACCGGATGATGTGCCCTCGGGCGAGCAGACGATATTTCCCGACAGATGGATCCCATAGCTCGAATAGACATACACGTGGTGGCTCGGGCCGAACATCACCGCAGCACGCCCGGTCGGCCCGCTCACCGCATGTGACGCAGGGTCCTTCGGCCCCAGATAGGCCTCGACCTCGGTCAGCCTGACCGCCACCTTGCCGCGGCGCACCACCGCGCCCAGCAGATACGGAGCCACTGCGTCAGCGCGTCGATCGAAATCAATCACCTCACCAGTCTGGCACCCGATCGCGTACCGTGGTGGCCATGTTGCCCCGTCCGATCACCAGCTTCGGGCGGCGCTGCACACGCTTTTCAGCCCTGGCCCTCGCCGGAGCGCTGGCGCTCACTGCCTGCTCATCCACCGGAGCCACCGAGCCGGGCGCGACGTCTGCAAGCGCATCGGCATCATCCACACAGACACCGGCTTTCGATCTGCGCACCCCCGGCAATGCTCGTCAGGTGATTGATTTCCTGGCGCAGGCCTGCGGGAACAAACCGATCCTGCGCGTTGAGATCACCGAATCAGCCGCCAACATCACCTATCTCGACGACGATCAGGCCCACACAATCGGCTATGCCGATGGGCACATCAGCCAGCTTGATTCCACGGTGAAATACATTCAGCAGACCACTTTCGATCCTGCTGACTTTGCCATTGACGACGTGGGCGCGCTGTTTGATCGAGCCGGTGAGATCTCGGGCTCACGCCAGCAGCAGGACCTGCAGATCAACCAGTACAACCAGGGTGTGGTGCTCATGACGGTGACCACCACGCCGGAAACCAGCACGGTCTTCTTCCGCGCTGATGGCAGCGCCGTGAACACTCTTGATTTCACCACCGAGGACGGCCTGCGAGAAGGCCTGTCCGACACCGTGCAGGGTGCCAGCAGTGTGGAATCGGTGGAGATCAAAACTGATTCACTCACCACCGAGGTGCGCACCGGCGACGAAACGGTGGAGCGACGCAGTCGTCAGAAGTCGCTGCCGAGCATCACCTCGACGCTCAAGAATTCCGGCCAGGACACGGGCTTCGATCCATCTCTCATCGACCCTGCGCTGATCGCCCGCCTGCAACAGTCATTACCCGCGTCCCAAGGCGCCACACCCTCCAGCGAAGTGGACATCGCCATCGAGCGACGCAACGGCACCAGCGAGCCACGGATGTACTTCCATTTCAGTTCGGGCGATGTGATCACCACCCTGTCCGGCGAGCTCGTGAGCAAATAGTTCGCGCTTGGACCCACGTTCTGCTCTGAGGCCCACTTTCACCCTGTGGCCTCAATTTCGCTCCGGGCCCGCGGCTTTGTCTTGGGCCGGGTGGAATGATGGATGAATGCACATCGTGGCGGTTCAGAGAGTCGATAGGGCCCCTGTCGTCACCATCCCCGTGGCACACGGCGAGGACCCCCGTTTTCTGTTGTGGCGTGCCGGTTGGGAGATAACCCGTTGGTTGTCCGCCACCGGCGCCGACCAAGATCTGGCGATCACTGCCCAGGTGAAGCACCGCACGGCAAACTCCCGGGCACCGCGACATCGCGGCCACCGAAAAGTGCTTGACATGCCCATCTCTGCCGATGAAGTGGCCGTCAAGCGTCAACGCCTTGCCGCCTATGCCATCGTGCATTCCCCACGGGGACTGTTGGGCACGGTGTGCAGCGACCGCACCGCAGTGCCGGGGCGCTGGCAACTGCCGGGCGGAGGGCTTGAACCCACCGAAACCTCAAGCCAGGCAGTGATCCGCGAGGTGCGGGGGGAAACCGATCAGTCTGTGGCCCTTGGACGCCTGGTTGATGTGCAATCTGATCATTGGGTGGGTCGCGCCCCGAGCGGACGTCTGGAGGATTTCCAGGCGATCCGCATCATCTACACCGCTTCGTGCGTGGAGCCGACAGATCCCCGAGTGCTTGACGTGGGTGGCACCACCGAGGCGTCCCATTGGATTGCCATGCGTTCGTGGCGCGCGCTGCCGTGGACGTCGAGCGCCCGTTCAGCGCTGGACAAGCATCTGGACGACCTGGCCTGAACCGACCCGCCTACGCTGTGGCACGCCCGGGCCCGAACACACACCATCACGCCAGCCGCTTGCAGACTGGGGGGATGTTGTGTGTCCTGCCCGAGCCCCCCCGGCTCGGCCAGCGCATCAGTTTCTGAAGAAACTCAGGATGCGCAGAATATTGGTGTAGAGCCACACCATCGTCACCATGAGACCGAAACCTGCACGCCAGGATTCCTTGGCGGGAACGCCCATCTGCACGCCGCGTTCCACTTCTTCGAAGTCCAGCAGCAGGCTCACGACAGCGAGCACCACGCCCACGCCGGCCATGAGCCAGCTCAGCGGGCCGGCACTCGGGCCGGTGTCGAACAGCCCGAAGTTCACGCCGAAGAGCATGGCGACAAGGCTCACAGCTGCCACACCGGCATATCCGAGGATGGAGAACAGGAAGATCTTCTGCATCCGTCCACTGATGCGGGCGCCGAAGGTGCGATAGGCAAACAGGGTGACACCGGCTGCGGCAAAGGTGCCGAGCACTGCCTGACTCACAATGCCCGGATAGGCCATCTCCATGATCTGGCTGAATGCGCCGATCAGGACGCCCTCGAACAGGGTGTAGATCATGATGGCCGGCACTGATGTGCTGCGCCGGACCGTCACCACGATCGCTGAGACAAGGGCCACCACACCGGACAGCATGGCAAGCGGCAGGGCAAGAATCGGGTTGACGGCGGTGAATATCCAGGATGCGGCAGCCGCCACCAACAACACGACGAAGAGCGTTGCCGTCTTGGCGATCACGTCATTCATGGTCATGCGAGCGGTCGGTGCACCGCCCCCGTATTGCGGATCAAAGCCATCGGCAGGCGTGCCGGGCGGCGGGAAGCCGGGCTGTGCATAGCCGGCTTGGGCATATCCCGGCTGGGTGTAACCAGCCTGACCATAGCCACCCTGTGGATAGCTTGCCTGCCGATATCCAGCTCCGGAATTCTGGTTGTCCGGGGGGAGGAATGCGTCAGGCCTCGTGAGTACTGGATTGTTGCTTCGCACCTGTGCTCCGATCTGATGATGTGGCCCGGACGAGCCGGGTCGGTTACCCAAGGCTACCCGGGTGATGACCGCATCCAAGGCACGCAGGGAGCAAATCACCACTGGGTGATCCCCCATTGTTCTGCTGCCCATTGCCTTAATATGGGGATCACCGTGTGGGTCAGCGTTGATCCACACGCCTTTTCACATCGTTGTGTGCGACTGGTTGTGTGCAACATTTTCCCGGACGGCTTCCACATGTGTCGGCGCGCCCACACAGGCCCAACGCCCTGAGTGAACGCGTGCAGATTCGCGCCGGAGGGCGCTCTTCTGCTGAAATTATTGGAGTATCACTGCACCAAGCAGAGCACCAATGGCTCAGCCGGCGCGAGATCACTCAACACCACGAGACCACACAACAGACAGGGGCATCATGACCGACAACTCAGACGCTCAGTACACGTCAAACGACCCGGAATTCGACGCATACTTCGGTAGTTTCGCCTACAACGAGGTGTTCGCCACCACCAAGCTCGACCGCACCACTCTGTTTCTGGTGCAGCTGGCCTCGCTGATTGCCTGCCAGTCGACCACTGGTTTTCGTTATCAGGCGGGTGCAGCCTTGGACGCAGGCGTCACCCCCGACGCGATCAAGGAAGTCACCTACCACGGTGTGCCCTATGTGGGCATGTCCAAGGCGGCCGATTTCATCGCCCTGGCCAACGAGGTTTTCACCGAACGCGGCATTTCACTTCCCCTGCCCGGCCACTCGACCACAACGCCGGAAAACCGGGTGGCGAAGGGCCGCGAGATCCAGGAGAAATTCTTCGGTGCCGAGGACCCCGACGCTCTACTCCCCGACAAATGGGGCGACAAGGCACAGATGCGTGCCCACCTCACCGCCAACTGCTTCGGCGACAACTACACGCGCGAGGGCATCGAGTTGAAGACCCGCGAGCTGCTCACCTTCGCCTATCTCATTTCGATGGGTGGCGCAGAGCCACAGTTGCGGGCGCACATCAAGGGCAATCTGGCGATGGGCAATGATCGGGCCACGCTGATTGATACGGCAATTCAGCTGTTGCCCCAGATCGGTTATCCGCGCACGCTCAACGGACTTGCCTGCATCGACGAGGCAGCACCGGGAGCCTGAGGGCCCCACGCCAGTTGTCAGGCCTCGGCGCGTGTGCTTTCCAGCGCCGCGTCGAGGCTAGTTTCCATCTGTGCCAGCAGCGCCAATGCATCACGGCACTGCCGGGCATTGAGTCCCCCGACAGTCCCCTCCTCAAGGGCTGCCCATGTCTGTTCCACCCCGGTTCGGATGGCATAACTTGCCGTGGTCGGTTCCACCATGGTGACCCGCCGGTCCGTGGTGCTTGGCACCCTTCGCACAAAGCCCCCATTTTCCAGGCGTTGAATTGTGCGCGTCATCGTCGCAGAATCTGCCCCGAGCATCGCAGCGAGATCAACCTGCTTCTGGGCACCTGCTTCCCACAGACGGATGAGCACGAGCTCCTGTGATGGGTGCAGCCCGAAGCGACGCAAAAGCTGTGCGGCCAGCAGGTGATGCAGCCGGGCAACCCTCACCAGGGCGTGATTGATGTCGCTGCCCTGCAGTGCGGTAGGCCGGAACTCCACGTCCGGCTCTTCATCGCCACTGCCCGCATGCCCGTCCCGGGCACTGCTTTCCTCAATCATGATGCGCTCAGCCTAGCCGGAGAGGGCGCTCCCTGTTCAGTCAGGCACTCACTCCGGTGGCCGGGCCCCGGTGGAGACCCACCAGAGTTCGTCGGCGACGATGGTGGGAATATATTGTTCATTTCCACGTTTACCTGTTCGAACAGCAATATACGAGACAAGGACACCATGATGAGCAACTCCACGCAGGCCGAGGCAGACCACAGCACAGCATTCGAGCCCTATCGCATGTCAGACATCACACTCAAGAACCGCATTGTCATGGCACCGATGACCCGCTCGCGTGCGCAGGAGCCCGGGATGACACCGACCGGGCTGATGGCGCAGTACTACGCCCAGAGGGCGAGTGCCGGACTCATCATCACCGAGGGAACGCAGCCCTCGGTCGTGGGTCAGGGCTATACGAACACCCCCGGGTTGCACTCCGGTGCGCAGGTGGAGGCATGGCGCGCGGTGACCAGCGCCGTTCACGAGGCAGGTGGCGTGATCTTTGCCCAGCTCATGCACACCGGACGCATCAGCCACCCCAGCCTGCTGCCTGCCGGGGTCGAGCCCCTGGCACCGTCGGCAGTGAGAGCCGCCGGAAAGGTGTTCACCCATGAGGGTCCGAAGGATTTCGTGACCCCTCGCGCCATGAACGAAGACGACATCAACACCACTATCAACGACTTCGCCAATGCAGCCAGCAACGCCATCGATGCGGGATTCGATGGCGTCGAGATCCATGGCGCGAATGGCTATCTGGTGCACCAATTCCTGTCGGTCAACGCCAATCAGCGCACTGACCGGTGGGGCGGCTCGGTCGGGAATCGCACCCGTTTCGCGTTGGCAGTGGCCAAGGCCGTTGCGGAAGCCATCGGCGCCGGGCGCACCGGCATTCGTCTGTCGCCGGGCGTGAAGCTCAATGACATTGCCGACGCCCCTGATCTGTCTGCGACCTATCTGCCACTGGTCACAGCGCTCGGGGAGCTTGATCTGGCCTATCTGCACATCATGGAATCGGCACCGCGTGAGCTGACCCATGCTCTGCGTGCAGCCTGGCCGAACACTTTCATCCTCAATCCGCAGACAGGATTCGGGGTTCCCACCGGGCCGGACGCACTCGACCTGATTGACGATGGCACCACCGACCTCGTGTCGTTCGGCGCATTGTTCCTGGCCAATCCGGACCTGCCTGCGCGTCTGCAGGCCGGCGGGCCCTTCAATGAGCCCGATCACACAAGCTTCTACGGCGGTAGCGCCGCCGGTTATACCGATTACCCTGCGCTGGTCTGAATCTGAGGGGTTATTGCGGGGCCTCCCACATCGGGCGATGAACGGCTTGAATGGTGATGTGGGTGTCGCGAGTGCGTCACCAAGTCGAAACCGAAGGAGGCCACCGCAATGCCAACAGACCAGAAGCAGGGTGAAGTGATGCGGGGAGTCATGATGTACGGCCCGGGCGATGTCCGGGTGGAGGAGCGCGCCAAGGCGGCCATCATCGAGCCAACTGATGCCGTGATCAAGTTGAGCGCCACTTGTATCTGTGGCTCTGACCTGTGGCCCTACCGTGGCGCCGAAGCGACCGGTGACGGCCCGGCCCCGATGGGTCACGAATACATCGGTGTGGTCACCGAGATCGGTGACCAGGTGCGCACAGTGAAGGTCGGCGATTTCGTCGTCGGCTCGTTCGTTGCCTCCGACAACAGCTGTGAGATCTGCGCGGCCGGCTATCAGTCACGCTGCATTCACAATGTGATGATGGGCGCAGTGGGAACCCAGGCTGAATATGCCCGGATTCCCCTTGCCGACGGCACGCTTGTTGCCACGCCGGGGATGCCCAGCGCAGACCTCATTCCCTCACTCATGGCGGCCTCCGATGTGCTCGGCACCGGCTGGTATGCCGCCGACGCGGCAGGTGCGGCGCCGGGCAAGACCATCGCCGTTGTCGGCGACGGTGCAGTGGGATTGTCTGCCGTATTGGGCGCCAAGCAATTGGGCGCCGAACGCATCATCGTGTCGAGCCGTCACCCGCAACGTCAGGCCCTGGCCAGGGCTTTCGGTGCAACAGACATCATCGAAGAGCGTGGCGACGCAGCAGCAGCCAAGATCAAGGAGCTGACCGGTGGCTATGGGGCACACGGCACGGCCGAGGCCGTGGGCACCCAGGAATCCATGTGGCAGGCGATCCACTCCACGCGGCCCGGTGGATATGTGGGCTATGTGGGCGTCTCGCACGATGTGTCACTGAGCGGCATCGAGCTGTTCTTCACCAGCGTGCATCTACATGGTGGACCGGCCCCGGTGCGTCGCTATCTGCCCGAACTGATCCGCCTCATCTGGGATCACAGCATTGATCCCGGCAAGGTGTTTGACCTCACGCTGCCGCTCGACCGGGCCGCCGAGGGCTACAAGGCGATGGATGAGCGCAGGGCCACGAAGGTGCTGCTCACTCTGTGACGAGCTTTACCTGGATTGGTGGCATGTACGTGGGTTGGTGATGGGTGGGTTCACCTGAGTCAGCCCACGTGCTGCCAGCATGCCGTAACAGCAGACTCACATGCTGTGGAGTTGCACGGTAGCTCGCAGGCCTCCTTCGGGCCTGGCAGTCAAGAGCAGCTGACCATCGTGGGCCTCGGTGATGGTCCTGGCAATCGCCAGCCCGAGCCCGACACCGGCCTGATCGCCACTGACCCGGGCCGTGCCGCGCTGGAAGGGTTCGGCCAGCGTGGCCACCACCTGCTCCTCCAACAATTCACCGGTGTTTTCGACGGTGAGCACAGCCTCTGATCCACGTATTCCGGTGGTGACCCACATGCAGCGATGCTCGCCGTGATTGTGGACAATGGCGTTGTGTACCAGATTGGTCACCAATTGCCCCAGCAAGGCAGGTGACCCCATGACGCGGGCAGATTCTGTGGATGTGTTGACCGTGACGCCATGTTTCTCGGCCATGGCAAGCAGTGTCTCCACACTCTCGTCGGCAAGCAGCGACAGATCGACTGGTTCAGGGGTGAACGCTCGTTGCCCAGCTCGGCTGAGCACGAGGAGCGCCTCGGTGAGGTCGATTGCTCGGGTGTTCACCGTTTGCAGACGCTCGTCCAACTCGGTCCATTCCCGCGTCTGGTCCTTGTGTGCCACCTCGAGCAGGGTGCGGGTGATGGCCAGGGGCGTGCGCAATTCGTGTGAGGCATTGGCGGCGAATCTCTGCTGGGCTGTCACCTGGGCTTCGATGCGCGCCAGCATGGCGTCGAAGCTGTCGGCAAGCTCGCGGATCTCGTCATCGGGCCCGGGCAGGTTGATGCGATAGGACAGCTCGCCGGCGGCGACCTTCTGGGTGGCCGTGGTGGTCTGACCGAGTGGAGCCAGCACATGGCCGGCCAGGAACCAGCCACCGACCAGACCGAAGACGAGCAGGAATACGAGCATGGCGATGGCGGCGGGAGCGACGTCAGCAAACAGCTCAGAGCCGGAGGGAGCGATCACCACCCTGTCGCTCTGGCCCTGCCAGCGCTCCCGGTAGCCGCGCAGGAACAGCGCGAACACCGCCATGAGTCCCAGCCCGCCAACCAGCACGAAACCGGTATAGGTGAGCGTCAATTTGAGTCGCACGCTCCAGCCCGGCCGCCTGGTCATGCGGTGTTCCCGGTGTGATGTGAGCCGGCATCGTCCGGGTCGCTGCTGGAGGTCTCATCGGTGGTGATGCGGTAACCGACGCCGGTGACCGTGTCGATGAGCCAGGGCTTCCCCAGCCGCTTGCGCAGCGCCGAGACGGTGATGCGCACAGCATTGGTGAAGGGATCGGCATTCTCGTCCCAGGCACGTTCGAGCAGTTCCTCGGCGCTGATCACGCCGCCCTCGGCGTCGACAAGCACTTCGAGCACGGCGAACTGTTTGCGGGTGAGCGCCACATAGCGTCCATCGCGAAAGACTTCACGGCGAAACGGATCGAGCCGCAAACCGGCCAGCTCACGCACCGGGGGCCGACTGTGGCCGTGACGGCGGTCGAGCGCTCGCAGACGCATCACGAGCTCAGCCAGCTCAAAGGGCTTGGTGAGATAGTCATCGGCGCCCAACTCGAACCCGGATGCCTTGTCGTCCAGACGATCGGCAGCAGTGACCATGAGGATGGGCATGCCCGAACCCGAGGCCACAATCCTGCGTGCAATCTCGTCGCCCGAGGGGCCCGGAATATCGCGATCGAGCACGGCAATGTCATAGCTGTTCACGCCGAGCAGTTCCAGGGCAGTGTCACCATCGCCTGCGATATCGGCTGCGATGGCCTCCAGCCGCAAGCCATCGCGAATGGCCTCAGCCATGAAGAGTTCGTCCTCGACAACCAGCACACGCATGGTTGAAGGCTACAAGCGCAGACATATCGCCGATGTAAAGAAAATCCCATACGGCACCACAACATGGCGCTGCGTTGGCTGGACCCATGAACACGATGAACAGAACCCCGGTTGATTCACGACGCAGGAATTCCCCCAATGCAGTGACCCACAGGACCGCGAGATCGTTGGGCACCGGACTGTTGGTGGTTGCCGCATTGGTGATCGGCACCTTGTTCTACCGGTCAACTCCCTCGATGAGTCATACGGTCACTTCGGCGGTGGATTCGTGGACAGGTGGTTCAGCCACCCACGGCGATCCTGATGGGTATGCCGACGGCGAGCTACCAGCAACTGTCTCGGTGTTCGACGACGAATACGCCGGTGTCGCCAATCTCGACGCCGATCTGCTGGCTGCGCTGCAGCAGGCTGCCAGCGACGCATCGGCTCGCGGCGTCACCTTCAACGTGAACAGTGGCTGGCGATCCACCGATTACCAGGATCAGCTGTTTCAGGAGGCCGTTGCCCAATACGGGTCGGCTGCCGAAGCATCGCGTTGGGTGGCCACTGCCGACACCTCAATCCATGTATCGGGCGAGGCAGTGGACATCGGCGACTCAGATGCCGATGCCTGGCTATCGAAGCATGGCAGCGACTACGGCCTGTGCCAGATCTATGCCAACGAGGCCTGGCATTTCGAACTGCGACCCAA
>CAXYYR010000039.1:0-17367 GCA_964293265.1 uncultured Propionibacterium sp.
ACACCCCGCCACCGGATTACACAACGGGGAAATATCCAAAGTCGGGCAGAGCTGGCGGGCCAGTCGGGCCATCGTGGCCACCAACCCCGCCGGCACACCCTGCGCCAAACCCACCCACACATGCCGGCCATCACTAGGCCCAGATCGGCAGACCAGAGGCGTTAGGCCAGCCGAAGAAAGAAGATGCACCAGGCGGTCAGCATCAGCATGAGCCCGCCGCACCAACGCCGCAGGCCCATGCGCATCCAAATCAAAAGCCAGAAAGCGGAAGAAGCCCGCGTCATCAGCAAGCTCAAGAGCCCACGGCATGCCCACGGGGAGGGGCTCGGTTGAGCTCAAGCGAATATAGGCACTGCGCGGCTGCGCCATCCGGCGTGCTGCCGTGGGTAAGACTGCGCGAATTTCCGCATTCCCCAAGAGCCGAGTCACAGGTTTTTGCCGTTCTTCGGCACCCCTTAGCGCCGTATTTGCGTCATCCTGCCATAGTTACGAATGTCTGTCACGTCGGCTGTTCGCGTGTTTCCCTGATATCGCAGGGGTTGGGGCCGTTGATCCGTGGCATCGGACGCTAAAACATGCGTGGTTTAACTTGAATCTGACATAGACATTCCGCGTTTTTTGCGCAATACTTGACCTATGAGTGCAGCTGTAACCGGACGCCGTGTCCCCCAATGGTCATTGATGGACCGCCTTCGCAAAGCGCGCGAAACCACAGGGCTAGATCAGAAGGCTTTTGCTGCACAGACCGGCATCTCGGTTGCCGGAATCTCACGCGCGGAGCGTGGATTGTCGAAGCCGAAGAAGCCTCTGCTGCTCGCTTGGTCCTTGGCTGCGGATGTGGATCTCGATTGGCTCCAAACCGGCACGACACCATCTGACTCAAACGAGGAGTCATGGCCTCCCGCGCCAGGCGTTGATAAAGACATTGTCGGTCGGCTGCAAGCTGCTGTAGGCCCTCTCATTGCTTCATCTGAAGCAATTCATCGCGTTCTGTCTTTGGAGACGGTCGCGGAAATGAAGGCTGATGAGCGGTTCTTGGCGTGGATGATGGTCACCACTAGCGGTGCCGACCCGGAACGAGTCGGCCTGTCTGATGAGGATGTGCCGTCGCTCTATGACATCGATCGGCTGCGTGATGCTTTGTGCCTCCACGGGGGATCGAACCCCGGACCCAAGGATTAAAAGTCCCTTGCTCTGCCAGCTGAGCTATAGAGGCGAAACCATTCTAGCCACAGGCCTGGCATTACTCACCCCCAGTGACGTGCCGGTGACATGACTCAGTGACGCACCGCACACACCCGGCCGCACGGCCTAAAACCCTCAACCTCGGCACCTGAACCTCAACTTTCACTTGAGGGCGCGGTCACGTCGCCACATCGGGCGCTGGAGACGCAGCTGCGCCAACCGCCGGTGATCTCTGAAAATCCTCAGACTTACGCTCAAATCCCCTTGTCGGGGCCGATTTTCCGGCACAGCAACAGCTTCGGGAAGCACAGCCCCGCGTCAACTTCAAGCCGCTGACGTTCAGCCCCCATCCAAACCCTCAACCAACGCATCTGCCCTTGTGAGATCGCAAAAAACCAGCCTAAGTTTCCCGTCGTTGTCCCAAGTGGGTCGTGACCGCTGTCATCAGCGCGTCGAGGAAGACGACTCACTGGGGACAGCTGAACCTAGAAAACGCGGCTCACCCTGGGCCGCGGGAAGGACAGACGTGAACCCCTTCGTCAAGACAGCCCGCGTCGCCCTGACGTCAACCCTGACGGCAGGCACCTTGGCAACGATCGGTCTGGTGCTCGCACCTGCAGCACAGGCCGACTACTCGCCATTGGCAGCGACCACGGACGTCAATGTCCGCCAGGCACCAGACACCGCCAGCACCGTGGTGGCCACCCTGTCGCACGGCGACACCGTGACCCAGCGTGGCACCGAGCAGGATGGCTGGCTGCCCATCATCTACAACGGCTCCGATGCATGGATCCAGGCACAGTATGTGGCCTCCACCACTGCCGCCACCGCCGACGACGAGGTGACCCAGGCAACGGTGACCACTGACGCCTATGTACGCACCGACGCCGACTCCACCGCATGGGTGCTTGGCACCGCCTACGAGGGCGACCAGATCGGCATCACCGGCGACCCGGTGGGCAACTGGACACCGGTGAACTTCTACGGCCGCGCAGGCTGGATCAGCACCAAGCTGCTGACCACTGACGACGCCTCTGCCGCGGCACAGACCATCACCAAGGCCATCTCGCAGGATTACCTGTGGGTGCGCACCGGTGAGAGCACCGCCGCAACCAATATCGGCATGCTCTACCCCGGCGACGAGGTTGAAGTGACCGGCTCGCCAGTGGGCGGATGGGTGCCGATTCTCTACAAGGATCAGGCAGCCTTCGTGGCCGCCAACTACTCGCGCTATGTCACCGACCCCGCAGTGGTGAACCTGTCAGCCAAGACCGACACCGAAGCTGCCGCCACCCCGCAGGCCGACACCACTGCCGAGACCGCAGCACCTGCTGCCACGGTGACCAAGTACACAACCACCGACGTGAATGTGCGCGTCGGCCCCGGCACCGACCAGGAGTCGGTGACCGTGCTTCCGCAGAACTCAGAAGTGCAGGCCACCGGCCAGACCAGCGGCGACTGGAGCGAGATCACCTACGAAGGTGCCTCGCGCTGGATCAACACCGCCTTCCTGTCAGACACGCAGACCGCAGTGGAAGAAGCTGCTCCTGCCGAGGAGGGTCCCAGCGCCGGTGCAACACCGACCACTGTCGGCACCCGCTACACCACTGCTCCGCTGAACGCCTATCTCAGCTCAACCCAGGGCAAGCCGGGCACCACCGTGATTGCCGAGGGCACCGCAGTTGAGATCACCGGCGCCGAGGAGAACGGCCGCAGCCAGTACGTGCTCGATGGCACCACCTATTGGTCAGCCACCGAATACCTGAGCACCGACGCACCGACGGTGTCCGAGACACCGGCACCCAGCGCCAACGCTGCCCAGACGGCAATCGACTTCGCCATGTCGAAGCTCGGCGGCCCCTATGTCTGGGGTGGCACCGGCCCGGTGGGCTATGACTGCTCCGGCCTGACCCAGGCTGCCTACGCCGCAGCTGGCATCAGCCTGCCCCGCGTCACCTGGGACCAGGTGAATGCCGGCACCCAGGTGTCGGTCGGCGATCTGCAGCCCGGCGATCTGGTGTTCTTCTACGACAACGGCCATGTGGGCATCTACATCGGCAATGGCAACATCGTCAACGCCCTCAACGAGGACGCCGGCATTGTGATCACGCCCATCAGCTACATGCCCATCTCGGCAGCTGTGCGCGTGGCCTGAGCCCAGCAGGACAACACAAGACAGACGAACAGCTACGGCTTCTGTGCCCCTCGGGTTTTCCCGTGGGGCACAGAACCGCTAGCATGATTCGGCAGGTCCCCATCGTCTAGCGGCCTAGGACCCCACCCTTTCAAGGTGGTAACACGGATTCGAATTCCGTTGGGGATACGCAGGATGGCCCGGGCTTCGGTTCGGGCTCATCAATGCAGCGTTGGTCACAGCTGCCGTGGTTTGTTTTGTGCAATGGTCACGGCTCACGCTATAGTTTCAAAGCCCGCTCAGGTGGGTGACTGCAGGAACCGGGCGGCTTGTTCGTCCGGACAACTCAACAGCAAGGCCCCGTAGCGCAGTTGGTTAGCGCGCCGCCCTGTCACGGCGGAGGTCGTGGGTTCAAGTCCCATCGGGGTCGCTTTTCTAGACCTGGCCAGGTAGCTCAGCTGGTAGTAGCGTGCGCCTGAAAAGTGCAAGGTCGGCGGTTCGACCCCGCCCCTGGCCACCTTTCCCCTCAGTCTTCATGATGAGGAAGCGCCACACCAAGTCGTTCACGGTAGAGTTCCCCCACTCCCTCACCCAGCACATAGGCATCGAGCCAGCGCTCCATCTCGTCGAAGAGCACCTCACGCACGGGCTCACGCGACAGCACCACATCATGCACAGCCCCGCGCACCTTGCGCACAGTCACCATGTCGCCCAGGTTCAGGGCAGCAGCACCGATACGCTGCACATCGAGCACCACATCGGCCTCATGCATCCCTTCACGCCACACATGCGAAAAATCGCTGCGCGTGCTGGTGAGCGTAAGAATCGGGGTGTCGATGTGCAAACCCTTGGCCACCGCTGCCTGAGCGGCAAGCACCGCCTTGCCCCAGCCGAATCTCGGAATGAACGCAGGATTCGACTTGAACTCGAAATCCCAGTTCCACTCTCCCTCTTCGGTTACATGCAGGGCACGCTTGTAGAAGCCCAGATCGGCGATGTTCAGCTCCATCAGGGGATTGATGGCAGCCACCGCCCCGGCCAGGGGCGCCATCACCTTCCAGAACACCGGGGCTCCCTGCATGTCGAGCCAGGGCGAATTCAGCAGCACGCCGCTCAGCAGGCCGGGACGGTTCGCTGCCCACAGGGAACCGACGAGACCCCCGGTGGAATGGCCCATGAAAGTGATCGGCACCTGTGGGTGGTCGGCGCGGATCAGCTCGACTGCATGGTCCAGCTCGGCCCAGTAGTCGCGCAGATCGCCGATGTAGCCTGCGTAGATGCCCTTGTGCAGATTGCGGCCGTAGCGGCGCAGATCGATGGCATAGAAGTCGAAGCCATGGGCATCGAACCACTCAGCCAGATGCGTCTGGAAGAAATAGTCATCCCAGCCATGCAGATATAGCACCGTATGCGCATGGTGCGGCTCGTTGTGGCGCACCAGAGTGGCCGTCAGCGGACCCTTGGGCTCATGTTCCATCCGCTCGGCATCATCAATAGCCCAAGTGTGCGCCTGATAGCCGGGCAACAGAATGTCAGGAAGCCATGAGGTCATGGCACCCATACTGCCGCATGGCAGAAAGTTCACATATCAGATGGAATCAGCGCACTCAATGGTGCTTGTCGTCGGACGTGCCGTCGTCAGCATCGTCCGAGTCAGAATACTGTTTCGCAAGATCCAAGTAGTTGTCGGGGATGGCATCCTCGTCATTGCCCTGCTGGGAATGATCGTCCTTGCCCCGAAGTTCTCGCTCCAATGAAGCGAAGTCAGTTTGCACCGGACGGTATTTCAGATCCCGGGCTACCTTGGTCTGCTTCGCCTTTTGCCGGCCGCGCCCCATATGGGTCGACCCCCTCGCTCATCTCACGCGGCTTCGCCGCGGCACCAATGGTTCATTCGTGAGCCCAAGGCTACCCAATCGGGCACGGGCAGACCAATTACGCCGAACACATGGATGAATTCCCACGCCCCCGGCACATCGTGTAGACCACCCCGCCGCACGGGCTGGACGCCTTGCGCAAAGCAGCAGACACCTTGTGTAAATCAGTCCGTGCCGCTCAATCGGTGGGATGTGCCCCGTTCAGCACCACTTGTGCAGGCTCATCCCCGGCAGCCAGCACATGACCACATGCCCAGCTGTGCAGACCCAGACCGGCGAGCAGCCGCTGTGCTGCATCCACCTGGTCGGCAGGAAGCAGCGCAACCATGCCCACCCCCATGTTCAGGGTGGCTTCGATATCGGCCTGCGGCACCTTGCCGGTTGCCTGCACCAACTCAAAAATGGGCGCAGGACGCCAGCTGGCGCGGTCTATCTCAACGCGCATTCCGGCCGGCAGCACACGGGCCAGGTTGTTGGCCAGCCCACCACCGGTGATGTGACTCATGGCATGCACCGTGACGCTGGCAAGCAGCTTCATCACCTCACCCGCATAGACATGGGTGGGCTCCAGCAGCTCTTCACCCAGGCTGCGACCCAGGGCATCCGGCTGGGAATCAAGCGACATGCCGGCCTGATCAAGCAGCACATGGCGCACCAGTGAATAGCCATTGGAATGCAGACCGCTGGCAGCCATCGCCAGGGCCACATCACCTGCACGCACCCGGTCGGGACCCAACAGTTCGTCGGCCTCCACCACACCGGTGGTGGCTCCGGCAATGTCATATTCGTCGGGGGCCATCAGGCCGGGATGTTCAGCAGTCTCGCCGCCCAGCAGCGCACAGCCGGCAGCCACGCAGGCATCGGCAATGCCCTCGACCACCGAGGCAATACGAGTGGGCTCCACATGGCCGCAGGCAATGTAGTCGGTGAGGAACAGCGGCTCGGCGCCACAGACCACCAGATCGTCAACGAGCATGCCCACCAGATCCCAGCCGATGGTGTTGTGCACATCCATGGCCCGGGCGATGGCCACCTTGGTGCCCACACCATCGGTGCTGGTGGCCAGCAGCGGGTGACGATAGCTGGCCAGCTTCGACGCATCGAAGAGCCCGGCAAAGCCACCGATGCCGCCCAGGACTTCGGGACGAGTCGTGCGGGCCACATGGGCCTTCATCAGCTCGACGGCGGCGTCACCGGCTTCAATGTCAACTCCGGCGCGTGCATAGGCTGACTGGCTCATAGTTCCCCTCGGTCGATGTCGGCGTTCCCATAACTTGCACATCCCTGGCCTGCAGTCGGCGCATTCAAACCCATTTCCTCGGCCTGGGCTGCCGGCACGGCAATGGGATAGATGCCGTCGAAACAGGCACGGCACAGATTGTCATTGGGCACATGGGTTGCTGCCACCAGGCCTTCCAGGCTCACATAGGCAAGCGAGTCGGCACCGATGGATCGGCAGATCTCCTCGGTGGACAGCCCGGGCGCGATGAGCTGGGCGCGGGTGGCGAAGTCGAGGCCGTAGAAACAGGGCCACTGCACCGGTGGTGAGGAGATGCGCACATGCACTTCGGCGGCGCCGGCTTCACGCAGCATGCGCACCAGCTGACGCTGGGTGTTGCCACGCACGATCGAATCGTCCACCACGACCAGACGTTTGCCCTCGATCACATCGCGCAGCGGATTGAGTTTCAGACGAATACCCAGATTGCGCAACGCCTGGGTGGGCTGGATGAAGGTGCGGCCCACATAGTTGTTCTTGACCAGACCCATGCCGAACGGAATGCCTGATTCGTCGGCATAGCCGATTGCCGCAGGCACACCCGATTCGGGCACCGGGATCACCAGATCTGCCTCTGCAGGAGCCTCGGTGGCAAGGATCTTGCCCACCTTGACGCGCACATTGTGGATGCGGCGTCCGGCGATCACCGTGTCGGGACGGGCAACGTAGACGTATTCGAAGACGCAGCCCTTGGGACGTGCCGGGGCAAAGCGATGGGAGCGGAGCCCGGCGGCGTCGATGACGACCATCTCGCCGGGCTCGATCTCGCGCACAAAGGTGCCGCCGACAATGTCGATGGCCGCCGTCTCCGAGGCCACCACCCAGCCGGAATGCAGGCGTCCGAGCACAAGTGGGCGCACACCCTGGGGGTCGCGTGCGGCGAACAGCGTGTTCTCGTTCATGAACACCAGACTGAAGGCACCCACCAGTTTGGGCAGCAGGTCCATTGCCACCTGCTCGGGCGGCTGGTCGTAGCTGGCCATGATCGTGGTGACCAGCGAGGTGTCGTTGGTGGAATCCATTGATGACTTGTGGGGCACCTCACCGGCTTTGCCCAGACGCTGCTGGGCGAAGGCCTCGAGCTCGTCGGTATTGGTGAGATTGCCGTTGTGGGCGAGCGCCAGGCCCCCGCTGGGAGTGGCCCGGAAGGTGGGCTGGGCGTTGTTCCACACCGAGGCCCCGGTGGTGGCATAGCGCGTGTGGCCGATGGCCAGATCGCCGCGCAGGGAGTTGAGGGTGGGCACGTCGAAAACCTGGCTCACCAGACCCATGTCCTTGAACACCATGATGCGCCGGCCATTGCTCACTGCCATGCCGGCCGACTCCTGACCACGATGTTGCAGCGCGTAGAGGCCGAAATAGACCAGCTTTGACACCTGCTCACCGGGCGCGAAGACGCCGAAAACACCGCATTCCTCACGGGGTTTGTCGTCAGCCGGGTGTTTGTCGGTGATGGGCAGATCGACAGTGTTAGGCCGTGCGTCACAGTCTGACCGCGCGTCGGCGGTCTGTGTGATCTCGGGTTCTGGGTTCAGCGGGCGGCTCGGGCGCAACTCCACGGGCTCAGCCTAGCGTGCCCGGCCTTGAGGCTGGTGGCTAGCGGATGTAGACGGTTGCCCCATTGCCGCCGGTGCAGGTGGTGAGGCCCGTGGCGGCAGCGGTGGTGCAGCTCATGGTGTAGCTCTGGCCCGTCACCGAGCTGGTGGCCTGCACTGTGCGATTACCGGTGCCTGCCCCGGCCCTCGCATAGGCAGTTGCCACGGCGCTGGCGAAGTCACAGCTTGTCGACGATCCAGCACCCACATTCTGCGTGCACAGCTTGGCGCCCGAGGGAAAAGCCGCACTGGATGAGGCAGTCGCCGACGATGCGGCACTTGCCGGGCTCGACGCGGCGCTGCTTGCCGATGCGCTCGGCGTCACAGTTGCCGTGGCGGTGACCACGGTGGGGCTGGGACTGTCATCGGCGTCCGAGCTGGCCAGGAATGAATCAAAGGCACCCAACAGCCAGGCCACGATCACGCCGGCAACCAGAAGCAGATGTGCCGCCCAGGTGATGATGAAGGTGGACCAGTAGACACCGCGTGGGAAGCCCTTGGTGTGGGCATTGCGGGCGCTCAACGCAGCAGCGATGGCGCCGAAGGGTCCGAGGAACACGGTGGTGATGATGGTGGGCACCCGGCTCGGTGCCTTGCCGCGCGGATCGGGCATTCCATCACGCACCACGGGAATGGGCGAGGTCTCCCGCATTTCGTCACGATCGTCATTGGTGGGGCCACCGGCGGATGCGTCGTAGGACATGACCGCTTCCTTCCCGCCACGACACACGTGGCCACGAACAGTTCCAAGAATTGTGCGCAAGGACTCCCCGCGCGCCATTTCGGCCCCCAACCTACGGCATGAACGCATGTTCGGGCTTGTCACCCCGGTGCAAAGCGCCCGCAGTTCGACCGGGACCGGGGCGCTCCACGGTGGGATCGAGACCGGGGCGCTCCACGCCCCAGTAGGCTGAGCGCCATGATCGCGATCGTCACCGTCACCGGTCTGGATCACACGGGAATCGTGGCTGCTGTGAGCACCCGATTGTGTGAGCTGGGCATCAACATCCTCAACATCACCCAGACCATCATGGGCGAATATTTCACCATGATCATGCAGTGTGAGCTGGACGATGCGCGTCAGGACATCGGCGCCGTGCAGGACGAGTTGACGAAGATCGGTGAGGCCAGCCAGGTGGTCATCCGGGTGCAGTCCGAGGCCATTTTCCACGCTATGCACGAGGTCTAGACCATGGACACCACGCACGACATTCTTGAGACCATCGAGATGATCGAGGACAATCGCCTCGACATCCGCACGGTGACGATGGGCATCTCGCTGCTGGATTGCGCCGATCACGATCCTGCAGTGGCTCAACGCAAGATCTATGACCGCATCACGCACCGCGCCAAGGATCTTGTGTCCACGGCCCAGGGCATTGCCACCGAGCTGGGCATTCCGATCATCAACAAGCGCATCACGGTGACACCGATCTCACTGGTGGCCGGCGCCTCGGACACAGCCGATTACAGCGGCTTCGCCCACACGCTGGACCGAGCGGCCAAGGAAGTGGGCGTCGACTACATCGGCGGTTTCTCCGCGCTGATGCAGAAGTCGAGCAGCGTGGCCGACGAACGACTCATGGATTCACTGGCTGAGGCCCTGGCCACCACCGACGTGGTCTGCGGCTCGCTCAATGTGGGCTCAACCAAGGCCGGCATCAACATGAGCGCAGTGGCACGGGCCGGTGAGGTGATCAAGGACCTGTCGCTGCGCACCAACGCGATGGGTTGCATCAAACTGGTTGTTTTCTGCAATGCCGTGGGCGACAACCCCTTCATGGCCGGCGGCTTCCACGGCGTGGAAGAGGGCGACTGCTGCATCAATGTGGGCGTCTCAGGGCCCGGCGTGGTGAAGCGTGCACTCGACAAGGTGCCCGAGGCCACCTGGGGTGGCATGTCGGAGACCATCAAGAAGGCTGCCTTCAAGATCACCCGGATGGGCCAACTCGTGGGCACGATGGCTGCCGAACGACTGCAGACCGACTTCGGGATTGTTGATCTGTCGCTGGCCCCCACCCCGGCGGTCGGCGATTCGGTTGCCGAGATCATCGAGACGATGGGCGTTGGCACGGTCGGCGGCCATGGCACCACTGCAGCACTGGCATTGCTCAATGACGCGGTGAAGAAGGGCGGCCTGATGGCCTGCTCCCATGTCGGCGGGCTGTCCGGTTCATTCATTCCGGTGAGTGAGGACGCCGCCATGATCAACGCCGTGCGTTCGGGATCGCTCAGCATCGAAAAACTCGAAGCCATGACGGCAATCTGTTCGGTGGGGCTCGACATGATCGCCATTCCCGGTGACACCCCGGCCACCACGATCTCGGCCATGATTGCCGACGAGGCCGCCATCGGCATGATGAACAACAAGACCACTGCCGTGCGGCTCATCCCGGTGCCCGGCGCCTCGGTGGGCGACGAGATCGACTTCGGTGGGCTCATGGGCCACGCCCCGGTGATGGCCGTGAACCCATCGAGCGCACAGCACCTGATCGCCCGCGGAGGACGTCTGCCGGCGCCGGTTCACAGCTTCAGGAGCTGACGCAAACACCCGATGTCGTCCAACCCGGAAAGCTGGCACACTGACAACATGCTCATCGCGATGGCGGGCCTGCAGGCAACCGGCAAGACCTATGTGGCCGAGAAACTGTCCGCCCGCATGAATGCCGCCCTGGTGAGTGTGGACGCCATCGAAAATGCCCTTGCCAGCGCCGGAATCTGGCGCAACCAGGCCACCTCGAGGGCCGCCTATGCGTCAGCCGTGGCGATAGCCCGGGCCAATCTTGCCAACGGCCTCGACGTGGTGGTCGATGCGGCCGACTACGAGATGGAAACGCGCGAACTGTGGGTTGATCTGGCCTCGGACATGCATGTTGACCACATGTTTCTGGTGACCACCTGTTCCGACAAGGATGTGCACCAGCGCCGGATCGCCGCCCACCAGAGCCACCCCGATGGCACGCCGTTGACCTGGGACGATGTGTTCGACCGCAATATGCACACCGCCTTCTGGGGCAGCGAGCCGCGCCTGGCCATCGACACCTCCACCAGCGTGGACGTGGACCATGTGTTGCAGCTGGTGCGGGCCTTCACCCAAGAGAGCGGCGCTGCAAGCACACCGCTGAGACTCAACCGCAGCAGCCACGGCGCCCGACGGGCACAGAACGCCTGAAGAAGTGCCGCCCCGCGCAATGCGTGGGGCCTGACCGATGCCAGTGGGGTCAGCTCAACCCGATACCAGAGCGCTCAGCTCAGCCCGATTATTGTGCCGTCGGCAGCAATGTCCATGCCTGCTGCAGCAGGATGACGCGGCAGGCCCGGCATCGTCATGATCGAGCCCGTGAAGGCCACCACGAAGCCGGCTCCGGCCCGCACCGAGAGTTCACGCACCTCGATCTCGAAACCCTGCGGCGCCCCCAGCAGCTGCGGATCGTCACTGAACGAATACTGCGTCTTGGCAATGCACACCGGCAGCCCGCCAAAACCAGCTTCTGTGAGCCTCGCCAGCTGGCCCTCTGCCATCGATGTGTAATGCACCGACTCGGCGTGATAGATCTCGCGGGCGATGCGCTCGATGCTGGCGCGCAGGCCCTGTTCGGGCCGGTAGAGCGGCTGGAAGCGGGCGGGTTGCTCACACATTTCCACCACGGCGTCGGCAAGCTCGAGGCCACCGTCCGAGCCCTTGGCGAAGACATCGGAATCAACCACCCTGACGCCCAGCTCATCGCAACGCGTGCGCACCAGGGCCAGCTCAGCCTCGGTGTCAGTGGGGAACCGGTTGATCGCCACCACCACCGGCACGCCATAGCTGCGCAGATTGTCCACATGGCGCTCCAGATTTGCCATGCCCTGCGCCAGGGCGTCCAGGTTCTCACCGGCAAGCTGCTTCACCGGCACTCCCCCGTTGTATTTCAGGGCGCGCACGGTGGCCACCAGCACCGAGCCATCGGGCTTAAAGCCGGCTGAGGGGCACACGATGTCGAAGAACTTCTCGGCCCCGAGATCGGCACCGAAGCCCGCCTCGGTGATGGTGTAATCGGCGAGCTTGAGGCCCATCTTGGTGGCGAGCACCGAATTGCAGCCGTGGGCAATATTGGCGAACGGGCCGCCGTGCACGATTGCCGGGGTGTTGTCGATGGTCTGCACGAGATTGGGCTTGATGGCGTCCTTCAGCAGCAGCGCCATGGCACCCGTTGCTTCGAGCTGGTCGGCCGTGATGGCCGAGAAACCGGCGTCGTAGGCGGCAACAATGCTTGCCAGACGCTGCTTCAGATCGTCCACACCGGTGGTGAGACACAGAATGGCCATCACCTCGCAGGCCACGGTGATGTCGAAACCCGATTCGCGCGGCACACCGTCGGAATGCTTGCCCAGCCCGATCACGATATTGCGCAGCGCGCGGTCGTTCATGTCGAGCACCCGGCGGATCGCCACCCGTTGGGCGTCGATGCCCAGCGGGTTGCCCTGGTGCAGGGAATTGTCGAGCAGGGCGCACAGCAGATTGTTGGCCGCCCCGATGGCCTCCATGTCGCCGGTGAACTGCAGGTTCAGATCATCCATCGGCAGCACCTGGGCGAAACCGCCGCCGGCGGCGCCGCCCTTCATGCCGAACACCGGCCCCAGTGAGGGCTCCCGGATGGTGGTGATGGCCGAGTGGCCGAGCTTGTTGAGGGCCATCGACAGGCCGATGTTCGTGGTGGTCTTGCCCTCACCTGCAGGTGTGGGATTGATGGCAGTAACCAGCACCAGTTTGCCGTCGGGGCGTCCGCCGAGCCGGTCAAGCAGCGACAGCGACAGCTTGGCCTTGTCACGGCCATAGGGGTCGTATTCCTCGGGGGCGATTCCGAGTTCGGAGGCCACCTGCGAGATGGGCTTCAGCGTGGCCTGGCTTGCGATCTCAACATCGGATTTCATGGCGTGGATCTCCTCTGATGTGGCGGCAAGCGTCGGTGATCGCTTTGCCAGGTGCGGATTGCGCTTTCAACGTCCACCAGTGACACGACGATACGTGGCCCGGTGGTCGGGTTCATGGTTTGTCGACGGATGCGTTCATTGAGTGCCTCGATGATTTCGCGGGCCTCTGCCTCGGTGGGCACATCAGCGAGCGTTGTCGCCAGGGCCTGCTTCTCGCGGCGCAGCAGCACGGGTTCGGGCACGATTCCCGACAGGTCCTCGTGCTCGAGTCGCTCCACGATCCATGGCTTGTTCTGCCCGGCCCTGCCCAGCGGAATGTGTTTTCCATGCAGGGGGTTGTGGGCAAAATCGCCGCGCTCCATGGCCTCGCGCACCAACCGGTCGGGATAGCTCTCGAAACGCTTCGAGTCCTCGGGCATGGTGGCTGCCTGCCTCAGCGGGCCAGACGATCGATGAGCAGTGCCTCCGAGACCGCAGCCCTGCGCCAATCGGCAAGATCGAGCGATTCGTCGATGCCATGCGAGCGGGCATCCGGGTCGGCCACTGCCGTGCCCAGAATGCTTGCCTGCGGGAAGGCCCGCTGGAAGCTGGCAATCATGCCGATCGAGCCGCCGGTGCCGTTGAGCACCGGTTCGGCGCCATAGCCCAGGTGGAATGCCTCGCGTGCTGCGTCGGCAACCGGGCCGGTGAAGGGCAGACGTGCCGGCTCGCCGGATTCGGCATTGCTGAGCTCCAGATGGGCGCCCCAGGGCGCATGGGCGCGCAGATGGGCGAAGAGGGCTTCACGGGCATTCTCGGCCGTGTCACCCGGAGCGACGCGCAGGCTGATGCGGGCGCGGGCCTGTGGAATGAGCACATTGGAGCTGATCGCAATGGGAGTGGTGTCGAGCCCCACAATGCTGATTGCCGGCTTGGCCCACATGCGATCGACGAAGGAATCATCGCCGATGAATTCCACGCCCTCAAGCAGGCTGGTTTCGGCGCGCATGCGCTCATCAGAGAAGGCAAGTTGTTCGTCGGCATGCCCGCTGACAAGGCCCTTGACGGCAACATTGCCGCGCTCGTCGTGAAGGCTTGCGAGCAGCCGGCAGAGCGCGGTGAGCGCATCGGGCACGGTGCCGCCGTATTCGCCGGAGTGGACGGCGTGATCGAGCGTGCTCAGCTCGACGACGCAATCGACAACGCCGCGCAGTGAGGTGGTGAAGGTGGGCACGCCCACCTTCCAATTGCCACAATCGCAGATCACATAGGCGTCGGCCTCGAGCTCGTCGGCATGGCGCACCAGCAGCTTGTCGAGGCTGGGTGAGCCGATTTCTTCCTCACCCTCGAACAGCAAGGTGATGCCGACCGGCGGTTTCCCGTCGAAGGCACGCAACGCTGCCAGGTGCACGCCGAGTCCGCCCTTGTCGTCGGCTGTGCCGCGGCCGTAGAGGCGTCCGTCACGTTCCACGGCCACGAGGGGATCCGACGACCAGGCGTTGATGTCGCCGGTGGGTTGCACGTCGTAGTGGGAGTAGAGGCAGATCGTTGGTGCGCCCTCGGGGGCCGGATAGTGGGCCAGCACTGCCGGTTTTCCGCCTGCCTCCACCACGCGCACATCGTCCCAACCGAGCATCTTGATGAAGCCCACCAGCATGTCGGCCATTGCCGTGACATCACCGGCATGGTCGGGCTGGGAACTCACCGACGGAATGCGGATCATGGAACGCAGATCATCGAGAGTGCCGGGCAGGGCGTCGCGCACCTTGTCGATGAGCGCCTGCTGGGCCGCGGTGGGTGCCGCTGGATTTGCCGACATAGACTATGCCCCCTGCATTGCGTCGGGAATGGTTGCTGCCCATTGTTCGCGCAACTCGTCGAGTTGCAGGGTGAACAGGCCGCGGGCCTCGATCTGCTTGTCGGCGCGCACTTCACCGATCTGGGTGTTGGGCACACCGGAGCGATCGCACAGCGTGGTGAACTCGTCGAGCGCTTCCACCGGCAGCGAGACGACGGCTCGTGCCTGTGTTTCGCTGAACAGTTCGGCGCAGGGGTCGAGTTCACCGGGCAGGCTGAACGACACTCCCCTGTCGCCCTGCAGGCAGGACTCGACGAGAGCCATCGCCAGACCGCCCTCGGACAGATCGTGGGCGCTGGACACCATGCCCTTGCGGGCGGCTTGCCCCATCACCTTGGCCAGCGCCATCTCGGCGTCGAAATCGGGGAAGGGCGGCAGGCCACCGAGATGGTGGTCGTGCATCACGTCTTCCCACGCCGTGCCGCCGAGCTCCTGCTTGGTGCGGCCGAGCAGCACCACCACATCGCCGGCCTTGGCGAAGCGCGAGCTGATGTGCAGCGCCACGTCGTCGATCACACCGAGCATGCCCACCAGCGGGGTGGGCAGAATGTTGATGCCGTCGGTCTGGTTGTAGAAGCTGACATTTCCGCCGGTGACCGGCACACCGAGCACCTTGCAGCCGTCGACCAGGCCCTTGATGGCCTCGGTGAATTGCCACATCACCTCGGGATCTTCCGGGGAGCCGAAGTTGAGGCAGTCGGTGACGGCAACGGGCTGGGCGCCAGTGACGGCCACATTGCGGTAGCTCTCGCTGAGGGCCAGTTGGGCGCCGAAATAAGGGTTCAAATAGGAATAGCGGCTGTTGGCGTCCATCGACAGGGCAACGCCCAGGCTGGTGGCTTCATCAACGCGCACCATGCCGGAGTCCTCGGGCTGCGCAAGCACGGAGTTGCCGCGCACAAAGCGGTCGTACTGGTTGGTGGCCCAGCTCTTGTCCGCCAGATTGGGGCTGCTCGCCACCGCCAGCACAGCCTGCGCCAGCGCTGCCCCATCATGCGACCGAGGCAGGTTGTTGGCGTGATCGGCCTGCACGCGGTCCTGCCATTCGGGCCTGGCCGCCGGACGGTCGTACTGCGGCGCGTCCACGGCAACGGTCCTGGGATCAACATCGACGATCGTTTCACCGTGCCAGTCGATGATGAGCCGGTCGTCTGCGGTGACCTCACCCACCACGGTGGCCTGCACATCCCATTTGTTGCAGATGCCCATGAAGGCCTCAACATCGTCTGGCTCGACGACGGCCATCATGCGTTCCTGCGATTCGCTCATGAGGATTTGTTCGGGCGTCATGCTGGAATCGCGCAGCGGCACCAGATCGAGCTCGCAGTGCATTCCACCGTCGCCGGCTGAGGCCAGCTCGGAGGTGGCGCAGCTGATTCCGGCGGCCCCGAAATCCTGCAGCGCAGTGACCACGCCGGCATGGAAGAGCTCAAGGGTGCATTCGATGAGCAACTTCTCCATGAAGGGATCGCCCACCTGCACGCTGGGGCGCTTGGCCGGACCGTCAGCCTCGAAGGTTTCCGAGGCCAGCACCGATGCGCCACCGATGCCATCAGCGCCGGTGGCTGCGCCGTAGAGGATCACCTTGTTGCCCTCGCCGGTTGCCTTGGCGAAGTGCAGATCGTCGTGGCGCATCACGCCCACGCACAGCGCATTGACCAGCGGGTTGCCGTAGAAGCTGGAATCGAAGACCAGCTCGCCGCCGATATTGGGCAGACCCAGGCAATTGCCGTAGCCACCGACACCCGCCACGATGCCGGGCAGGGTGCGCTGGGTGTCTGCCGCAGTGAGCGGGCCGAAACGCAGGGCGTCCATGCATGCCACAGGTCGGGCGCCCATCGCCATGATGTCGCGCACAATGCCGCCGACGCCGGTGGCTGCGCCCTGGTAGGGCTCCACATAGCTGGGGTGGTTGTGTGATTCGGCCTTGAAGGTGACGGCATAGCCCTGGCCGATGTCGACCGCGCCGGCGTTGTCGCCGATGCCCGCCAGCAGTGGACCGCGCGGAGTGGTCTGCGGCAGTTCGGAGAAGCGCTTGAGATGGATCTTGCTCGACTTGTATGAGCAGTGTTCCGACCACATCACCGAATACATGGCCAGCTCGGCGCCAGTGGGTCGGCGGCCCAGCAATTCCCGGATATGGGCATATTCATCGGCCTTGAGGCCCAGGGCTGCGAAACCCTGTTCTACGTCGGGAGTTGTTCGGGCATTCTCAACGGTGTCGACCACGGGCCCAAATCTAGCGGAACGCGCCGAGCCAGCTGCCCACAACCATCCAAGAGGGCCACCACAGTTGTCCCGTGGTGGCCCTCTCGCTGCAGATTTCAGAACAGCTCAGTGAATCGGCCCAGTGCTCCGGGCCCTGACCGTCATCGTCTACTGGGGTATGTCAGACAGCTGCATGTCACACAGCAGTGCGATGGCGACGACGCACCACCACTGTGGTGGCTGCCGCGGCACCGAAGAGCGTTCCACCGTAACCAGCCCACAGGGCGGGCCCCGCATCCACAGATCGCCTCTCGGTGCGCATGTCCCCACCCACGGCT
>CAXYYR010000040.1:0-17243 GCA_964293265.1 uncultured Propionibacterium sp.
GTTTCCTTGATCCAGGTTTCCTTGATCCAGGTTTCCTTGCTTCGGGTTTCCCTGCCCGGGCGCATCATCACGGTGGGCCTGCCAGGCATCACCCCCCGTTGTGCGCCGCAGCCCCACCAGGGCCGAATCGGCAACCAGATGATGTGGGGCGGCATGGGTGATCTTCACCCGGGCGATGTCGCCGGGGCGTGGGCGGGCAGCAGGATCATTCGGGGCCGCAACATGGACCAGCCGATTGTCACGGGCCCGTCCGGAGACCCGGTCAGTGGCCGCGTCCTTGCGACCATCTCCAGCGGTGAACATCACCTCCACAGTGCTGCCGACCAGCCGCTTGTTCTCGGCCCAGGAAATCTCCTCCTGAAGGGCCACCAGCCGCTCATATCGTTCCTGCACCAACTGATGGGGCACCTGGTTGGTCATTTCGCCGGCAGGCGTGCCGGGACGAATGGAGTACTGGAAGGTATAGGCGCTGGTGAATCGGGACTGGCGCACCACCTCAAGGGTCTGTTCGAAATCATCATCGGTTTCACCGGGAAAACCGACAATGATGTCGGTGCTGATCGCCGCATCAGGCATTGCACGGCGCACCTTGGTGAGGATCTCGTGGAACCGCTGGGTGCGGTAACTGCGCCGCATGGCGCGGAGCACGGCATCGGAACCGGACTGGAGCGGCATGTGAAGTTGGTGCATCACATTGGGGGTGCTGGCCATGGCCTCGATGACGTCATCGGTGAAAGCAGCTGGGTGCGGACTGGTGAAACGAACTCTCTCCAGACCGTCGATCCTTCCGCAAGCCTTGAGCAACTTGGCAAAGGCCCCCCGGTCTCCGAATTCAACGCCATAGGTGTTGACGTTCTGGCCGAGCAGGGTGATCTCTTGAACTCCCATGTCAACCAGGGTGCGGATCTCGGCCAGCACATCGCCCGGACGACGATCGGTTTCCTTGCCGCGCAGTGCCGGCACGATGCAGTAGGTGCAGGTGTTGTTGCAACCCACCGAAATCGACACCCATGCGGAATAATCCGATTCACGGTGGCTCGGCAGGTTCGACGGGAAGGTCTGCAGCGCCTCGGTGATCTCCACCTGGCTGGCCTGCTCAATGCGGGCGCGCTCCAGCAATACCGGCAGCGAACCCAGATTGTTGGTGCCGAAGACCACGTCAACCCAGGGAGCCTTGGATGTGATGAGGTCGCGGTCCTTCTGCGCCATGCATCCACCGACCGCAATCTGCATTCCCGGATGCTCTTCCTTGATCGACGCCAGCCGGCCGAGATTTCCATACAACCGGTTGTCGGCATTTTCACGCACAGCACAGGTGTTGAAAACGACCACGTCTGCCGGGCCCGGCTCACCGTGATGAGGTCCGGGAACCGGCACATAACCCGCCTGGTCCAATAGTCCGGCGATTCGCTCGGAATCATGGGCATTCATCTGGCAGCCATAGGTGATCACGCGATAGCTGCGCGGTGTCGTCAAGGACTCACCTGTCTCGGGTGCGGTTTCGGGCTTCAGCATGGCCGTTACATGGTAGACCAGCACGGGGGCGAATGCGTCCCGGATTCGAGCACACCCCTGGCCCCGCGCACAATGTGTTGCACCACACCCGATGTGCAGCACCCCTGTGCGTGCCGGACCTTGCCCAGTCAAGGGGCGTTATCGTTCGATCATGGCCACTTCCTCAACTCCGCCAGCTGACGAGTCCATCGACGGCCCTGCCGTGCGTCTGCGTGATGTGAACAAGTTCTTCGGTGACCGTGCTGCTCTGCGCGAGGTCAACCTGGATGTGGAACGCGGCTCCACGGTCGTGATCGTCGGACCCTCCGGATCGGGCAAGTCCACACTGTGCCGCACGATCAATCGGTTGGAGATTCCTGATTCAGGACAGATCTTCATCAACGGCCACCCGCAACCAACCGATGGGAAGGACCTGGCAGGGCTGCGCGCCGATGTGGGCATGGTCTTCCAGAATTTCAATCTCTTCGCGCAGATGAGCATCCTGGACAATGTCACCTACGGTCCCATCCACGTGCGACACCAGTCGGCCGCTGACGCAATCGATGCAGCACACACATATCTGCGCCAGGTGGGTGTTGACGATCAGGCGGACAAGCTGCCCGCAGAACTGTCAGGTGGACAACAGCAGCGCGCAGCCATCGCCCGCTGCCTGGCGATGGGGCCTGCCATCATGCTGTTCGATGAACCCACCTCGGCTCTTGACCCGGAGATGGTGGCAGAAGTGTTGGCGATCATGGAAGAGCTGTCGTCGCAGGGCCGCCCCATGGTCTGCGTGACCCACGAGATGGGCTTCGCCCGCCATGTTGCGGATCAGGTGGTCTTCATGGCCGATGGCGCCATCCTGGAGCAGTCAACACCCCGTGAATTCTTCGACCATCCGAAAAGCCAACGAGCACGGGATTTCCTTGCCTCGGTGCTCTGAATCCTGACGCTCAGTGCGCCACGTCGGTGGCCACTGATTCGCGCACAACACTGATCCTGATATTTCCGGGATAGGTCAGCTCTTCCTCGATCTCGCGGGCGATCTGCGTGGCCAAAACCTGGCTGGCGGCGTCATCAATCTGTTCAGGCACAACCATCACCCTGACTTCACGGCCGGCCTGCATGGCAAAAACCTTGTCAACTCCCGGGTGGGCAGAGGCAAGCTGCTCCAATCGTGTGAGGCGATCCACATATGCCGCCATGGATTCACGGCGGGCACCGGGACGCGAACCGGAGATGGAATCTGCAATCTGGGTTATCACTGCCTCAGCAGAATCTGCATCGATTTCGTCATGATGAGCAGCAATGGCATTGACCACTGCCTCGCTCTCACCAAAGCGACGAGCAAGCTCTGCGCCCTCGGCAGCATGGGAACCATCGCCCTGGGTCACCACGGCCTTGCCGAGGTCATGAAGGAAGGCAGCCCGCTTGAATGAATCGGGAACCAGCCCCAATTCAGCCGCGATCGCACCAGCAATACGCCCGCACTCAAGCATGTGTGTCAGAACTGTTTGTCCGTAGCTGGTGCGATAGCGCAGGGCCCCGATGTATTCGTAGAGCCCCGGGTCGACATTCAGCAGGCCAAGTTCAGAAATGGCTTGCTCGGCGGCTTCCTGACACTGATCATGCACTCGTCCTGCAGCCCGGGAATACGCCTGACTGATCCGGGCAGGGTGAATGCGCCCATCCGTGATGAGTTCCTGCATGGTGAGCCGGGCGATCTCACGCCGCACAGGATCGAAGCAGCTCAGCAGCACAGACCCGGGAGTGTCGTCGATGAGGACGTCGACACCGGTGGTCTGCTCGAAGGCACGGATATTGCGACCCTCGCGGCCGATGACACGTCCCTTCATCTCATCATTGGGAAGGTCGACGGTGGACACCACTGCCTGCGCCGTCTGGTCAACCGACACTCGCTGGATGGTGGAAAGGATGATGTTCCGAGCCACCTGATCAGCTTGTCGGGTGGCACGCTGCTTGATCTCCTGAGCTCGCGCAGTAGCCATGCGCTGACTGGTGCGCTCCACCTGCTCGAAGAGCTCGCGTCGTGCATCATCGGCGCTCAGCCCGGCGACACGGCTGAGTTCTGCACTGGCAACATTCCGCGCACTGTCAACATCGGCGGCGCGGGTGCGGAGCTGGTCATCACGGGTGTTCAGCTGCTCAGTGAGTTTTCGCAGCCTGTCATGCTCCACTTCCAGGCGCGCCTCACGTTCATCAAGGTCTGCAGCTCGCCTGTCAAGGGCCTTTTCCCGGTCCGTGGTGGTCTGGGCTTCTTCGATGGATGGTGACAGTGCCTCGTCGTGGGGCTTGGGCGATTGTGCCTGCTCCGCTTTGACTGAGTCAGTATTTGCCGTTGCCCGAAAGCGGAATATCACCACAACTCCGAGGGCAAGGATCACCACCAGGAGCACCAACAGCACGACGAACAGCAGCATCCAGAACGCCCCCATGCTGCCCCCTGCGATTCTCATCAGCGCCAGCCGCATTGCTTCCTGATCAAAGCCTTGCCCAGATTCTGGCGCGGATGATCCCGGCTGGCTTCTTTCCGATTCTCTCGCATTTGCCGACGAAGTCCTAGCCCCGGCGCTTTGACACCCCGTGGAAAGCTTCCTCGGGACACAGCTTCCTCGGACATGACTGCGAGGCCACACCACCTTACGGTGTCTTGGCCCACAAGGGCGCTCTGTATTGGCTCAGGAAGCTTCGGGATCGGTCTCGTCAGCCTGCTCATCAAGCACCTGCAGCACAACGGACATGGCCACCGAGCTGCCATAGCCGCGCCGTGCAAGCTGGCCGGCCAATCGTCGGATCGCCACCTGACGATCCACTGCCGGCAGATGTGCTGCCTTGGCACGACACAGTTGAAGAGCAGCCTGCCTTTCCTGGTCACCAGAGATCGGGTCCAACGCAGCATCGATGAACTCAGCCCGCACACCTCGGACCCTGAGTTCTCGCTCAATTGCTCGGCGCGAAAGCTTGCGTGTCCGCAGCCGAGCTTGTGCCCAATTACGGGCAAATCGGGCATCGTCAACGATGCCGACTTCTTCAAAACGATCAAGAATCTGGGACACGATGCCCGGATCAAGCTCACGCTTGCGCACCAGGTACTCGGTGAGCTCCCCACGGGAGTAATCCCGCCGATCCACACGGCGCAAGGCGATCTCCCGAGCCTTCGAGAATTCCTCGGTTGCGCGCTTTGACTCTTCTGGGTTCTGCGAACGGGCAGCCGAGTCAACCGAGACCTCACGAATCAGCGCAGCAAGCGCTTCAAGCGTGGCCCCGGTTGACTTGTCGTTGGCTGCCATCGGCTCAGACCTTCGCGGACTCAGGCACCGGCCTTGGCATCCTCGGGAGAGGCCTTGGCGTCAATGACTTCGCCGGTCTTCGGATCAATACCCTCAGGCATGTCAGGATCCGCATCCAGACCAAGCTTCACGCGAATCTTGTGCTCAATCTCAGCAGCCACATCGGGGTGGGTGATGAGGAAGGTGCGGGAGTTCTCCTTGCCCTGTCCCAGCTGATCGTCACCATAGGTGAACCAGGCACCGGCCTTGCGGACGACGCCGCAGTCCACTCCCATGTCGATGAGGCTGCCCTCGCGGCTGATGCCCTTGCCATAGAGGATGTCGAATTCTGCCTGCTTGAACGGCGGAGCCACCTTGTTCTTGGCCACCTTGACACGGGTCCGGTTTCCAACAATCTCGTTGCCATTCTTGAGCGACTCGATCCGACGCACATCCAGACGCACCGATGAGTAGAACTTCAGGGCGCGGCCACCGGTCGTGGTCTCGGGCGAACCGAACATGACGCCGATCTTTTCGCGCAACTGGTTGATGAAGATGGCGGTGGTGTTGGCACCCTGCAGCGCACCGGTCATCTTTCGCAGTGCCTGGCTCATCAATCGGGCCTGCAGACCGACGTGGCTGTCGCCCATCTCGCCTTCAATTTCGGCACGTGGTGTCAACGCCGCCACGGAATCGATGACCAGGAGCTCGAGAGCGCCCGAACGCACCAGGGTGTCAGCAATCTCCAGGGCCTGCTCGCCATTGTCGGGTTGGCTCACCAGGAGCTCATCCGTATCCACACCGAGCGCGTGGGCATAACCGGGATCGAGGGCATGTTCGGCGTCGATGAAGGCACAGATGCCACCCTCCGCCTGGGCGCTGGCAATGGCATGCAGGGCCACAGTGGTTTTGCCCGACGACTCGGGGCCATAGATCTCCACAACGCGTCCGCGCGGCAGGCCACCGATGCCGAGGGCCAGATCAAGTGCCACTGACCCGGTGGGAATCGACTCGATCTGTGCATATGCCTGATCACCCAGGCGCATCACCGAGCCCTTGCCATGAGCCTTCTCAATCTGGGCCAGCGCGGCCTCAAGAGCCTTGTTGCGATCTGCTGCGGCCATTGTCCCGATCCTCTCCTCGTGTCGGCACCGTGGCCAACATCCTGCGACCCACTCATGCGGTCCGCTCATATGGCAAGCCCATTTGGACAACAGGCCCTTTGTTGACAGCCCAACAAGGCTGTCATTGGTCAACAGCCCGGGGCTGATGTGCCGATGTCTTGACTGTATGGCCGAGCACTGACATTTTCCGGTTCACCCGGTGCTGTGGACCCAACCAACCAACGTATCCACAATATACGAACACACGTTCGAAGTGTTGCGCCACGCCCACCCGCCTAAGCTGGCGCGGTGCGTGAAACAGAATTCTGGCGGCGGATGGACCACCACCTGGGTGAGCAGTCCGCCCGCGTATGGGCAGATCAGATCGTCCTGGCCGATCTTGACAATCGCACGGTGCGAGAGGCCCTGGATGATGCAGTGGACTTCAAAACAGTGTGGCGAGCCGTATGGCGCTTCCTTGAGCTGCCCGACAACCAGCGTTGATGCGCCATTCCCCCATCCCTGTCATTGGTCCTGTGCACGAACCATTCGAAAATGTCAGTCCCACAGGACAGACTGGTGATCATGACTGAGCCTGTCGCGCACGCCGCCGACGAGCAGGCGCTGGCCGGATTCGGCCGGGCCACACGCACCTGGTTCACGGATGTCTTCGCAGCCCCCACTGCGGTCCAGGCAGCCACATGGCAGACAGTCTCGACGGGTCGCAATGCATTGGTGATTGCCCCCACCGGTTCGGGCAAGACCCTGGCAGCATTTCTCCAGAGCATTGATCGACTGGCAACAGCGCCGAAAACCTCCGACACCACGCAGGATGATTCGGCCACCCCGAGCGGTGTACGGATTCTCTACATCTCGCCACTGAAGGCCTTGGCAGTGGACATCGAGCGCAATCTGCAGGCTCCATTGCGGGGCATCATCACCACTGCACAACGCCTTGGCCTGCCTGAGCCTCACATCAGCGTGGCGGTGCGTTCGGGGGACACATCAGCCGCCCAGCGGCGGCGCATTGCCAGCCACCCACCTGACATCCTCATCACGACGCCAGAATCATTGTTCCTCATGCTCTCCAGTCAGGCTACAGAAACCCTGCGGGACGTGGAGACAGTCATTGTCGATGAGGTTCACGCTTTGGCGGGCACCAAACGAGGCGCACATCTGATGGTGAGCCTGGAGCGTGTGGCAGCGCTGAGCCGTCACGGGGGCTTCCAACGAATCGGCTTGTCGGCCACCGTTCGTCCGCCGGAGAAGGTTGCCGCATTCCTGTCAGGTGATCGCCCGGTGACGGTGGTCAGTCCCCCGGCCGTCAAGACATGGGATCTGTCGGTGGTGGTGCCGGTGGAGGACATGACCCAGCCCGATGCCGACGATGGTCCCGAGGACACGACGAACGGACCGGCCCGGCAACCATCGATGTGGCCTCCCATCGAACGGCGCATCCTCGATCTCATCGGCACACACCGGTCGACCATCTGCTTCGTGAATTCCCGGCGCGTTGCCGAGCGGCTCACTGCCCACCTCAATGAGCTGCATGCCCACGACCTGGGGGCAGTGGACGCGCCACAAGAATTGCCGGCGGAGGTCATGGTTGCCTCAGCTGCCAGCAAGGGCCGTGACGGCAGTGAATTCCCCATTGTGGCGAGCGCCCACCACGGCTCGGTGAGCAAGCAGCGCCGCGCGCAGATCGAGCAGGATCTCAAGAGCGGTGCACTGCCCTGTGTGGTGGCCACGAGTTCTCTGGAACTCGGCATCGACATGGGTGCGGTTGATCTGGTGATCCAGGTGCAAGCCCCGCCTTCAGTGTCGAGCGGCCTCCAGCGTGTCGGACGCGCCGGCCACCAGGTGGGAGCCATCTCGCAGGGCGTGCTTTTTCCCACCGCACGGGGAGACATGCTCGAATCAGCAGTGGTTGCCGGCCGGATGGCAACCGGTCACATCGAAGCCGTGCACCAATTGCACAATCCGCTGGATGTCCTGGCCCAACAGCTGGTGTCCATGTGCGTCAACGATTCCCACAGTTCGGCAGAATTGTTCGGGCTGGTGCGTCACTGTGATCCGTTCATTGACCTGCCTCGCTCGGTCTTTGATGGCGTGCTCGACATGCTCACCGGGCGTTATCCCAGTGAGGATTTTGCCGAGCTGAGGCCACGACTCGTGTGGGATCGCAGCACAGATGTGGTGACTGCCCGCCCCGGCGCGCGCCGTCTGGTGACCACCAGTGGCGGCACCATCCCTGATCGCGGGCTGTTCGGCGTCTTCCTCATCGGCGAACAGACTGCCGCCGGCCGACATGTCCCCGGACGCCGCGTCGGAGAGCTCGATGAAGAAATGGTCTACGAATCGCGTGTGGGTGATGTCTTCACGCTGGGAACCTCCAGTTGGCGCATCGAGGACATCACACATTCCCAGGTGTTGGTTTCACCAGCGCCGGGCCGTCCCGGACGACTGCCCTTCTGGCGCGGCGACTCGCCGGCCCGCCCTGCCGAACTCGGCCGTGCCATTGGCGCCAGGGTGAGGGAACTGGGAGAGGCCGGATACCAACAGGCATTGGTTGAGCTGACCGATGAGGGATTGGACAACCTGGCAAGCAAGAATCTGATGGCCTATCTCGACGAGCAGCGGGAGGCCACCGGCCAGCTGCCCACCGATCGCACCATTGTGGTGGAGCGGTTTCGCGACGAGATCGGCGATTGGCGCATCTGCGTGCACTGCCAACTCGGCGCTGCCGTGTTGCAGCCCTGGGGCTTGGTGATCGAGAAACTCGCACGCGAACGCACCGGCGTCGATGTCCATGTCACAGCACTCAACGATGGCCTGATCATCCAACTGCCGGATGTCGATTCCGAGCTTGTGTTGTCCGAGCTTCTGGTGATCGATGCCGATGAGATCGAATCGCTGGTCACGCAGCAGGTCTTCGGTTCTGCACTGTTTGCTGCCAGATTCCGCGAGTGCGCTGCCCGGGCACTGCTGCTGCCACGACGCAATCCGGGCACTCGGGCCCCACTGTGGCAACAACGCATCAAGTCGGCACAACTCCTGGCCGTCGCGGCAGGTTATCGCGACTTCCCCATCGTGGTGGAAGCAATGCGCGAATGTCTCCAGGACGTTTTCGATCTGCCGGGTCTGCGCTCGCTCATGGCCGACATCGCCGCACGTCGCATCCGGCTGGTGGAAGTGGAGACCCAACAACCCTCGCCCTTCGCCCGCAATCTGCTGTTCGGCTACGTGGGGGAATTTGTCTACGACTCCGACCAGCCATTGGCCGAACGGAAATTGGCTGCGCTGGGGCTTGATTCAGGAATGCTTGCAGAGCTGTTGGGCACCTCGGGCGCCCCGCAGCTGCTCGATCCTGAGGTGATCGACGAGATCCAGGCCCGTCTTCAGCGCCTCGCCCCCGACTACCGGGCTCGCGATGCTGAGGGCCTTTGGGTGATCATCCGCACCATCGGCCCCCTCACCACACAGGAATGTCGCAGCCGTGGGGTCCGCCCCGAGGTGCCGTCACAGCCGGACGAGGCTGCCAGTCCGAGCGATGAATGGCTCACGGCTCTGGCCCGGGCGCATCGGATTGCCCCGGTGCGTATCAATGGCACCGACATGTGGTGTGCCGATGCCGACACGGGCTTGTTGCGCGATGCATTGGGCATTCCCGTTCCGGCAGCGATGTCGGCTCCCGCCACACGTGATCAGACCGCTGCAGTACGCGATCTGGTGCTGCGATGGGTCCGACACCACGCTGTGAGCACAACCGATGAGCTGACCCGACGTTACGGTCTGGCGCGTGCGGCCGCGGACACCGCCCTGACTGCCCTGGTGGCTGATGGCACGGTCCTGAAGGGTCACTTCACAACGGACTCAGGTCCTGAGGCCCCTGAGTACTGTCACCAACAGGTGCTCACCCTCATCAAGCGCCGGAGCCTGGCTCGGCTGCGCAATCAGGTCGAAGCGGTTGATCAGCAGCAGTTCGCGCGCTTTCTGGATGCCTGGCAGCAGCTGCCCACCCACGCTGATCATCCAACCGGGCACGAAGGTGAACCCGGCAACGCCACGATGGAGGACTTGCTGGCCGTGGTCGACCTGCTGGCCGGCTACCCCATCCCCGCATCGATGCTCGAATCAGTGGTGCTGCCGAGCCGTCTTCCCGGATACCGTCCCGCACTGCTTGATGAAGCACTGTCCACCGGCGAACTCATCTGGACGGGGTCACGAGCCCTTGGACGCCGCGATGGCTGGATAATTCTCAAGCCTGCCGACATCGAAGTTCCACGTGCGCCCATCACAGAAGCCACATCCGACAAGCACCCCACATCCACTGATTCCGATCTGAGTCCACTGGCCCGTCAACTGGCCACACGCCTTGAGGCCGGCGGCGGCTGGCGGATTGACGAACTCACCGACCCACAACATGGCCCGTCAGCGGTGACGGACGCCCTGTGGGAGTTGGCCTGGTGCGGTCGAGTGACCACTGACACCTTCGGACCGGTCCGCGAGTTGAGTTCGGGGCGCGGAACATTGAAGACTCCGTCCACGCCGCGCGTGCGCCGCCGCGCGGTTCGTCCCCGGGCACCACGCCCCATGATGGTGGGCGGCACACGCTGGGCCGCCATGCCTGTGACTCCCCCATCGGGCGGCACTGGCCAGCCCGATCCCAAAGCCAAGGCAAGCAGCCTGTTGCAGGCTCTGGAACTCGAGTTGGGGCGCTACGGGATTCTCACCAGGGGAAGCCTTCTCACCGAACCCAGCACCCCGAATTTCGCCGAGGCTTATCGCGTGCTCACGCAGATGGAGGAGCTGGGAAACACCCGCCGCGGCTATTTCGTCGAGGGGCTCGGCGGCGCCCAATTCGCCACTCCGGGCGCTGTTGATCTTCTGCGCAGCGCACCGCCCACGCCCCAACGCCTGCTTGCGGCATGCGATCCGGTGAACCCCTATGGGGCTGCTCTGGAATGGCCGCCCACCAATGGGCACCGCCCCACCCGAAAAGCGGGGGCCTTGGTGGTGCTTGATGACGGATTGCCGATCATCTACGTCGAACGGGGTGCGCACACACTGCTCACCTTTGAACAGGCTGATGAAAACCGCCTGGCAGCAGCTCTGATGACACTCGCCGCGGCCATTGATCACGGACGACTGGGCACCATCACCATTGATCGCATGAATGGACGCCCTGCCCTGGAGACGGGCACAGCAGGAATGGACACGGCTGATGCAGGCACTGTGGGGATTGATGTGTCGGGGGCGAGCCCGGAATCAACACAGACATCGCAGGGCGTCACAAGCAGTGAGCTGGCGCGCGCGCTGAGGGAGGCCGGCTTCGTGATGGTGCCACGCGGCTATACCCGTCGTCGACGACGCTAGCGGCATCCCCCACTGGCCATGCAGCGCAGTGCCACGCAGATCAGGCAGCGACAACCGCCGGTGCAACCGGGGTCAGGTTGATCTGTTCGGGTTGCAGCTGGCTCGCTTCTTCAACGATCATCCGGTCGCTCACCTGGCGCAGGATCTGTGACAGCGGCACATGCAGTGCGGTGCAGATCGAGAACAGCAATTCGCTGGAGGCTTCCTTCTGGCCGCGCTCCACCTCGGACAGATAACCCAAACTCACTCGGGCTGCCATCGACACATCGCGCAGGGTGCGGTGATCGTGAACACGCTGTTCCCGCAGAGTCTGACCCAACAGCACCCTCAGCAAAGGTGTCTTCACGTTGCCCTCCGATCGCGCTCCACAGTGGAGCCTGTGACAATAAAACCGCCTCAGACCGTAATTAATTCCGTGAGAGTCCAGTCATCTCGCATTGTGGGCGCTTCAATCATTCTCCGGTGAGCAGATCATCCCACAGCGCATCATCGAGCACGGGCCGCTGAGGTGTGCTCACGAGCCTTCCCAGGGCATTCAAGCAAGCCAGAACTGTCCAACGGCGGACGGCATCACGCTCACCGGGAAATGCACAGCGATGTGCCAGAGCGTGGCCGTCCAGACAGACTCCCAACCAGACAGTGCCGGGCGGTTCCCCGTCTTCACCGGTTGGCCCGGCTGTCCCCGTCACCGCCACCGCAACATCTGCTGCGCACACCTGCGCGGCACCCTCGGCCATTTCCAGAGCAGTGGTGCGGTTGATCACCCCGTGCGCGGCAATGAACTCAGCGTCCACGCCCGCCAGGGTTGATTTGAGTTCGCTGGCATAGGTGATGAGCCCACCCCTGAAGACATCCGAGGCACCGGCAATCCGAGTGAGGGTCCAGCCGATTCCTCCACCGGTGATCGACTCGCATGTGGCCAAGCTGAGTCCCTTGTCCCGGAACCCGGTGATCACCAACTCGGCAGCACCGGCCAGCCGTTCGTCGCTGGGGCCGGCGTCATTCATGATTCATCATGTGCGTGCGAGTGCATCCCCGAATAATCGACGGGGTGGCCGACGCGCAATGATTCGCGCCGCAGCTTTATGGCGTCGATCACATAATCGATGCCGGTCACCACCGTAAGGACGAAGGCGGCGCCCATGATCACCCAGCGGCCGATGTCGAACCAGGCACCCGCTTCGGGCAGCCACAGCAGGAACAGGGTCAGGGCAATGCCTTGCAGGAAGGTCTTCAGTTTGCCCCCCTGCTTGGCTGCCATCACGCCATATTTGAGCACTCGGAAGCGCATGAGGGTGATTCCCCATTCGCGCACCAGCACCACCGCGGTGAACCACCATGGCAGCTCTCCGATGACAGACAGGCCGATGAAAGCCATGCCTGTCAGCGCCTTGTCGGCAATGGAATCCCAGATCTTGCCGAAATTGGTCACAAGATTGTATTTGCGCGCAATACGCCCATCTGCGAAGTCAGTGGCGATGGCGATGGCAAAGACAGCGGTTGCCGCGAAGCGCCACGCCTGATCGTGCGGATTGAGGAGCAGCACCACAGCCAACACGGGCACCAGCACCATCCGTGCAATGGTGAGGATATTGGGAAGGTTCCACGCAAAGTTCAAGGTGGTCTTGCCCGCTGTTCCGTCTGACGGTGTGGCCATGGGCCTAAACCTCCTGGTCGATTTCGGCGACCAGGTCCACTCCGACCGTGCCGATGACTGACGCGGTCACCATATCGCCTGGAGTGGGCAGCGGCTGGCCGTGATGAGCACGCAGGTTGGTGATGCCATCGACATCGGGCCCCTGGTGAGCAGCCCTGCCCACCAGGCCCTCGGCTTCCTGCGCCTCAACCAACACCTGGACCTGCTCCCCCACCCGTGCGGCGGCCCGATCGTCGCACAGCACATCGGCCAGATCGGCAATGCGCTCATGTCGCTCGTTGATCACCGCCTCCTCAAGGTGCCCATCGAGCTCAGCAGCGGCAGTACCTTCCTCATCGGAATAGCTGAAGACCCCGACAGCATCGAGGCGTGCTGCAGACAGGAAATCAGCGAGGACATCCACATCGGTCTGTGTCTCCCCGGGGAAGCCCACGATCACATTGCTACGAATCCCGGCCTCGGGCGCACTGTGACGGATCTGCTCGATGAGCCCAAGGAACGATTCCGGGTCACCGAAGCGACGCATCCGGCGCAGCAGGGGGGCTGAGGCATGTTGGAAACTCAAATCAAAATACGGCAACACCTTGGGCGTGGACGTCATCACCTCAACCAGGCTGGGCCGCATCTCCGCCGGCTGGAGATAGCTCACCCGAATCCAGTCCAGGCCGTCAACCCCCGACAGCTGGTCAAGAAGCTGTTCCAGGGCCCGCAGATCAGCCAGGTCCTTGCCATAGCTCGATGAGTTCTCTGACACCAGCATGATTTCCCGCACGCCCTGGCTCACGAGCCACCGGGCTTCATCGACAATCTCCTCGCCCGTCCGTGACAGATAGGCACCACGAAAACTGGGTATGGCGCAGAAGGCGCAATGACGGTCACAACCCGAGGCAATCTTGAGGGGCGCCCACGGACCACTGTCGAGACGTCGCCTCGGCACCCTCGGACCCGAGGCAGGCGCCAGTCCAGCTGGTAACGGGCCCTGATGACCGGCGATCGGCTGACCCCGGTGTCGCTCGATGGGCGCGATGGGCAACAGCTTTCGGCGATCCTGCGGGGTCGGTGCCTCCACCTCACCCCCGGCCATGATGGTGGTGAGCCGCTGGGAGATGTCGGAATAGTCGTCGAAGCCGAGAACGGCATCTGCCTCGGGCAGTGACGCTGCCAATTCCTTGCCATAACGCTCGGCCAGACAGCCCACGGCAACCACTGCCTGGGGACGTCCCGAATCACGCAGCTGGGCGGCCGAGAGGATCGTGTCGATGGAATCCTTCTTCGCCTGTTCCACGAAGCCGCAGGTGTTGACAACGAGCGCATCCGCTTCATCTGGCTCGTCGACCAGTTCGAAGCCGCCTGCTTCCAACCGTCCGGCAAGCTCCTCCGCATCAACGTCATTGCGTGCGCAGCCGAGCCTGATGAGGTGAACCTTGGAAGTGGTCATGATGACTCCAGTATCCCTGCCCTGCTGCTCGCAGCCGAACTCATTGCCCTGTGGTCCTCGCGCCATTTGGTCACGGCGCCATCCGGCCGCATCAGGATGCGGTCTGCTGCTCGGGCTCCCCCGACAATTGCGCCAGCACCGAATCCAGCTCGTCAGGCTTCACGAGCACTTCGCGGGGCTTGCTGCCCTCGCTGGGCCCCACCACTCCCCTGGTTTCCAGGATGTCCATGATGCGGCCGGCCTTGGCAAAGCCGATACGCAACTTGCGTTGCAGCATCGAGGTGGAGCCCAGCTGAAGATTCACCACATTGGTGGCGGCCTCCAGAACGAGCTCAAGATCATCGCCGATGTCCTCGGCCACCTTGTTTGCGCCACTCGCCACGGCTGTGACGTCCTCGCGGTACTGCGGCTGGAGCTGACCCTTCACATATTCAGCAATGTCACGGACCTCGGCCTCGGTGACCCAACTGCCCTGAACGCGCTTCGGGTTGGCGGCACCCATGGGCAGGAAGAGTCCATCGCCCTGGCCCAACAGACGCTCAGCGCCTGCCTGATCGAGAATGACCCGCGAGTCAGTGGCTGAGCTGGTGGCAAATGCGAGCCTCGAAGGAATATTCGCCTTGATCAAGCCGGTCACCACATCCACCGATGGGCGCTGGGTGGCCAACACCAGATGGATGCCTGCTGCGCGCGCCAGCTGGGTGATGCGCACAATGGAATCCTCGACATCGCGGGGAGCCACCATCATGAGATCGCTCAGCTCGTCGACCACCACCAGCAAATAGGGATAGGGCGTCAGCTCCCGCTCGGAGCCCTCCGGCAGCTGCACTTCACCGGCCTTGACGGCCTTGTTGAAATCGTCGATGTGTCGGAAACCGAAGGCCGCCAGATCGTCGTAACGATGGTCCATCTCGGCAACAACCCATTCCAGCGCCTGGGCTGCCTTCTTGGGATTGGTGATGATCGGCGTCACCAAATGGGGAATGCCCTCATATTGGTTGAGTTCCACTCGCTTGGGATCCACCAGGATCATGCGCACCTCATCGGGGGTGGCGCGCAACATGATCGAGGTGATCATCGAGTTGACGAAGCTCGACTTGCCCGAGCCGGTTGCTCCTGCCACCAACAGATGCGGCATCTTGGCAATATTGGCCAGCACGACATGGCCCTCGACGTCCTTGCCGAGCCCCACCACAAGCGGCTTGGCATTGTCCCGGGCGCGCGGACTGCGCAGCACATCGCCAAGGCTCACGACTTCCTTGTCCCGGTTGGGAATCTCGATGCCGATCGCTGATTTGCCCGGGATGGGCGACAGGATACGCACATCCGGGGAGGCAACCGCATAGGCGATATTGCGCTGCAGCGCCGTGACCTTCTCAACCTTCACCCCGGCGCCCAGTTCCACCTCGTACTGGGTCACGGTGGGGCCACGCGTGTAGCGGGTGACCTGCGCATCAATTCCGAATTCGGTGAAGACTTCCTGCAGGGCGCTCACCATGTGATCTGCAGCATCGGTGTGCACTTTGGGCGCCGAACCGGGCTTCAACAGGGTCAGATCCGGCAGCGTGTATTGCACATCACCCGACAGCTGCAGCTGCTCAACCCGGCTCGGGATGGGCAGGTGCTCAGGCGGAGCCAGCGTGGTCTCCGGCTCGGCAGCTTCCACCCGCTCAACGGGCGCTGACTTGGGTCGGATCACGGGCTCTGCCTCATCAGACGGGGCCTGACGTCCATCAGACTCCGGCAGGGCAACACTGTGCTCATCCGCGTCGATCACCGGTGTGTCATAGGCCTCGTCAACACCATATTTGAGTTTGCGTTCAGCCTTCTTGGCGCGCGTATCAGCAGCCCAATCACTGGCATTGTCGGCGATCTCGCGGGTCTGCTCCCACAATTCGTGCAGGGGACGTCCGGTGACAAGAATCGCTCCGAACACAGCAATCACAACCAGCAACACCCCGGCAAGCCATGCTGGCACCAGCTGGGTGAACATGGAGCTTGCGATGTAACCGATGATGCCGCCCATGGCGCGCATACGTTCCGGATCACCGGGGCCGGGCAATGGTGACTCGGTGACATTGATCAGTCCCAGGGCACCGAAGGCAACCAGGACCCAGCCGAGGACCTGGCGCCCCACCGGTCCATTGGTTTGCGGATCACGCAGAGTGCGCCAGGCGAGCACGAAGAACAGGACGGGAAGCATGTAGCTGGCCATGCCGAAAATCGTGGCAACGGACACCTGAAGAATGTGACCAACGGGGCCGGGCAGGCCGATCCAGAACTGGGCGGCAACCACCAGACCTACTGCCAGGGCAAAAAGTCCGAGGCCATCGCGACGCATGGCGGGGTCAACCTCGTCCACGGTTCCGCTGATCCGCCTCACGCCAGCGCCTAGCGCATGGGCAATGCCCTGCCAGACGACCACCAGACCACGAAGGATCGGATTTGGGCCAGGAGCATTTGGGCGCTGGGCACTTGGCCGTGTCGAGCGTGAACTCGTACTACGGCTGCGGTTGTTCTTCTTGTTCCCACCTGTACGAGCGCTCGCAGGGCGGCGCGAGTTCTTCGCGCTGCTCTTGCTGCGAGGCCGCGAGGGGGAAGACACGCGGGTCGCCATACTCGGCAGACTACTCGGAACGGGTCATCCAGCCAGGACTGCCGCGCCGCACAGCCGCCGCTCAGGCTTGGCTGAAGTGCTGCCACCCGCCATGCCCCTCGTGGACATGACCATCAACGGTGACGCGTGGACCCTCATCATCGGCCTCGACCACATGACCGACCGGGAAAAAGCCCTCCGGCACATCGTCAGGATCAAAGCAGGCCGCCAGCGCATGGTCCTCGCCGCCGGTGAGGATGGACTCCAGGGGGTCCTTGTTCACAGCAGC
>CAXYYR010000041.1:0-17150 GCA_964293265.1 uncultured Propionibacterium sp.
TGTTGGCCACCATCCTGTCGTCCAGCCGCTATGCCATTGCCATGATCGAACGCGATCCTGCAGCCGTTCAGCTCCTTGCCGATCCGGAGGAGCTCGTCTCCCGCGACCGCACCTCCCTGGATGGCTCGATGATGGCCGTTGTGCGCCGTCATGATGGCGAGGCCGAGGCCATCGGCGCCGTCCGGGCCCTACGCCGCCGGGAACTCCTGAGGCTGGCTCTGGGTGATGTTCTGGGGCGTATCGACCTCGATGCGCTCGGACGTGGTTTGAGCGACCTGGCTGGAGCCACAGTGGGAGCTGCGCTGGCCATTGCCGCGCGTTCTTCGAGCGCCCCGGTGCCGCCCATCGGAGTGATCGCCATGGGGCGTTGGGGTGGCACCGAACTCAGCTATGCCTCGGATGCCGATGCCATGTATGTGGTGGATGATGATGCGTCCAGTGACGACATCATCACTGCCACCCGCGTGGTCACCAAGGCAAGTGCCCTCCTGCGTCTTCCGGGCGCCGACCCGCCACTGGAATTGGACGCCGATCTGCGCCCCGAGGGCCGCGACGGTGTGATGGTGCGCACCCTGGGCGGCTATCGCAGCTATTACGAACGCTGGTCACAGACCTGGGAACAGCAGGCTCTCATCCGGGCCAGTTATGGTGCGGGTGACGAGGAGTTGGTGACCCGCTTCCTGGACGATATTGCGCCCCTGCGCTGGCCTGATGCGGGGCTCTCGGATGAGGAGATCTGGTCGATCCGCAAGCTCAAGGGCCGGATGGAGACGGAGCGTGTGCAGCGGGGGACCGACCGCCGTCGCAACCTCAAGCTGGGGCCGGGGGGGCTGTCCGATGTCGAGTGGACGGTGCAGTTGATGCAGCTGCGCCATGCCGGTGATCTGGAGTCGCTCAGGGTGCCCAATACGATGGATGCTCTCGATGCGTGCATCCAGGAGGGCCTGATTGAAGCCCATGATGCCCAGCTGCTGCGTGATGCATGGCAGATGGCCAGTGAGTTGCGCAACCACGCCATGCTTGTTCGTGGACGCACCAGCGACCAGCTGCCATCCGACCCACGCGATCTGTCGGCCATTGCCGCGCAGCTCGGCTGGGCCAAGGGTGAGGCCTCTCTGCTGCTGGACGAATACCAACGCACAACACGGCTGGCATCCAGAGTTGTTGACCGACTGTTCTGGGGGCATGACGAATGACTGACCCGATGATGCCTGCCCACAGCGGTGTTCCTGGCAACAGTGGGGTTCCGGACAGCACTGACCCGGGTGCGCTGGTGCTTTTCGGCGGCACGAGCGATATCGGGCTGGCTATCATCGAGGGGCTGCTGCGCCGTCATCCGGCGCCCGTTGTGCTGGTTGCCCGCCCGGATGCCCCCCGCCTGGCAGATGCCCGTCCCCGGAGGGCAGATGCCGGCGCCCGGAGCGTGCGCATAGTGGATCTGGACGTCTGCCACAGCGCTGAACATGCCGGTGCCGTGGCGCAGGCCATGCACGGTTCCGGTGATGTGGGCACGGTCGTCGTTGCCTTCGGTGTGTTGGGTGATCCGGAACAGGCATGGACCGATGCCGAGATCGCCAGGAATGTGCTCACGATCAATGCCACCGCTGCAGTGAGTATCGGCGTGCTGGTTGCCGCCGAGCTGCGCTCACAGCTGTCCGCGGGTGGTCGAGCGGGCCGTATCGTGGCCATCAGCACGGTGGCTGCTGAACGTCCCCGACGCACCAACTTCGTCTATGGCGCCAGCAAGGCTGCCATGGACGGCTTCTACAGGGGGCTTGGCCAGGCGCTGGCCCCCGAAGGAATACCGGTCTTGGTGGTGCGCCCCGGCTTCGTGTCCTCGGCCATGACTGCCGGGCACCGTGCCGCGCTCTCGGTGAAACCTGCGCGAGTGGCCCGGGCAGCGCTCCGGGCACTGGACTCCGGTGACACTGTGGTGCGCGTGCCGGGCATCTTCACGCCATTGATGGCGATCTATCGCAATCTGCCGGAATCATGGGCAGCGCGCCTGAAGTTCTGATGTCCAGGGCTTCAGCGCCTGGCGAGCTGGGCAGCCATGCCATCGAAAAGTAGCTGCAAACCCGCCGTGAAGCCCTGCTCATTGTCTGATTCCGCAAGCTTCTCCGCGTTGCTGCTGCCCGTCGTGGCGAGAGCTCCGAGCTGGGCTCGCTGCTGCTCCTCATCCACATGACCGAGGATGAAATAGACCAAGGTCTGGGCGGCCACTGTTGCCTGCCCCGAAGTCATTCCGGCGTCCATCAAGAGCTCGGCAACACCCTGCGGAAGGGTGGTGCCCGCCAAACCGATGGCTCGCATGGATGCCACCAGATCGGCCGAGTCGCGGTGGGCCAGGAGCCGTTCGCGCAGTTCGCCGGACCAGACGCCGAGCGCCATCCGCCAGTCCGGTCCTGCAGCCACGGCTGCAGTGGAATCTGAGACTGCAGCCGGCACTTCAAGGCCATCAAGAATGCGCTCCACGAGCTCGGCGAGCAGGCTCTGCTTGTTGGGAACATGCCAATAGAGCGCGCTTGCCTTCACCCCCAGGTTTTCGGCAAGCCGACGCATGGTGAGATCGCTGAGGCCGTACTCGTCCAGGATCTCGGCGCCCGCTTCAATGATTTCTGCCTTGCTCAGTGCCACCTGTGCAGCCTAGGGCAAATGGTCAGGGCAGCCCAGCAAGTGGTCAGGGCAGCGCCGTGTAGAGCGAGCCGGAGAATGCGGCCAGCGAGTCCAGATCGCCACCGGTTGCGGTGGTCTGGAGCAGTCCACCGCTCAGTTCCAGCACACACGACACTGAATTGTCGGTTCCGGTGGGGGTGCCACAGATGCCCAGCTCGGTGCTGTGGCTGTCTTCCAGAAGCTTTGCCTGGGCGTCCGCATATCCCTGATCGTCGGTGACCACAAGAGTGGCAATGAGTGTTCCGTCGCCAGCGGCGTTGCGATAAATGGCGGTTGTCATCGTGGCCTTCGATGCGCCGATCGTCGTCGGTGCCGGGGTGGGGGTCGCAGTCGTGCTCCAGCCCTCGAAGCTGGTCGGCAGACTGCTGGCCACTGCTGCCTTGGGGGAATGGCTGACACTGGGCGCAGCGCTGCTGGCGGGACTGCTCGCGCTGGATTCGTTCCCCGTGCTTGTGGAGCCGCAGGCGGCCAAGGTGACGAGCGCCAGTGCTCCCACCATGATGTGGGCGATGTGGCGACCGAAGGGCATGGGGCAAGTATGCCGCTGACCGCCGATGGGTGCACCCCGCTCGGTGGGCTGCAACGCCACAGTGTCACAACGCGCAGTGCTGCAACGCACAGTGCTCCCGTCATCACATGGATGACGGGAGCACTGTTGTCATGCCCGTGCAGGCCGTTGACCTGCGTAGGGGTTTGTGACGTTCTAGATCTGGTAGTACAGATCGAACTCGTAGGGATGTGGACGCTGGGCAAGCTGGGCGATCTCGCCGCGCTTGAGCTCGATCCATGTGCTCAGCAGGTCAGGAGTGAAGACATCGCCGGCGAGCAGATAATCCTGATCGGCCTCGAGCTCGTCAAGTGCCTCGCCCAATGAGCCGGGCACCTGATCCACCTGTGCGTACTCCTCCGGCGGCAGCTCGTAGAGGTCCTTGTCGATCGGAGCCGGGGGCTCGATCTTGTTCTGGATGCCATCGAGACCGGCCTGGAGCATGGCAGCGAACGCCAGATAGGGATTGGCGCTCGGATCGGGGCAACGGAACTCGATGCGCTTTGCCTTGGGGCTGGGTCCGGTGATCGGGATGCGGATGCAGGCCGAACGGTTGCCATTGGAATAGACCAGGTTCACCGGTGCCTCGAAGCCCGGCACCAGACGGTGGTAGCTGTTGACCGAGGGATTGGTGAAGGCCAACAGGCTCGGCGCATGCTTGAGCAGACCGCCGATGTAATAGCGGGCCATGTCGGACAGCTGGGCATAGCCGTTCTCGTCGAAGAACAGCGGCTTGCCCTCATTCCAGATCGACTGGTGCACATGCATGCCCGAGCCATTGTCACCGAAGACAGGCTTCGGCATGAAGGTGGCGGTCTTGCCGTGCTGGTGGGCGGTGTTCTTCACGATGTACTTGAACTTCATCACATCGTCGGCGCTCTTCAACAGCTCATCGAAGCGCCAGTTGATCTCTGCCTGTCCGGCCGATCCGACCTCGTGATGGGCTCGCTCGATGATCAGGCCTGAATCCAGGCAGTGTTGCACCATTTCGTCGCGCAGATCGCCATAGTGATCGCCGGGAGCCACCGGGAAATAGCCGCCCTTCTCGGCCACCTTGTAGCCAAGATTGCCACCCTCTTCGGTGCGCCCGGTGTTCCAGGCAGCCGACTCGGAATCCACCGAGAAGAAGGAACCATGTCCATTGGTTTCGTAACGCACATCATCGAAGACATAGAACTCGGCCTCGGGTGCGAAATACACCGTGTCACCGACACCCGTGCTGGCCAGGTAATTCATCGCCTTGCGGGCAATATTGCGCGGATCACGACTGTAGGGCTCGCGGGTGATCGGGTCTTCGATGAAGAAGTTCATGATCAAGGTCTTGCGGGCGCGGAAGGGATCGAGCCATGCGCTGTTGATGTCAGGCACCAAGGCCATGTCCGACTCATCGATCTTGCGGAAACCGACGATCGATGAACCATCGAAGGCGAGGCCTGAGCCGAACACCTGATCTTCCAGCTGGTCTGCCGGGATCGTGAAATGCTGCATGATCCCGATCAGATCGCAGAAACGCACGTCGATGAATTCGACATTCTCCTTCTTCACGTACTCAATCAAGTCGTCGGGCCCGTTGAACATTGATTCCTCCGCAGTCATGGCCCGGACCCGATGCAGGCCCGGAATCTGTTGATAAACACAGGCTAGTGACGCGAGGTAACCCCGCGTTGCGTCCATGTTTCAGCCACGTTACAGACTTGGCCGTCTGCTCGCAGGAGGCCGACATGCCCGGCCGGAGGCTGGGATGGACCCGGAATCATGGGCAGCTTGATCTGAGTCAAGGAACAACATGCCCATCGTGCCTAGTTTTGATCTTGTCGTTCGGGGAACAACCGAACACATGGACCTGATCCGAAAAAACGGATCACTGAACACGAGGAGTCAGCATGACTGCCACTGCCACAACCACCATCCTGCGGGCCGAAGGATTTGCCTGCCCGTCATGCGTCTCCAAGATCGAGAAGCAGCTGACGCGCCTGGATGGTGTGGAATCCGCGAAGGTCAATTACGCCTCGGCGAAAATTGAGGCGGTTCACGATGCCCAGCGCGTGAGTGTTGACGACCTGGTCAAGGCGGTTGCCAAGGCGGGTTATGTTGCCAAGCCCGCTGCGTTCTGAGTCATCGTCCTGCAAGCGTCCTGCTGACATGCACGGAGCCCCGGACATGCTGGGGCTCGGATGTCGGGTCATGGTAACACACCGGGCCCTGCACTCAGGCAGTGGGGCGCTGCTGGACGGGCAACTGCGCAGTGGTGTTGTGGTGGGACAAGTGACCAACCACAACAGATGGGAATGATCATGACTGAGCAGTTTGACCTGGAGAACAACGTCGAGCACCTGTCCATTGCCCCTGTGGCAAGGGCCAATACAGATTTTCGACGTGTCCTGTGGACAGGCCCGCATGCACAGATCGTGCTGCAGACACTTCAGCCCGGCGAGGAGATCGGCGCAGAGGTGCACGAGCACGGTGACCAGATCCTCAACTTTGCAGCCGGCACCGGACGCGCTGACATCGCCGGCATCAGTTATGACGTCGAGGCCGGCATGCAGTTCTCGGTGCCAGCGGGAACTTTGCACAATTTCATCAACACCGGCGACATGCCGCTGGTGCTCTACACCATCTATGCCCCGCCGGAACATGCGGCAGGGGCCGCATATGCCACAAAGGAAGAGGCCGACCAGGCCGAGGAAAGCGGCGCAGACAAGCCGCCGACTCCGTGATCGGTTGAAGATGCCGCGGTCACCGCAGTGGCCGGGCCACACAACGAGGAGAAGTCAGATGTCACGAGTGTTCGTATTCACCAAGTACGGGTCGGCCGCAGGCCAGGAGCTCATCGAGCGTCCTGTTCCGCAGCCCGGGCCGGGTCAGCTCGCCGTCTCGGTGCGCGCCGCCGGGGTCAACCCGGTTGATTGGAAGATCCGTGAGGGCCGCTTCGGCCAGGGTGCGACACTTCCTGTTCCGATGGGCCGTGAGGTTGCAGGAGTAGTGACTGCGCTCGGTGCCGATGTGACGGGTTTTGCCGTGGGCGATGCCGTGCTCGGGCCGGTTGCCAAGGGCCAGGGTGGCTTTGCCGATGACACGCTGATCAACGCAAGTGATGCTGTTGCCAAGCCGGAGGACATCTCCTTCGAGATGGCATCGGTCATTCCGGTTGCCGGCACCACGGCCTTCGATGTGACGCACGACATTGAATTGGAGCCGGGCCAGACGGCCGTTGTCCTGGGAGCTGGTGGGGGAGTGGGCAATATGGCTTCCCAGATCGGGCGGGTGCACAAATTCCGTGTGATCGGCGTGGCCTCGGAGGCCAAGCGCGAGGCAGTGGAAGCCACTGGCGCCACGTTCGTGGCCGCCGGACCGGACGCGGCGGCGCAGGTGAAGGCCCTTGTGCCCGAGGGGGCGGATTTGCTCGTTGACCTGGTGGGCGGCCAGCCGCTGCGTGATCTGGCGGGTGTGGCAAAGTCGCCGAAGCTCATCATTTCGGCGGCTGATGCGGCGAGCGCCGAAGAGCTCGGTGGTCAGGGACGAAAGCGCCTCGAGGGCACTCTGGAAAAGATCACCGGCGTGATCGGTTACGGAGTGGTGACACCTGAGATCTCCAAGAGCTATCCGCTGGACCAGGCGGCCGATGCGCTGGCAGCTGTGGAGCAGGGACACGCTGGCGGCAAGATCGTGCTCGTGCCCTGATCACACGATGATGCGAGGCGTGTGGGACCGCGTCTCGCATGGGCATGAGGCCCAGTGCAGGCAAGGACCACCTCGGACCGTGTCGGGGTGGTCCTTGCCTGCACTCAGGGCTCTCACCGCTCCCAGGCTCTCACCGTCACATACCCGGTGTGGCCAGATCCATGAGGGAATCGACATCACGCACCAGCACCCCGCGGGCACCCTTGTTCTCGGTGATGCCCGATTCATGCAGGCGTCGTAGCTGTCGACTCAGTGACTCAGGTGTGGTGTCGAGGAGCGAGGCAATGTCCTTCTTGGCCAGGGGAAGTTCAAGCAGCATGCCGCCTTCGGCGCGAGTGCCGTGCAAGGACAGCAGGTACTCGGCCAGGCGTGAGCTGACATCACCCGAGATCACCGACTCCAGGCGTCGTTCGGTCTGATCGAGGCGGTTGCTCACCTCCTGCAACATCCGCACGGCGATCGAAGGGTGTTCAGCCACCATCCGGCCCAGATCGTCATGCTTGAACACACACATGGTCGTCGGCTGCAGCGCGGTGGTGAAGTGATTGGGGCGCCGACCGGTGAGGAATGCCGATTCGCCGATGAAATCGCCGGGGCCCAGCGTGCGCAGAATCTGCTCACGACCTTCCGGGTCGAGCCGTGCCACCTTCACTGCTCCGGCGTGCAGCACCATCAGCTGGGATGTCTTGGAGCCGGTGGCGTAGACCTGCTCGCCGGCCTGGACGTGCGTGGGAGTGGCAATGTCGGCGATCTCGATCTGGTCATCGCGGCTGAGCCCCTGGAACAGGGGCACCCTTGCCACGCAGAGGTCGTCGTCGGCCTCAGTGGTGCTGTGGTCGTGGGTCATTGTTCTGCCTCCCGGGTTGCGTTACTCCGCCTGCTCGCCGAGCTCCAACCATTCGTTCTCGAGCTGCTCGATCTCGGCGCGTTGGCCATCGATCTTCTTGGCCGCGGCGCCCAATCCAAGATAGTCGCTCGGATCGAGCTGCCCCATGGCTTCAGTGGCTGCCTCGACCTCGCGGGTGAGCTTGTTGATGCGGCGTTCCAGCGCGCCCAGCTTCTTGTGTGCCTCATGCTGCGCTGCGCCGGATGCCTGGGCATCCGGATGTGTGGATTTGGGGCCCTGCGCGGATGTTCGGCGCGTGTCGGATCGGCCGCTGCGTTCGTCTGCCCGCAGCGCGAGATATTCATCAACCCCGCCCGGCAGATGACGCAGATGGCCGTCGAGCAGGGCAAATTGCTGGTCGGTCACGCGCTCCAGGAAATACCGGTCGTGGGAGACCACGATCAGGGTGCCCGGCCAGGTGTCCAGGAGGTCCTCGAGGGCCGTGAGCATGTCGGTGTCCAGATCATTGGTCGGCTCATCGAGAATCAGCACATTCGGCTGACCGAGCAATATCAGCAACAACTGGAGACGGCGTTTTTCGCCACCTGACAGGTCCTCAGTGGGAGTTGCCAACTGCTCCGAGGCAAAGCCGAGACGTTCCAGCAGCTGTGCCGGCGTGAGCTCCTGGGCCTTCGACCCGGTGCCGAAGGTGTAGCTGGAGTGCAGCCCTTCGAGCACCTTGCGCACCGGCACGCCAATGTAATCGTCCAGTTCGTCAAGACGCTGCGTCAGGGTTGCGGTCTTCACCGTCTTGCCGCGCTTGACCCGCCCCGAGCTGGGCTGCACAGAACCGTCGACTAGGCCGAGCAGGGTTGATTTCCCCGCCCCGTTGGCTCCCAGGATGCCGGTGCGTTCGCCGGGTGCCAGCTGCCAGGTGACGTCATTGAGCACATGATGTGCCCCGAAACTCACAGAGACATCCATGATGTCCACAACGTCCTTGCCGAGGCGTGAAATGGCCATCGATTGCAGCGCCAGGGGATCGCGCAGTTCGGGGACGTCGGCGATGAGTTCGTTGGCGGCATCGATGCGAAATTTTGGTTTGGACGTGCGCGCCGGAGCACCGCGACGCAACCAGGCGAGCTCCTTGCGCGCCAGATTCTGGCGACGAGCCTCATTGGCCGCTGCCTGACGATCTCGTTCCACCCGCTGGAGCACATAGGCCGCATAGCCGCCCTCGAAGGGCTCGACCACCTGATCGTGAACCTCCCAGGTGAGATTGGCCACCTCGTCGAGGAACCAGCGGTCGTGGGTGACGGCGAGCAGCGCGCCGGCATTTGCAGCCCAGCGATGTTTCAGGTGGTCGGCAAGCCAGGTGATGGCCTCCACGTCCAGATGATTTGTCGGCTCATCGAGGGCCAGCACATCCCAATCGCCCACCAGCACCTTGGCCAGAGAGACCCGCCGCCGTTGGCCACCGGAGAGACTTCCCACGTCGTGGTGCCAGTCGATCTCGCCGAGCAGGCCTCCAAGAATGTCGCGTATGCGTGGGTCGGATGCCCACACATGTTCGGCCACATTTCCCACCACGGCATGTGCCACGGTCTGGTCGGAGGCAAGGGTGTCGGCCTGGTCGAGCACTCCGATCCGCACACCATTGCGGGCTGTGACGCGCCCCTCATCGGGCGTTCGCCGTTGGTCAAGAAGTGACAACAAGGTCGATTTGCCATCGCCATTGCGTCCGACGATGCCGATCCGATCGCCCTCATTGACGCCCACGGTCACGGAATCGAAGACGACCTTGGTGGGATATTCCAGATGAAGGGACTCGCCCCCGAGCAGAAATGCCATGAGGGGTCAACGACCCATGTGGCTGATGCGCATCTGCTCAGCCACGCATGGCGCGACGTGAGACACGCATATTGCCACTGGTGGGCATCGGGCCCTTGGGCAGGGGAACGCGAGGACGCATCGAGTCGAGAGCAACCAATCGGTACTCGATCTCTTCGATCTGGGCGCCGGAAAGGGTCTTGGGCAGCTTCTTCAGATAGTCGTAGAGCTTGTTCAGGGGCACCTGATCGCTGCCATTGCCCACCATCACGGTCTGCACATCCACGCCATAGAGCACCTGCTTGTGCCTGCGGCTCTCGCTGCGCAACATGGTGGCCGCTGCCTTGCCCTTGCCCTCGCCAATGAGGATCAGGCCGCCGGGCCCGATTGCCCGGTGCACGCAATTGGCCTGCTTGTCCAGAGCCACGGCCATTGTGTAGTGCCACTTCTTCTTGTCGAGCAGCGACAGCGCCACCTGGGCACCGCCCGCCTGATCGGAGGCCCGGGCAAAAGCGGCCTTCTTCGCCTGACGCTGCAACACATAGAGCGCCAGGGTGAGGCCGAGCAGAAGACCCAGCAGAATCCAGAAGGGCACCATCGCGCCGATGACCAGAGCCACGACAACGCCGACGATGGTGGGGCCGAGCACTGAGCCTGCCAGCATCCAGCCGATACGTGGCTGGTATTCAGCAGTCAGCTTGTAGGTCTCGCGGATCTGGCGCAGGGTGCCCCAGTCGGAAGGATTGTCCGAGTTCTTCTTGGCCTCTTTGAGGGCCTTTGCCTCGGCCTTCTGCTTCCTGGCCAGTTCCTTGGCCGCCTCGCTCGCCATCGCTGTGCCTCCGTGGTGCGTCAATGGATTGGGCCCATGAGGCCCGCGAATGCCCCTCATGGGGCGCCGATCCAGTCTAGTGCATGGCTGGGGATTGCCCATGCGGTGCGTGGGGCGCCGAGGGAGATGCTGAGGGGATACGGATGGGGACGAGCCCGAAGGCCCGCCCCCATCCGTATCCCCACTGTTCTCAGTGCAGCAGTCCTCGAAAACTCCACGAGTGGAGTTTCGGAGTCCTGCCTACTGGTTCAGACCGAACTCTGCGCCGAAATCGCCCTCTTCGAGGCGGGCCTTGACGAATGCCAGATAGCGGGATGCATCGGCACCGTCGACCAGACGGTGGTCATAGGTCATCGAGAGGTACATCATCGGACGGATGGCGATCGTGTCATTGCCGAACTCGTCGGTGATGACGACAGGGCGCTTGACCATTGCGCCGGTGCCCATGATGGCGACATTCGGCGGATTGATGATCGGGGTGTCGAACAGGGTTCCGGTGGAGCCGTAGTTCGTGATGGTGAAGGTGGCACCCGACAGTTCGTCAGGGCCGATCTTCCCGTCACGGGCACGGGCAGCCAGATCACCGATCGACTTGGCGATGCCGCCAACATTCAGATCACCGGCGGCCTTGATCACCGGCACCATCAGGCCCTTGGGGGTGTCCACCGCGATGCCGATGTCCTCGGAGTCGTGATAGGTGGCAGTGCCAGCCTCCAGATCGATCGAGGCGTTCACCTTCGGGAACTGACGCAGGCCCTCAGTGGCAGCCATCGTGACGAAGGCCAGATAGGTGAGGCCGACGCCCTCACGCTTGCGGAAATCGTTCTTGGCCGCGGCCCGCACACGCGCCACTGCCGACAGATCCACCTCAACGGTGGAAGTCAGCTGAGCAGCTGTCTGGAGCGATTCGGTCATGCGCTTGGCAACGATCTTGCGCAGATTGGACAGCTTCTCGGTGGTGCCGCGCTTCGAGGCATCGGGCGAGGGAGCTGGCTTGGGACGTGCTGCTGCGGCCGGCGCCTGCTTCTTGGCGGCTGCAGCATCGAGCACATCCTGCTTGCGGATGCGTCCACCAACACCGGTGCCGGTGAGCTGGGCCAGGTCCACGTCATTCTGCTGGGCAAGCTTGCGCACCAGGGGAGTGACATAGCCGGTGAAGGCTGCGCCCGCGGCTGAATGTGGTGCAGGAACCGCTGCGGGTGCGGCAGTTGCCGGCGCACTTGCCTGCGGGGCAGGGGCGCTGGGGGCAACAGGGGCCGCGGCAGGAGCGGGAACTGCCGGAGCAGAAGCCTGGGGCGCCGGAGCAGCAGGTGCAGCCGAAGCTGCAGGAGCGGGAGCGCCAGCTGAATCGCCGACGATGGCCAGAGTGGCGCCGACGGGTGCGGTGTCGTCTTCGTTGAATTTGATTTCGAGCAGGGTTCCGGCGACGGGTGAGGGAATCTCGGTGTCGACCTTGTCGGTGCTCACCTCGAGCAGGGCCTCATCGGCCTCGACGTGGTCGCCCACTTCCTTGAGCCACCGGGAAACAGTGGCCTCTGTGACGCTTTCACCCAATTCGGGCAGTGTCACCGGGGTGCCTGCGCCCGCGGAAGGTGCTGGGGCGGCGGGGGCCACTGGTGCAGCCGGGGCAGCCTGAGCCGGTGCAGCAGGCGCTGCTGGGGCCGGGCTTGCAACGGGAGCGGCCGGAGCGCTGGGGGCAGATGCCGCAGGTGCATCGGCAGAGTCGCCAACAACGGCGAGCACGGCGCCGACGGGTGCGGTGTCGTCTTCGTTGAATTTGATTTCGAGCAGGGTCCCGGCGACGGGTGAGGGAATCTCGGTGTCGACCTTGTCGGTGCTCACCTCGAGCAGGGCCTCATCGGCCTCGACGTGGTCGCCCACTTCCTTGAGCCACCGGGAAACAGTGGCCTCTGTGACGCTTTCACCCAATTCGGGCAGTGTGACTTCGGTCGACATGGTTCTGTGTGACTCCTTTGCCAGAGAATCTGCAGCAATACTTGGGCCCTGCAGCTGCTCGCACCGGGTCATTCCGGCGGACAGCCTCAGCCTAACGCCACCATGTGCCTGTTGCCGAGCCCGGGACATGCCTGCACAGCGCATGCTGGCAGCGAACACGGGCCGTGGAGCGTTAGCGTTGGCCCCAAGGATTACGCGACCGATGTTGCAAAGGAGCACACCATGGCCGATTCACCCGATTCCCTGCTGCATTCCCCGCTGCATGCCAGTCATGAAAAACTCGGCGCCAAATTTGCTGAGTTCAGTGGCTGGCTGATGCCCCTGGAATACGAGGGCCATGGCGTTCTGGCCGAGCATTCCGCCGTGCGCGAATCGCTGGGACTGTTCGATGTCTCGCACCTGGGAAAGGCCCGTGTCAGTGGTCCGGGCGCCAAGGACTTTCTTAATACGATGCTTGCCGGTGATTTGGGCAAGATCGCCCCCGGCAAGGCCCAATATCAGCTGTTGTGCACACCCGAGGGCGGTGTCGTGGATGACATGATCGCCTATCTGCTCGGTGACGACGATGTGCTGCTCGTGCCCAATGCGGCCAACAACGCCACCGTCTGCCAGATCCTGTCCGATGCTGCGCCCAAGGGGATTTCCGTGATCAACCAGCATCACGATTTCGCGATCATGGCCGTCCAGGGGCATCGCTCACCCGAGCTGTTGGAGGCCATGTCGCTGCCGCATGACATGGACTACATGGGTTTCGAAGTCGTTCCGGTGGGAACTGACAGCTTCACCGTGTGCCGCACCGGCTACACCGGTGAGACGGGCTTCGAGTTGGTGGTGCCCGCCGAGCATGCCGAAAAGGTGTGGAACCAGGTGATGGATGCCGGCCAGGCACTCGGGATCGTGCCGTGCGGTCTGGCTGCTCGCGACACCCTCCGCACCGAAATGGGCTATTCGCTCCACGGCCACGAGATCTCGGTGGATATCGATCCGGTGAGTGCCGGACTGAGCTGGGCGATCGGCTGGGACAAGCCAGATTTTCGTGGGGCAGCGCCACTGCGTCAGATCCGTGCCGACAAGCCGGCCCGCCGCACTCGGGGGCTGCGCGCCACCGGCCGGGGGATTCCCCGCCCCGGAATGGTGGTGGTCGCTGCCGGTTCGACGCCCGATGCCCCACCGGTGGGTGAGCTGACCTCGGGAACATTCAGTCCCAGTCTGCGCATGGGTATCGGTCTGGCCCTCGTTGACTCATCGATCAAGCCGGGGGACACCGTCGGAGTGGTGGTGCGCAACAGGGTGGAGGAATTTGATGTGGTGAAGCCGCCCTTCGTGCAGCCGCACGTCCGTTAGCCTCGTGCAACCGCACGTCCGTTAGCCTCGTGCAACCGCACGTTCGTTAGTTCTGTACAGCGTGGGTTCGTTGGGCCGACTGTCGCGACCGGAATGCCTGAACGGTGCGGGTGCAGAACTGCGCCGCTCAAGCCTCTTCCAGGCTCATGGTGTAGACGAGCTCATCGCCATTGTGCAGGTCCACTGAGGTGAGACCTGCGTCTGACAGTTCACCGTAGACAGCGGTCAACCATGCTTCGGCGTCAGCTTGGGTCTCGAACGGTTTGCCCAATTCCAATGCCGCCAGATCGTCGTCGCTCAGGTCGATGCCTGCGGCCGGTTGGCCGGTCCATGTGAATGCCATCAGTACGCTTCTCCTCTTTTGACCACCACGGCCGGACGGCGCATGCGGCGCATGGTGATCATGCGCGACATCATGTAACCGATCAGACCCTTGCCCTTTGTGCTGAAGTCAGAGATTCGCTCGCTGCCCTCACGCGTGTACACGCGCCAACGCCAGGCAATGTTCACAGCGCAGGCGAGGAAATAGACCCAGATGCCCACTGTTCCCACCAGGGAGAGCACGGGAAGGATCTGGGTTGCCAGCACGCATGCAAGCAGCAGGAAGACGACCGGCCAGGCGAACTCGGTGAGCGACCAATGGGAGTCAATGCTGTTGCGCAGCAGTACGCGCTCAGGGGAATTCTCGATCTTCGCGTAGTCCTCATCGCGCTTCTTCGTGCGCACCTGACGATCGCGGGCGCGCTGTTCCTTCTTGGTGAGCACCGGATGCAGTCGCTCCATCCGTGCCTGTTCGGCCTGCCGCCGGGTGGGGGTGGGGGCGCCCTTGCCCTGTGCCTGCGTGTCGTCCCGGCCGGCCCCTTCGTCGTGCTGAGCGTCCGTGGCCGACTGATCTGCGCGGCTGCTTGCCACTGCGTCCCCCTGAATGTCATTGAATGCTTGACGCCAGTCTACGGGCGTGGCGCAGGACTGTCTGGTTGACTTGGCCAAACACCCCGCCCCGCACCATTCAGTGCCTCGCTGAGCCCAACGGACGGACTGTTGTCCGGTCTTGCCACAATGGGAACCAGGCGTTGTCCGTGGGGCAGAGCGTCACACCTGCATTGCCGCATACCGCGATCGGAAGGATCACCACCGCATGGCTGGCATCTTCGAAAGGCTCTCGCTGATCTTCAAGTCCAAGGCCAACAAGGCCTTGGACAAGCACGAGGATCCCCGACAGACCTTGGACTATTCCTATGAGAAGCAGCTCGAGCTGCTTCAGAAGGTGCGTCGTGGTGTGGCTGATGTGGCCACCAGCCGCAAGCGCGTCGAATTGCAGGCCGACACCCTGGGCAAGGAAGCTGACAAGCTCAACACTGCCGCACAGCGTGCCCTGGCGCAGGGGCGTGAAGACCTTGCGCGGGAAGCACTGACACGAAAGGCCGGGCTGGCTGCCCAGCTGAACGATCTGCAGACACAGCATGCATCCCTGGCCGACGAGGAGGAAAAGCTCGTTCGCGCATCCCAGCGCTTGCAGGCCAAGGTGGATGCCTTCCGCACGCAGAAGGAAACGATCAAGGCGCAGTACTCCGCCGCCGAGGCCCAGACCCGGGTGAACGAGGCCTTCAGTGGATTGGGCGACGAAATGACTGATGTCGGTCAGGCAATCCAGCGTGCCCAGGACAAGACGCAGCAGATGCAGGCCAGGGCGGGGGCGGTCGATGAACTGATTGCTTCAGGCGCACTGGATGCTCCCGGCAGCTCGGCCGACGATGACATCACGCGTGAACTCGATGCGCTGGCATCCGAGTCCACGGTGGAGAACGAGCTTGCCGCAATGAAGACCCGACTCGGTATTGCAGGCCCCCAGGATACTCAGCCGGGTCAGTTGGGAACCGGTTCCGGAAACCAGGCATGAGACCCGGGGATGCGAGTTCTCATTGCCCCTGACCGCGTGGGTTCGCGTGACGGAGTCGACATGGCGGTGCTCATCGGTCGGGCATGGCGCGAGGCGGGCGCCCAGGTTGCTGCGGTTGGTCTTGCTGATGCCGGACTCGATTGGCGTCGTGCCCACGACGTACTGAGCCAGGACGATCCGGCGCTCTATGTGTCGTTGTTGGGCACCGAGCCGCAGGCAATGATCGGTCTGCTGGTCGAGTTGGGAGCCAAAGCTCTGCCGGCCCATTGGGCTGCGGCCGACCCGGTGCCCGATCTCGACCTTTCGCCCGTGTCGGCCCGCCTGCACGCCAGAGCCCTGATTGGCCTGTGCGAGGCCGAGGCCGGTGACCATGTGCTCACCGGGCCCAATGGTCTGGTTGGTCAGCGCGGTGAGTTGGCGCTGAAGGACCGTCTGGCACTTGATCGCGGTCTGGAGAACTGGTCACGGGCGGTCTGCGCGGCCAGCTCCCGGGTGATGCCCGAGCTCGAGCTCGATCCTGCGGTGACCGCTGGTCGGGCACCGGGCTCAGGGGCTGGCGGCGGGGCAGGAATGGTGGTGCAGGCCCTGGGCGGCCGGGTGCGACCAGGTGTTGACGTGTTGGCCGAACTTGCCCAGCTGGAACGCAGTGTGGCGGCCGCTGACCTGGTGGTGACTGCCTGCGACAATTTCGACGCGCATTACTGGGGGACGGCTGTGACGAAGCATGTGGTGCCAGCGGCAGTGCGCAATGAAAGTCCGGCAGTGCTCATTGCCCGCACCAATGGCACCAACGAAATGGATCAGCGCAATGTTGACATCCAGGCCGTTCATGCCATCGGTGAGGCTGATGACGTGACGTCGGCCTGCCGTGGTTTCGCTGCCAGCTGGGTCTGGTGACCCGCAAAGCCCAAATGGGGGAGAGCCTGTGTGGGAAAGCACATGTGTTGCGTTCCCGGCGCCCATTCGGCTCTCACCGTGTGGCACATTGCTGGAACCCGGGTGCAAGGGCACCTAAGCTGTCCACGTTGATGCACAAGAGTTGTGAGCGAAGGGATACCGATATGTCAGAGACGACCGCGGAAAAGGTCACCGGCGTGACCCTCACCGAAGCTGCTGAGCGCAAGGCTCGCACCCTGCTCGAGGGCGAGGGTCGTGACGATCTTGCGTTGCGCGTGGAGGTGCAGCCCGGTGGTTGCTCCGGCCTGCGTTACCGCCTGGCGTTTGACGATTCACGCCTGCCCGATGATCTGATCGACTCCTATGACGGCGTCGATCTGGTGGTTGATCGTCTCAGCGCGCCCTATCTGGGCGGTGCGACCATCGATTTCGCAGACACCCTGGAGCAGCAGGGATTCACCATCGACAACCCCAATGCCCAGAGCAGCTGCGCATGTGGTGACTCATTCCACTGAGCCAGTTATTCATCTGAGTTAGTCATTCCACTGAGCTAGTCATTTCAGTTGGGCAGTACTGACCTCAAACAAGCCTGAACATGGTGAAAGTCTCGTCGCAGACTCGGGTGGTCGACATGGTCAGCGAGTCACCACGGGCCGCTGGGCCG
>CAXYYR010000042.1:0-16327 GCA_964293265.1 uncultured Propionibacterium sp.
ATGCCCGACATTCTTGCCGAGCTGCAAGTGGCCGCCGAGGCCGCCCTGTCAGTGGATCGCTCCATGACCGTGGGCCGCGAGGGCATCACTTTCACCGCAGTGACCCCGCGCAATGTCACGCTCGTGGTGGACGGCACCACACGTCAGCTCGTGAGCACTGATCCCTCCGTGGGAGCACTGCTTGCCAATCAGGGCGTCACGCTTGGCGCCGACGACGAGACGAGCGCACCCACCGACTCACTTCCCACCGAGGGCATGACCCTGGCCGTGAAGCGCGGACATGTGGAAGAGAAGACGGTAGACGAGGCAATCAAGTTCACCACTGTGAAAGAAGAAGACGCCAGCATGAGCGAGGGCACCACGAAGGTGAAGACCCCCGGCGTGGATGGCGCCCGCACGGTGACCTATCGCATCAAGACCCTTGACGGCCAGGAAGCCAAGCGCGAGGAGCTGTCACAGACGGTCCACTCCGAGCCCACCGCCGAGGTGGTGATTGTCGGCACCAAGAAGTCGGCCGGTGGCCCGATCAATCTGGCCAATGAGGCCATGTGGGATCGCGTTGCGCAGTGCGAGTCCACCGGCAATTGGACGATCAACACCGGCAATGGTTACTCCGGCGGTCTTCAGTTCGCACCGAGCACGTGGGCTGCCTACGGTGGCACTGCCTACGCGGCAAGCGCCTATCAGGCCACCCGCGAGCAGCAGATCACGATTGCCAACAAGATCTACGCCACCTCCGGCCTGAGCCAGTGGGGTTGCAAGGCCTGAGCCTCCCTCGGTCAACAGATCCTTCGAAAACCCGCCGCGTCACGCATGTGACCGGCGGGTTTTCCCATGCCATGCGTCTGCATGCACCTGCAGCATGTGGCCAGCGCAACGGCGCCAGCTGAATTGCTCAGCCCGTTCACGGGCAGCGGCACGCATGGCCGGCCCCAGACGTGGCACGAGCGCCGTCACAGCGTCGGCAAGCTTGCCCGGCTGTGGCGCAGCCCAGGCGCCCCATGGCGAGCTTCCTGACCCGCTTGACCCGCTGTCCGCCGAGGCAGCCTGATCGCCCGCTGCCATGATCTCCCGGGCACCACCCCGGTTGGCCGTCACCACCGGAACACCGCAGGACAGGGCCTCAAGAACTGCCAGCCCGAAGGTCTCGGTGGGGCACAGTGAAAGGCTGATGTCAGCGCGGGCAAGGCTGCGGGCAAGCCGGCCCCGGTCGGCAACAAAGCCGTGGAAGGTGATCGGCCCACGCCGGGCTTGCTTGCGCAGGCGGGCCTCGTCAGGGCCCGTGCCATAGACGTCCAGATGCACATCCATGCCCCGCCGAGCCAGCTCCAGCGCAAGGTCGATGGCCAGCTCCGGATTCTTTTCATGCGACAGCCGCGACATCAACGCCATGCGTAGCGGATGACTCAGCGTGCCGGGCTGGTCCAGTGCGCCGGGCGTCGGGAAGCCGTGCCCCAGGTCAGCAGTCGCAGTGACCGTATGGGAAGGCTCGGGCGCAAAGGTGTCGAGGTCCACGCCGAGTGGCACCACCTGCACGCTCGATGACCAGCGGGCGAACTCGTCCGCGGCATAGTGCGAGGCCACCACCACCTCGTCGAACCCGGGAACCAGCCGCGCATTCAGCCGCCCCACCACGGGAGTCACGGCCTTCGAGATGGCAGCACTGCTTGCCGGCAGCACGCTCAACCAGCCGGTGAGCATGTCGTCAAGTCGTTCGTGGCTGAACAGGACGGTGCCCACCCGGTGCCCTCCAGCCTTGGCGAGGCGAGCAAGGGTCCACTTGTCGGAGCACTCGATATTGGTGGGCCTGAAGCGGCGCAGCACTCGGCGCACCGCAGCACGACGCACGATCATGCGGTAGGTGCCCGAGACCCGTGGCGAGGCGATCTGCGCCACAACCCCGGCCGACGTATGCGTCCACGAGTCACGTGGCCCGGGGATCACAAGCAGGCGTTCATGACCGGCTGCCACGTATTCAGCTCCCAGGGCGTCCAATGCCACCCGCATGCCGCCCGAATGCGGCGCCACGAAGTTTGCCAGCTGGGCAATCCTCAGGGGCTCTGCGGTCATGGGCCCCATTCTGCTCCCCCAAACCTGGCACTCCCCTGAGCCTGGTGCTCCGCCAGACCTGTCCTTGCCCGAACGCACACGAGCCCGGCACCATCACAGGGATGGCACCGGGCTCGTGGTTCACGCTGTTCCAGAACAGCAGCTCTCAAAACAGCAGCGTGTCTGGCTCAGTTCACTTGCTGTCGTCAGCCTTGGCGTCCTCAGCCTTGGCCTCGTCAGCCGCAGCCTCTTCAGGCGCAGCTTCTTCTGCCTTGGGTGCTTCGGCCTTGATGTCAGCCTTCACATCGGCAGCCTTGGCCGGAGCCTTCTTGGCTGCCTTCTTGACGGGTGCCTCGGTGATGAGCTCGATGACGGCCATCGGCGCATTGTCACCCTTGCGGTTACCGATGCCGGTGACGCGGGTGTAGCCACCCTCGCGCTCGGCCATGGTCGGGGCAATCTCGTCGAACAGACGACGCAGCACGAACTTGTCGCGCACCACCTTGCCGGCATTGCGGCGGGAATGCAGATCGCCGCGCTTGGCCTTGGTGATCAGTTGCTCAGCCAGGGGCTGCACGCGGCGGGCCTTGGTCTGGGTGGTCGTGATCTTGCCGTGCTCGAACAGCTGCGTGGCCAGGTTGGCCAGGATGATCCGCTGATGCGACGGGCTTCCGCCGAGACGTGGACCCTTTGTGGGCTTTGGCATGTCTAACTCTCCAAATGTTGTGTGCGCCCGGGGGCGCTACGGATCAGTACTGTTCGGTTTCGGTGAAGTCGGAGCCGTCGTCCTCGTCCTCGTAACGATCGGCAGCGGCCAGGGGATCGAAGCCAGGGGCGCTGTCCTTCAGCGTGAGGCCGATCTCGTTCAGCTTTTCCTTCACTTCGTCAATGGACTTGCCACCGAAGTTGCGAATGTCGAGCAGATCCTGCTCGGAACGGCTCACCAGCTCACCCACGGTGTGGATGCCCTCGCGCTTGAGACAGTTGTATGAACGCACCGTCAGGTTGAGGTCTTCCACCGGAAGGGCCAGATCGGCAGCAAGCTGCTCATCAACCGGGCTCGGGCCCATCTCGACGCCTTCGGCATCGACATTGAGCTCACGGAACAGGCCGAACAGCTCAACAAGGGTCTTGCCGGCCGATGCCACCGCGTCATGCGGACGGATCGACGGCTTGGTCTCCACATCAACGATGAGGCGATCGAAGTCGGTGCGGGTCTCCACGCGGGTGGCCTCCACCTTGTAGCTGACACTCAGCACCGGCGAATACAGCGAATCCACCGCAATGCGGCCGATCTCGGCATCGGGATTGTTGTTCAGCTGACTCGACACATAGCCACGTCCACGCTCGACGATCAGTTCCATGTCGATGGAACCGTCATCGGCCAGGGTGGCGATGTGCAGATCTGAGTTGTAGATCTCCACGCCGGCGGGAACAGTGATGTCCCCGGCAGTCACTTCACCGGCGCCTGATTTGCGCAGGTACATGGCCACCGGCTCGTCCTCCTCGCTCGAGAGCACCAGGCCCTTGAGGTTGAGGATGATTTCGGTGACATCCTCGACAACACCCGGCAGGGTGCTGAACTCGTGCTGATTGCCCTCGATCTTGATCGAGGTGATCGAGGCACCGGGGATGGAGCTGAGCAGGGTACGACGCAGTGAGTTACCGAGTGTGTAGCCGAAGCCGGGCTCCAGGGGCTCGATGATGAACCGGGAGCGGAAGTCGTTGACGACTTCTTCCGAGAGGCTCGGACGCTGGGCAATGAGCATTCTTTGATTCCTTTCGCACCCCGACCGCTATATGACGGGACGACAGGTTGGTTCCGGGAAACCCCGGTCACGAAGTGTTGCTGTGTTGCTGTATTACACGTGTTGCAGGTGGTGCTGGGACGTGAGCCCCGGGCACAGCCGTGGGCCGGTATCACTGGATACCGGCCCGAACGACTTACCTGGAGTAGAGCTCGACGATCTCCTGCTCATTCACGTCCAGAACGATCTGGTCGCGGGTGGGCAGCTGATGCACGAGTGCGCGCATCTTGTTGGGCTTCACGGTGAGCCATGCCGGCACATCGCGCTCGCCGAAGGTCTCACGCGCGATCACGAAGGGGGTCATCTGCTGGCTCTTCTCACGCACATCAACGATGTCGAGTGCCGAGACGCGATAGCTGGGGATGTTGACCTTCTTGCCGTTCACCAGAATGTGGCCATGGCTCACCATCTGGCGGGCCGGACGCCGGGGGATGGCGAAGCCGGCGCGGTAGATCACATTGTCCAGGCGCGACACGAGGAACTGCAGCAGCAGATCACCGGTACGGCCAGTACGACGTGAAGCCTCTTCGTAGTAGCGGTGGAATTGCTTCTCGAGCACACCGTAGGCGTAACGAGCCTTCTGCTTCTCCTTGAGCTGCAGTGAGTACTCGGAATCCTTCGTGCGGCCACGGCCGTGCACGCCGGGGGCGTACGGGCGACGCTCGAAAGCCTTGTCATTGCCAACCAAGTCCGTCCCGAAACGACGGGACTTCTTGGTGATGGGGCCGGTATAACGGGCCATTGTTCAGTCCTTTTCTGTCGGTTCGGGTCAGACGCGGCGGCGCTTGGGCGGGCGGCATCCGTTGTGGGGCACGGGGGTCACATCGGAGATCGTGCCGACCTCCAGACCCACGGCGCCCAGCGAGCGAATGGCGGTCTCACGGCCGGAGCCGGGACCCTTGACGAAGACGTCAACGCGCTTCATGCCGTGATCCATCGCACGACGACCGGCAGCTTCGGCAGCCATCTGCGCTGCGAAGGGGGTCGACTTGCGTGAGCCCTTGAAACCGACAGTGCCGGCAGATGCCCATGCAATCACTGCGCCATTGGGATCAGTGATGGCAATGATCGTGTTGTTGAAAGTGCTCTTGATGTGGGCCTCACCGGTCACCACATTCTTCTTTTCCTTGCGCCGCACCTTGGTCTTCGCGGCGGCTTTACGGCTTGCAGTAGCCATGAATCCTGTTCTCCTGGAGTCCTAGTTCCACTGATCCCCTACGGGACTCAGCGGGCCTTCTTCTTGCCGGCGACGGCCTTCTTACGGCCCTTGCGGGTGCGGGCATTGGTGCGGGTGCGCTGGCCACGCACAGGCAGGCCTGCGCGATGACGACGGCCCTGGTAGGTGCCGATTTCGATCTTGCGACGAATGTCGGCATCCACTGAGCGGCGAAGATCGCCCTCAACCTCGTAATTGGCGTCAATGAAGTCGCGCAGCGCAACCAGCTGGGCATCCGTGAGGTCCTTCACACGGATGTCGGGGCTGATGCCGGTGGCTTCCAGGGTTGCATCGGCTCGGGTCTTCCCGATTCCGAAAATGTATGTCAGTGCGACTTCCAGACGCTTTTCGCGTGGGAGGTCAACACCTTGGAGGCGTGCCATCAGGCGGTACCTTTCTTGGTTTTCCAGCCGGTCCCCCGGCTGCGAAGGTGTGCGGCGTGAGGCGTTCCCGTCGGCCTCCCGGTAATTTTCACCGGCAGCGGGCCCCGGCCTTCGCCCGGGGGTTCAACCAGTTTGTGTTCTGGTTGTGCCATCACGTTGGTTTCATCGTCCGGATCAGATCCGGTTGATGCCGGCCTTGCGACCGGTGTGTTCAGTTGTCTCGCGGAAACGAGCTTGCTCAGCCCTGACGCTGCTTGTGGCGCGGGTTGGTGCAGATCACTCGCACGACACCGTGGCGACGAATCACCTTGCAGTTGTCGCACATCCGCTTGACGCTCGGACGAACCTTCATCGAGCCTCTCCTCTGGTGGACTGCCGAACACTGGCCCGGCTGTCATGGACGTATTGCATGGTCGAAGACCTAGAGCGCAATGGATCTGGTGTGTGGCGCAACCGAAGCTGCCCCTCACGGATCACTTGCGCCGATAGGTAATGCGCCCGCGGGTCAGATCGTAGGGGGAAAGCTCCACGACCACATGGTCCTGGGGCAGGATGCGAATGTAGTTCTTGCGCATCTTTCCACTGATGGTGGTGAGCACCTTGTGGCCATTGTCCAACTCAACGCGGAACATCGCATTGGGAAGGGCCTCAACCACGGTGCCCTCCATCTCGAGGGCTCCCTCTTTCTTCGCCATCAACTCTCAATCTCTTGATCGTCAACGCATCACCCGTGCCGTTTCCCGGCCACCGCAGGCGGTGACAGGTTTGCGAGCACGCGAACGCGTTCGGACATATTTGACCGACGGCCAATGCTACGCCGCCACTCGGCTGGTCTCAAATCCACGGCCGGGGCCACAGCACTAGGCTGAGAACGCACCGACACCGAGGTTGGCGCCGCGTCATTGCGTGGACCACTGCACTGTATGGCCCACAGCTAAGAGCACCAGGAGGAATTCATGGCATTCTTCGCCGTCAATTACAGCTACGACCCCGCCAAGGATGTGGAGGCCGTGCGCCCCCGACATCGCGAATATCTGGCAAGCCTGGCATCCGCCGGCAGCCTGCGCGCCTCGGGCCCCTTCCCCGGCGTGGAGCCACAGCGCGCCCTGCTCATCTTCGAAGCTGCCGATGCAGCAGCGGTTGAGGCCCTGCTTGATCGTGACCCCATGCACACCGAGGGCATTCTGAGCAGCCGGGAGATCCTTGAATGGAATCCCGTGATCGGCGTCTTTGCCGGCTAGAGGGCAACAAGCAGCACCACAAGAATGGCGATCAGGGCCAGGGCACCGGCAATCCCGATGCCCAGCTTCGCCATCGGCGAGCTGAGATCAGCCTTTTTCTGGGCCTCGTTCACCTCACCGGGTGCAAGATCCACGCCCGACGATGCGCCTTTCGGCGTGTCCACGCGATAGCGATCGGGCAGGCCCAGGATCACCGGCTCGAGCTCGCCGACATTGTGGGCGTCGAACAGCTGACCGAGCAGCTCCTGATAGCGCTCCAGGGGCAGGTCACCACTCTCGTAGGCCGCATTGAGACGCCCCGAGAGATCATCGCGCTGATCGCTGGCAACAGGCCGCGAGCGGTCGGCGGGCACCGGTGACAGTTGGCTCATGCAACAAGCCTATGCGCCGCACAGTGCGGCAGAAGCCCCGGGCAGAGCTTTGGCAGAACCGGTCGAGGGCTGCCGTCAGTCGAGGCCGGCATAGCGAGCACCGTGGGCTTCGAGCTCACGGCGTCCACCGTCGGGCTCGGTGAGCACCCACAGACCATCGGGCAACACGGCTGTGGTGTTCTCCCAGTGGGCAGCACGTGACGAATCAACCGTCACCACCGTCCAGCCGTCGGCCAGCACAGCAACATCGTCCATACCGAGGGTGACCATGGGCTCCACGCACAGGCACATGCCAGCGGTGATCTTCGCGCCACGATGTGCGCGCCCGTAATTGGGAATGTCCGGCGGCTGGTGCATTTCGGTGCCGATACCGTGCCCAACGAAATCCTGCACGATGCCGAATTCACGGCCATGCGAATCGATGGATTCGGCAACCTCATGGGACACATCACCAATACGGGTGCCGGGCGCGATGCGGGCAATACCGGCCCACATGGATTCACGGGTGGCATCGATGAGTGCCTGCGAATCAGCATCGATCTGGCCGACGGTGAAGGTGCGGGCGGCGTCGCCATGCCAGCCATCGACGATGGCGCCGTAGTCGATGGACACGATGTCGCCGGGTTGCAGCACCCGGTCATCGGGGATGCCGTGCACCACCACCTCGTTCACCGAGATGCATGCCACGCCCGGATAGGGCGGCAGGCCATCCTCGACTCCGTAACCCAGGAAATTGCTGGTGGCATTGTGCGCCGCCAGGGTCTCGCGTCCGATCTGATCGATCTCACGCAGGGTGACTCCTGGACGCACGGCGGCTCCCATGGCATCCAGACCTTCGGACACCACCAGGCCAGCGGTGCGCATGGCCCTGATCTGTTCGGGATTCTTGATCTCTATGTGCTCAATCCGCACGAGCTTCAGTGCCCCACCTTGGCATCAACGGCCGCTGCAATGCGGGCACCGACCTCGTCCACCGTGCCATTGCCGTCGACAGCAACCAACAGACCACGTGAGCGGTAGGCGTCGAGAAGCGGCGCAGTGCTGGCGGTGTAGACCTCCATGCGATGCCGGATGGTCTCCTCGTTGTCGTCCGCGCGACCCTCGAGCTCGGCGCGCTTGAGCAGACGGGCAATGAGGTCCTCGGCATCAACGTCGAGACTGATCACGGCGTCGAGGCTGTGTTTGTGCGAATCCAGATAGTCATCGAGCGCATCCACCTGGTGCATGGTGCGGGGAAAACCATCGAGCAGGAAGCCGATCTGGGCATCGGGATGGTCAAGACGGTCTGCCACGATCTGCTCAGTGAGCTCGTCGGGCACGAAATCGCCGGCCTTCATGGTGGCGTCAACCTGCTTGCCCAGCGGAGTGGCGTTCTTCACATTGTCGCGGAACATGTCCCCGGTGGAGATCGCCGGCACATCGTAGTGCTTGGCAATTCCCACTGCCTGCGTTCCCTTGCCGGCGCCGGGGGCACCCATGATGAGCAGTCTCACTTGAGGAATCCTTCGTAATTGCGTTGATGGAGCTGCGAATCAATCTGCTTCACCGTGTCGAGGCCGACGCCCACCATGATGAGCAGGCTCGTGCCGCCGAACGGGAAGTTCTGGTCGGCACCGAGCAGCACGATGGCAACCGTGGGAATGAGTGAAATGAGCGCCAGGTACAGCGAGCCGGGCGCGGTGAGGCGGCTGAGCACATAGGCCAGATAGTCCTCGGTGGGCTTGCCAGCCCTGATGCCGGGAATGAAGCCACCGTATTTGCGCATGTTGTCGCTGACCTCGACGGGGTCGAAGGTGATGGACACATAGAAGAATGTGAAGAAGATGATCAGCGCCACATAGATGACGTTGTAGATCACCGTGTCGCCCGAACCATTGAGATTGGCGGCAAGCCACGTTGACACGCTGCCCTCAGGACGGAAGATCGCATAGAGCATCGGCAGATAGAGCATCGACGAGGCGAAGATCACGGGGATCACGCCGGCCTGGTTCACCTTCATGGGGATGTAGGTGGTGGAGCCACCCATCAGGCGATTGCCCACCATGCGTTTGGCATATTGCACGGGGATGCGCCGCTGTGCCTGCTCCACATAGACCACGCCAGCCATCACGAGCAGTCCGATGGCCACCACGAGCACCAGCAGCAGCCAGCCCTGGTTGCCGGGGTGGGCGGTCTTGATGGCCCACATGGACGAGGGGAAACGGGCAGCGATCTGGGTGAAGATGAGGATTGACATGCCATTGCCCACGCCGCGATCGGTGATGAGCTCGCCCATCCACATGATCAGCGAGGTGCCGGCGGTCATGGTGAGGATCATCACGATGATCGGGAAGATGCCATCGGAGTAGACCACCGGCTGGGTGCAGGTGCGGAAGAGCTGACCCGAGACGGCCATCATGGTGAAGCTGGTGGCCTGGAGCACACCGAGCACGATGGTGAGCCAACGGGTGTACTTGGTGATCGTTTCCTGGCCCGAGGCGCCCTCTTTCTTGAGGGCTTCCAGACGGGGAATCACCACAGTCAGCAGTTGGAGAATGATCGACGCCGTGATGTAGGGCATGATGCCCAGCGCGAAGACGGCCAACTGCAACAGGGCGCCACCACTGAACAGATTGATCATCGCGTAGATGCCGGCTGAATCACCGGTTGTCGCGGCGGTGGAACATTCCTTGAGGGCTGCGATATCGACGTTCGGCACCGGAATGCTCGAGCCAATACGGAAGATCACCAGGATGAACAAGGTGAAGAGCATCTTCTTGCGCAGCCCCGGCGTACGGAACGCATTGAGGAAACCCGAAATCACATCTGCACTCTCTGTTGGTGGCTGAACAGTTGGCACCGTGGGCACAGCTGAGCCACGGGCAACCCTGTCATGCTAACGCCCCACAGGGGCCAGAACCTAGCCAAGCGTGCGCCCCGGGGCGGCCGAAAGCATCTGCCGAAGGGCATGCGCGCACCACCTCAGGGCAGCGCAAACCTTGCCCCCCAAGGCCTTTCATCAGTAAGTTGTCACCGCAGGCCGGTCACAGAAGTGGTCCGTGCGCAATTGTTCCGCCAGATTTGCACCCCGATGCAATGTCTCAGAATTTGGCGGTCCCCACTGATGCGCACCCGGCTCGAGAGTCGCCGATGACCCACACAATTGTCGGTGCCGACCAGGGGGTTGACGATGATGCGCGGTTGCATCGCAATGACCAGCCCCTTGTCCTGCGCCCGCACGAGTGTCCTGTGCCCACACGAGGGACCGATGAGGCCATGATCAAATATTTGCTGCGTCGCATCCTCGGCTGGATCGCGATGATCTTCCTGGCCACCAATCTGACCTATTTCCTGGCCAATCTGTTCCTCGATCCCAAGGCGAACTACCTCGAGCGGCGCCCACCCATCCCGGATGACCAGATCGACCGGATGCTCCACCCCTACAACCTCGACCCCACCGTGCCCTTGCTGGAACGCTGGTGGAATTGGCTGCAGAACATCTTCCTGCACTGGGATTGGGGCATGTCCCCCGATGGTGCGGCAGTGAATGCCCAGGTGAGCTTCCGGGTGTGGAATTCGGCCCAGCTGATGCTCGGGGCCACCATCCTGGCCTGCGTGGTGGGCGTTGCGGTGGGCGTGTTCACCGCGTCGCGTCAGTACAAGCTCGGCGACCGGCTGTTCCAGGCACTGTCGATCCTGGCCATGAACACCCACATCGTCGTGGCCTCCATGATCGCCGTGCTCGTGGCGATTGCCGTGAACACGGCCACCGGCACCCGCATCTTCTTCGTCACCGGATCGGCGAGCGCCGATGTGCATGGTTTCTTCCCCGTGCTCATTGACAAGGCGCAACATCTGATCCTGCCAACAATCTGTTTGTTGTTCATCAATTACGCCACCTATCACTTCATGCAGCGCTCCCTGCTGCTCGACAACATCAATGCCGACTATGTGCGCACGGCCCGCGCCAAGGGGCTCACCAAGCAGCAGGCGATCCGCCGCCATGCGCTGCGCACCTCCATCATTCCGGTGGCCACCCAGGTGGCCTTCGCCATTCCGGGCATCTTCACCGGCGCCGTGCTCACCGAGTCGATCTTCGGCTGGCAGGGCATGGGCAACTATTTCGTCACGACGATCGGCAAGAACGACATCCACGGCGTGGTGGCGGTTGCCGCGTTCGCCGCAGCGATGACGGCCGTCGGCGCAATCCTGGCCGACACCTTCGTGGTCATCCTCGATCCCCGAGTGAGGGTGAGCTGATATGAGCGAACCACGCAATCCCGACGAGCTGAGTGCGCCGCTGATCCCCCATTCAGGCATGGCATCGGGCGCAACCGTCTCCTTCGGCGAGATCGGCGACGGAACAGCCACTGTGGACGGCTCTGCAGCCGATCCGGTGCACCGCACGCGTCGGTTGAAGCTCTATGCACGCCGCTTCCGCCGCAACATCCCGGCAGTGGTTGGTCTGGGTGTCTTCGCCTTCTTGGTGTTGTGCTCGATCTTCGGTGGTCGGCTCACCCCCTACAGCCATACCGACATGGATTTCACAGCACTGGGCAAGGCTCCCGGCACACCCGGCATGGTTTTCCGCGCCGACGGCTCGATGGTGCAGGCCACTCATCTGTTCGGCACCGATTCCGGCGGCCTCGATGTCTTCGCCATGCTCATGCACGGCGTCGGGCGTTCGATGACCATTGCCGTGACAGTGGCCCTCATGACCACGCTGGTTGCCGCCTTCGTCGGCGCTCTTGCTGCCTACCTGGGCGGACGCGGCGAGCGTGCTGTGCTCGCGGTGATCAACTTCCTGCTCATTCTGCCGAGCTTCCTGTTGATGGCTCTCATCGCCAATCACTATTCCGGGGCCTGGCAGATGCTCATCGTGGTGATGATCATCTTCGGCTGGATGTATCCGGCGCGTGTGATCTATTCGCTCTCGACGTCCATCCGGGAGCGCGAGTTCATCGCTGCAGCCCGCTTCATGGGTGGCTCCGGGCCATCCGTGGTGATTCGCCACATGGTGCCGAACATCGGCTCGCTGCTGGTGATCCAATTCACCCTGGGCGTGGTGAGCACGGTGATGACCGAGACCGGCCTGTCATATCTGGGCTTCGGCGTGAAGATCCCCGATGTTTCCCTTGGCACCATGCTGCAGAGCGGAGTGTCCACGATTGCCACCACCCCCTGGCTGTTCTGGTTCTCGGCCGGCACCCTGACCCTGCTCACCATCTCGGTGGCCCTCATCTCCGACGGCCTGCGTGATGCGCTGGATCCCAACTCAGCGGCAGGAGGTCACGCATGAGTGACATCGCGTCATCCGGCACAACAGCTCCGGCATCGAACGACACCCCGATCCTTTCGGTGAAGGACCTGCATGTCTCGTTCCCCAGCGAGGCCGGTGTGGTCGACGCCGTGCGTGGCGTCTCCTTCGATCTTCATCCCGGACGCACGCTGGGAATTGTCGGCGAATCGGGCTCAGGAAAATCTGTGACCTCCCTGGCGATCATCGGCCTGCTGGCAGATTCTGCCAGGGTGTCTGGCTCGGTGAGATTCAACGGCACTGAATTGTTGGGGCTCAGCGATCAGCAGATGACCGCGCATCGCGGCAATGACATCGCAATGATTTTCCAGGACCCCCTGTCGAGCCTCACCCCGGTGTTCTCGGTGGGCGACCAGATCATCGAGGCCCTGAAGGCCAAGAATCCGCGCATCTCACAGGAAGCTGCCACCGAACGCGCCATCGAGCTGCTCGGTCTGGTGGGCATTCCCAATCCGACAACGCGTGTGAAGTCCTTCCCCCATGAGTTCTCCGGCGGAATGCGCCAACGCGTGGTCATTGCCATTGCGATGGCCAATGATCCCCAGGTGATCATTGCCGACGAGCCCACCACAGCTCTGGATGTGACCATCCAGGCGCAGATCCTCGAACTGCTCAAGGTGGCCCAACGCGAGACCCATGCCGCGGTGATCCTCATCACCCACGACATGGGGGTGATTGCCGGGGCCGCCGACGAGGTGCTGGTGATGTATGCCGGCAAGCCGGTGGAGAAGTCACCGGTGCATGAGGTGTTCAGCAATCCTCGGATGCCCTACACACTGGGTCTGCTCGATGCGATTCCCAAGGTGCACCGAAACGACAAATCGCCCTTGGTGCCCATCAAGGGCAATCCGCCGATCCTCATCAATCTGCCCGATGGTTGTCCCTTCGCGCCGCGCTGCCCGGTGGCCATCGACAGATGCCACAGCGCTGAGCCCGGGCTTGACCCGGTGTCGACCATTGACACCACCATCTCCAACCCGGAAACTGCGCCCGGCAATGAGCTTTCACACAGTTCGGCGTGCTGGCGGTCCGGCGAAATTCATGCAGGCCTGATCGATGGTTCACCGGTCTTCCCCATTCCGCCGCGTCCGGAGAGCAGCCTGCGCCAGATCCCTCGCGGGCAACGCCCCGTGACGCTGCAGGTTGACCATCTGGTGAAGACCTTCCCGCTGCTCAAGGGTGCCTTTCTCAAGCGGCGCGTCGGCTCGGTCTATGCGGTCAATGATGTGAGTTTTGATGTGCGTTCCGGTGAGACGCTGTCCATCGTCGGGGAGTCGGGCAGCGGCAAATCCACCACCCTGCTCGAGATCATGGCCATGAGCCATGACACGGTGGGCGAGATCACCCTTGATGGCAAGAACATCAAGACCCTGAACCGCTCCCAGCGCCATGAGCAGCGCCGCAACATCCAGATGGTCTTCCAGGATCCGATGGGCGCGCTCGACCCGCGGTTCACCGTCTTCGACATCATTGCCGAGCCGCTGCACACCCTCGGTTTCGAGCGTCAGGGAATCGATGCCCGGGTGCGCGAGCTGATGGACCTGGTGGGTCTCGACCCAGCCCACATCGACCGCTTCCCCGGCGCATTCTCCGGCGGTCAACGGCAGCGCATCGGCATTGCCCGGGCGCTCGCCACCAACCCGAAGGTGCTTGCCCTCGACGAGCCCGTCTCGGCGCTTGACGTGTCGATCCAGGCAGGCGTGATCAATCTGCTCGACGAGCTGCAGGCCAAACTGGAACTCAGCTATCTGCTGGTGGCCCACGACCTGTCGGTGGTGCGGCACATTTCCGACCGCGTGGCCGTGCTCTATCTGGGCACCATCGTGGAAATCGGTCAGGTCGATGAGATCTTCGACAACACGCTGCACCCCTACACCCAGGCATTGCTCTCGGCCATCCCGATTCCTGATCCCACTGTTGAGCGCACACGCTCCAGAATCGTGCTCTCCGGCGATCTGCCCTCCCCCACCGACAACGAGCCCGGCTGCCGCTTCGCCAGCCGCTGCCCGCTGTTCCTCACACTTTCCGAGCAGGACCGGGCCAGATGCCTCCATGAGACGCCTGAGCTCCACGGAAAGGAGGGCACCGACCATCTGGTCGCGTGTCATTACCGCTGAGGCCCGTCGGGTGTCAGCGGCCCCAGACCACCCCACGTTCCCATCAACCAACCCACAGAAAATTTGGGGGAAGAAGGAGTGAAACAGATGCGATCAACCTCTATCAAGGTCGTCGCCGGCGCAGCGGTTCTCGCGCTCGCCGTCGTTGGCTGCGGATCGGGCTCCGGCTCGTCCGACGATTCGGCCAACACCAACACCTCGCTGCAGGCATCGATGAACGAGCAGCCGGCGTCCAACATCAAGGATGGCGGCACGCTGAATCTCAGCGCTCGCGAGATCACCCCGCAGCTCAATGTGTTCCATGCCAACATGACCACCGACACCCGGGCGATCTGGCAGTGGTACAACCCGCAGCTGATCAAGTTCAGCCCCTCGGGCGACATGAAGCTCGACAACAACTATCTGGAGTCGGTGAACTCCGAGCTTGTCGACGGCCACACCGTGGTGACCTACAAGATCAACGACCAGGCCAAGTTCAACGACGGAACTGACCTTGATTGGACCGCATTCCAGTCCACCTGGCAGGCCAACAACGGCACCAATGAGGAATACAGCACCAACACCACCGACGGTTACGATCTGGTGACCTCGGTGGCCCAGGGCGACAATGCCAAGACGGCCGTGGTCACCTTCGACAAGCCCTATCCGTGGTATTCGAGCCTGTTCAACACCCTGCTGCATCCGGCAGTGAACAGCGCTGATCTGTTCAACAATGCCTACACCGGCGGCACGATGGACAGTGCCCACCCGGAGTGGGGCGCTGGCCCCTATGCACTCACCGGCTTTGACTCCGCCGCCGGCGTGGTCACCTTTGAGCGCAATGCCAATTGGTGGGGTGAGCAGGGCAAGCTCGACAAGATCACTTTCACCGTGCGTGACGATGTGCAGGCCCAGGTGAATGCCTTCAAGAATGGTGAGGCCGACACGGCTGAGGTTGCCACCTCGGAGCTTTTGGAGCAGGTGAAGAGCGTTCAGGGCGCCGACGTGCGACGCGGCACCACCACGTCCAACTATCTGCTCACCATGAACTCAGCGTCCCCGGCCCTGGCTGATCAAGAAGTTCGCAAGGCCATTGCCACCGGCATCAACCGCGAGCAGCTGAACCAGGTGACCTTCCAGGGTCTTGACTACACAGAGGAGTTGTCAGGCTCTCTCAGCCTGTTCCCGTTCCAGGAGGGCTATCAGAACAACTTCGCCCAAGTGGTGCCCAACTCGGACACATCAGCAGCCACCCAGGGCTTGGAGGCCGCGGGATGGGTCAAGGGCTCCGATGGCATCTACGCCAAGGACGGCACTGCTCTGAGCCTGCGCCTGCCCTTGTTCAGCACGAGCACAACTCGCAAGGCCCAGTACCAGGCTCTGCAGACCCAGATGAAGGCCATCGGCATCGATGTGCAGATCATCCAGAAGTCGTCAAAGGATTTCTCCACCACGGTGAACAACAAGGACTGGGATTTCCTGATCAGCGGGTTCTCCCAGACCGATCCCAATGGCGTGGCCTATTTCTGCCAGGTCTATTGCTCTGATTCCTCGCTCAACAAGTCCGGCACCGGCAATGCCGAGCTGGATGCGTTGATCACTGGCGAGGGCGGCCTCACCTCACTGGAAACGGCCGAGGCCCAGGAGGCCAAGGCCAATGAGCTGGAGGTCCAGGCCTTCGGCAGCTATGGCCTGGTGCCGCTCTACAGCGGTCCCGAAATCTATGCCGTGAAGTCCGGCCTGGCCAATGTGGGTTCCGGCGCCTATGCCACCCTGCGCAACCAGATCGGTGATTTCCCGCAGAACATCGGCTGGCAGAAGGACGCCTGAGCCGGGGACCGCGTGAACTGACAACTCAGGAGCAACA
>CAXYYR010000043.1:0-16293 GCA_964293265.1 uncultured Propionibacterium sp.
CGCGGGCTATTTTTTGGGGCGTCCCATTGTTTAGCCCTATGAAAAAAATTGCCTAGGTTTGCTTTTTTTTCCTTTTTTTGGGGGGGGAAATGATTGGGGGCTTTTGGGCTAACCAAAACCCCCCCATTCCATCCCCCCCCCGGGCACGGTCCCGGGGGCGGGCGATCTGCATGTTCGGACGGCGGTTGTTCATTGTCCATTGTCATGACGCCTGATGGGGCATGTCGTCGGACATGACATGGGCGGGTGCTGGCGCCGAGCGCCTAGGATGGACGCGAATAGGGTGCCTTGTGTGCCCCGCCGATCTGATCGACATAAGGACATCAACTCGTGACTTTTATCGACCGCCTGCTCCATGCGGGCGAGGGCCGCACCCTCAAGCGTCTGGCACGCATCGCCGATCAAGTGAACAGCATCGAGGACGACTACGTCGCCATGAGCGATGACGAGCTGCGGGCACAGACGGCAGCTTTCCGTGAGCGACTTGCCGATGGTGCCACCCTTGACGAGTTGCTGCCCGAGACCTTTGCCACTGTGCGAGAGGCCACCAAGCGGGTCTTGGGCAAGCGTCCTTTCGATGTGCAGATCATGGGCGGGGCTGCCCTGCACGAGGGCAATGTGGCAGAGATGAAGACTGGTGAGGGCAAGACGATCGTCGCCCTGGCCCCCAGCTACCTCAATGCCCTGGATGGCAAGGGCGTTCATGTCATCACGGTCAATGACTATCTGGCCCAGTCCCAGGCAGAGCAAATGGGTCGTGTGCACCATTTCCTGGGCCTTACAACGGGTGTGATCCTGGCAACGATGACCCCGGCGCAGCGCCGTGCGGCCTATGCCTGCGACATCACCTATGGCACGAACAATGAATTCGGTTTCGATTATCTGCGCGACAACATGGCATTGAGCCTGGATGATTGTGTGCAGCGTGATCATCACTTCTGCATCGTCGATGAGGTCGATTCGATTCTTGTTGACGAGGCGCGCACCCCGCTGATCATTTCCGGGCCTGCCACTGAGAACAAGCAGTGGTATCCGGAATTCGCCAAGCTGGCGGGGCGTCTGAAGCGTGACACCGATTATGAGGTGGACGAGAAGAAGCGCACCGTTTCGGTGCTCGCCCACGGAATTGATGCCACTGAGAATGACCTGGGCATCGACAACCTGTACGAGAGCGCCAACACCCCGCTCATTGGCTATCTGAACAATGCCATTCGCGCAAAGGAGCTGTTCAAGCGCGACAAGGACTATGTGGTGATCGACGGCGAGGTGCTCATCGTCGACGAGCACACCGGGCGTGTGCTGCAGGGGCGAAGGTACAACGAGGGTCTCCATCAGGCCCTGGAAGCCAAGGAGCGGGTGCAGATCAAGGACGAGTACCAGACGCTCGCCACGATCACCCTGCAGAACTATTTCCGCATGTACGACAAATTGTCGGGCATGACCGGCACCGCGAAGACTGAGGAAGACGAATTCCAGAAGGTCTACGGCCTGGGTGTGCTGGTCATTCCGACCAACAAGCCCATGGTGCGCAAGGACCAGTCGGATCTGATCTATCGTTCCCAGGATGCCAAGTTCACCGCCATCGTTGATGACGTGGTGGAGCGCCACAAGGATGGACAGCCCGTCCTCATCGGCACGGCATCAGTGGTGAAGAGCGAGGAACTGTCACGGCGTCTGCGTGAGGCCGGGGTTCCTCACCAGGTGCTCAACGCCAAGCAGCATGCGCGTGAGGCAGCGATCGTTGCCCAGGCCGGACGCAAGGGTGCGGTGACGGTTGCCACGAACATGGCTGGCCGAGGCACCGACATCATGCTGGGCGGCAACCCGGAGTTCCTCGCCGACCAATTGCTGCGTGATCGTGGAATCGACCCGGTTGAAAATCCCGAGGCTTATGAGTCGCAATGGGCTGACACCCTGGACGATCTCGAGAGCCAGGTTGCCGACGAGCACGACGAGGTCGTCGAGGCCGGTGGACTGTATGTGTTGGGCTCGGAGCGGCATGAATCGCGTCGCATCGACAACCAGCTGCGTGGCCGTTCGGGACGTCAGGGAGACCCCGGCGAGAGCCGTTTCTACCTCTCGCTTGAGGACGATCTGCTTCGACTGTTCAAGCCGGAGGCCGTCGAGCGGGTCATGAGCTCGATGCAGCTGCCCGATGACCAGCCGATCGAGATGAAACTGTTGTCCCGCTCCATCGAGAGCGCACAGAAACAGCTCGAGGCCCGCAACTTCGAGATGCGCAAGAACGTGTTGAAATATGACGACGTGATGAACCGTCAGCGCCACGTCATCTACGGCGACCGCCGCAAGGTGCTCGAGGGTGCAGACGTGGAGGGCATGCTGCGCTCCACAGTGGATCGTGTGGTCGAATCGGCGGTGCGCATGCACACCCAGGGCTTCGCGGATGACTGGGATCTTGATGCTCTGTGGAATGACATGGGCCAGCTGTACCCGGTGACTCTCGATGAGAGCGAATTCGAAGACATCGAGAGCGCGGATGAATTGGTGGATGAGTTCACCTCTGACGCGCAGGCTGCTTACGACGCCCGGGAGACCAAGCTCGGTGAGGACACCATGCGCGAGCTGGAACGTCAGGTCTGGCTGACCGTCCTCGATCGCAAATGGCGCGATCACCTCTACGAGATGGACTATCTGCGTGAGGGCATCGGGCTGCGTGCCATGGCCCAGCGTGATCCCTTGGTGGAATACAAGCGCGAGGGTGCCGACATGTTCGACGCCATGCGTGCAGCCTTCCAGGAAGAAGTGGTGGGCTATTTGTTCAATCTGGAGATCGAACGCCCGCAGGTGGGCGTCCAGACCGATCAGACGGGCAAGCCGGTTGATGTGCATCAGATGCTGTCATCGGCCAACACCCAGACAGGCACTGCGGAAACCGGCACCAAGAAGCCGTCCAAAGCTGGTGCAAAGCCGACCCCCACGGACACACCGGGTGTTGCGGCGAAACGTCCCGTGCTCAAGGGGCTCGAGCGCAATGAGCCACGGCGCATGAGCTATTCGGCGCCGACCGAAAGTGGCGAAGCTGAGCATCTGCGTGGCGATCAGAAGTCGGATGCCGATGACATCTTCGCCGGCATCGGCCGCAATGATCCCTGCCCCTGTGGCTCGGGCAAGAAGTTCAAGAATTGCCACGGGCGCAATCCGAATATTCGCTAGACCGCGGTTCTGGGTCGCTGGCTCGGCCCGGTGATGATCTCCAGGGCAGTGCAGCGCCACCGATCGCCCGGGCGAGCCAGACGAAAAGCAAGGGTGAGATATCTGCGGGTCGTGGGTGACCGGCGAGTCGACGTGGTTGGCACCCAGCTGTAGACGGCTGCTGCTTCGATCACACCTGCCGAGGGGTCATCGACGCGCACCCGCTCACAGCGCAGATCTGTGAGCTGTCCTGAGCGATGAAGACTTCCGAGTTGATCGAAGGTCGATGCATTGGTCAGCGCAGCCAGCTGGCCAATGGCTCTGGCGCCGGTCAACACCTCGGTCAGCATCCGTGAGAAGGCGGAAGCCACCGGAATGATCCCGGGATCTTGCACATGTGGGTGTGATGGGGGAGTCTCCAGAGCGAAATCCTGGGGAATCCTGGGTGGCGCGGCCGGTTCAGGGGTGTGAATTACGCAGACAACCCTGCCATCGGGGCTGTCCCATTCGAATGTGACCTGATGGGACCCATGAAGCGAACGAGGCTGAGGGGTTCTCGCAGTCGTGTGATCCATGTCCCAGAGCATGCCTTGCTGGAAACTGACTGCCAATCACACACCGAAATCTGTGGAAAACTTTGACGACGGGGGTCACCAGCGCAGGTGAACCGGCCAGGAGGAATCATGACTCGTAGAACAGCTGCCCAGACCGATGCAATGCCGGTATTCGTTCCGGTGAGCATCGAGGATCTGTCCGTGCTGGCTGCTGAGGGCCGCCTGGGCGATGATCACGAGGCTGTCACAGTGACACAGGAACTCGGTGAAACCTTCTCAGTTGAACTCGACAGCGAGGAAGCGCAACTGGCGGCCCTCCAAATTGCAGCAGTCGTCGCCATGACGAGAGGCACTCGCCGTGTGGTCCTGGTGACGTCACCCAACAGCGAGCAGCTGGCTCCCGGGAGCGACACTGCCAACGGCATGGTCACTGTGCACGGGCTCGTACTGCGGCAGATCACCGCGTTTTTCGATTCCGCTCCGAGCCCCTTGGAAGAACAACTCACCAAGGCCCTTGTGGGGGCCGACATCGACACCGCCTGGGAGCATGGTGGCGTCCAGGAGCTGGCAAGTGACTCGCCACTGCAGTGGCACGACATCAGCGAGCTTTCCGACTATGTCGCCGAGCACAAATAGTTGTGCCCTGCTGATGGGCCCAACGGCTCGTCGGTCCCGTCTTGGCTCAGTGGCTCGAAAGCCACTCCTGCCCCACGGACTGTTGCAGATCGATCACCCGAGTGACATAGGGACCGGCCATTGCCTCCAGACGGCGCCCCATGACGGGAATCGAGACAATGAATTCACCCCGGTAGTCCACATCCGTGCCGCCGGTGACACCCGGCTTCATTGTGGCGGTGCCTGCTGAGCGGGCAGGCAGCTTTCCCGCAGCCTTCTGCTCAAAATCTCCGGTCCAGGAGTTGTCGGCGCCGGCCTGCCAGACGAAAGTTTGATCGAGCCCCAGGCTGGCGCCCACGAAGGCGCGTGCCTTGTCCGGCGGATCCACCTCCACATGCACCTGCACGCCATCGGCAATGGGGGTGACCGTGCTGCTTGTGGCACCGGCACGGTTGACCAATGTCTGCCAGAACGTGGGGTCATTGAACATGGCCAGCACCGCGGCGGGCTCGGCGTCGTAATGATGTGAAGCAGAGAATTCCATGTACCCATTGTGTCGGCTCCGGTGCCCAGTCGGGGCAGCGGCGCCGGCCAACAGGCGTTTCCGGGCAGGGGGCTACTCGTGGCGACACCTGCGGAAAGCGTGAACGTGACAAGATTGGGCCATGCGAATCGACCTGCATACGCATTCCAATGTCTCCGATGGCACTGATTCCCCGACAGCGCTTGTACGCAAGGCGCAGCGGGTCGAACTGTCAGTGGTGGCCCTGTGCGACCATGACACCTTCGATGGACTTCCCGAGGCCGATGAAGCAGGACGTCGCTTCGGGGTCGCCGTGCTGCCCGGTATTGAGATGAGCACCCATGTCGGACATGTCTCCGCGTCGGATGGCGGCGTCGAGGTGCACATGCTCGGTTTCGGTGTTGACCCCTGGGCCCAGCCGCTGCGCGGAGAACTGGCTCGCATGAGGTCTGCCAGACTCCAACGCATTCCCCGCATGGTGGAGAGACTTCAGGCGCTGGGTGTGAAGATCTCCCTCGATGATGTGCACCAGCAGATGATCGGGGCATCGTCGGCAGGCCGTCCCCATGTGGCAGATGCCTTGGTTGCCAACGGTGTGGTTGCCAATCGGGATGAGGCCTTTGCCAGCTACCTCGACAGCACCGCACCCGCCTATGTGCCCCGGGAAACCCTGGAACTGGGCCGCGCCATTGATCTTGTCCACGACGCCCACGGCACCTGCATCATTGCCCACCCGTGGATCCGTGGAACACGCAGTGTGGTGACCGCTGAGCTGCTGGCCAGATTGGTGGCCGAACATGAGCTTGACGGCATCGAAGTTGATCACCCCGATCAGGATCAGGCGGCTCGCCAGTTGCTGTTCGAACTCGGGGGACGTCTTGGTCTGATGCGCACCGGTGGTTCCGACTATCACGGATCGGGAAAGATCGACCACGACTTGGGCACCTGCCTCACGCGACCCAGTGCGCTTCGAGAGCTCGTCACCCGGATTCGCACCCGTGGTGGCTCAATCGGCGGAGTCGAGGCGCGGGCGGCCCGTCTGTAGACTGAAGTCCATGAGTTCGACCACTGAAAACCCCGAGAATTCCCAGCTCGATACGCAAGCCTCGGGTGGTGGAGAACACGGTGGGCAGCGCGCCACATTGCAGGCGAGCCAGGCCCGTAGCGATGCCATTGAGGCGCAGATCGAACTCCATCCGGAAAAATTCCGCATTCTCACCGGTGATCGGCCCACTGGCCGGCTTCACATCGGCCACTATTTCGGATCGATCAGCAATCGGGTGCGGCTGCAGAATCTTGGCGTGGAATCCATGCTCGTGGTTGCCGATTACCAAGTGATCTACGACCGTGATGGCGTGGGAGATCTGCAGGCCAATGTGATGTCGGGCCTGGCCGATTATCTGGCATGTGGCATTGATCCGGCCCGCACCACGATCTTCACCCACTCCTCGGTGCCGGCTCTCAACCAGCTTCTGCTGCCATTCCTCAGCCTGGTGACCGTTCCGGAGCTCAACCGCAATCCCACTGTGAAGGATGAGCTGGAGCATTCCAATGGTCGCCCGATGAGCGGCCTGATGCTCACCTTCCCCGTGCATCAGGCAGCGGACATCCTCTTCTGTCGTGCCAATCTGGTGCCGGTGGGCAAGGACCAGTTGCCGCACATCGAAGTGACCCGTCAGATCGTCCGTCGGTTCGATGAGCGTTATGGACGGGCAGACGCCTCCCGCCCCGTTTTCGAGGCCCCCGATGCATTGCTCTCATCAGCCCCCGCAATTCTGGGACTGGACGGCACCAAGATGAGCAAATCGCGGCACAACACCATCCAGATTGCGATGACAGCAGACGAGACGGCCAAGCTCATCAAGAAGGCCAAGACCGATGCCGATCGGCACATCACCTACGATCCCGTGAATCGTCCCGAGGTCTCCAACCTGGTGATGCTCACCGCACTCGCCCGCGCAGCCGACCCGCAGCAGGTTGCCACCGAGATCGGTGACGGTGGGGGAGGCGCACTGAAGAAGGCCTGCACCGAGGCGATCAATGAGATATTTGCCCCCATCCGTGCCAGGCGCCTCGAGCTCGAGGCAGACCAGGGATATCTGCGCGATGTTTTGCATCAGGGCAATGCCCGCGCGAACGAGATTGCCGATGCCACATTGCACGAAGTCCTGGTGGCAATGAACATGGATTACTGAGCGATGCAAAAAGTAGTGGGGTGATGGCCTGGAGGCCATCACCCCACTACTTTTGTCTGCTGCCGTCAGGAATTGCCCGGCAACTCGTTCAGTCCTTCTTCTCCTGCTTGGTCTCCACCGGCTTGCCGTTGCGCGTGCGACGTCGCTTGTGACGGGGACGATCACGCTTGGAAGCGTCGGAATCCTTCTGATCGCGTGACTTGTGGTCGGAATCCTTGCGGTGGCCTTCATGGCGGCCAGAGCCTCGTCCATGGCCACCGGATCGCCGGTCACCCCGGCCGCGGTCACGCCGCTCATCACCTGAGTGCTCACCCTCGTCGCGTGGCTTCGCCTCGGAGAGCCGACCCTTGGTGCCTGCTTCGATCTGAAGGTCTTCCAGGAACTGGGGCGAGGTGGAGGATGTGGCCTCCATAACAGCCAAGGGCAGATCCAGCGCCTGGTTGATCACCTTCCAGCGAGTGACATCCTGCCAATCGACCAAGGTGACGGCCACACCCTCGTGGCCGGCGCGTCCGGTGCGGCCAATGCGATGGACATACTGCTCCGGATCATCCGGCACCTCGAAGTTGACCACGTGGGTGACATCATCCACATCGATTCCACGGGCTGCGACATCAGTGGCCACCAGCACCTGGATCTTGTCGCTGCGGAAACGCTTCATGGTTTTCTCGCGCTGCGACTGGTTGAGATCACCGTGGAGGCTGGCTGCATCGAAACCACGGTCCCGAAGATCGTCGGCAAGACGTTGGGCTGCCCGCTTGGTGCGGGTGAAGACCATCATCTTGTGCATGCCCTCGGACTGGAGCATCTTGCCGATCATCTCGGGCTTGTCCAAGGAATGGGCCTGGTAGATGAACTGGGTGGTCTGGGGCACCGTCGCCTGGGCGTCGCGGCCCTCGGCGCGAATGTTGACCGGCTGGTTCAGGCGCGAACGTGCCAAGGACATGATGACTGCCGGCATTGTGGCGGAGAACATCATTGTCTGGCGTGAGGCAGGTGTGCGATCAAACAGGGCTTCCACATCGGGAAGGAAGCCCAGATCGAGCATTTCATCGGCCTCGTCGAGCACGGATATGCGCACATGGCTCAGATCGAGGCTGTGCCGATGCATGAGGTCAAGCAATCGCCCGGGAGTGCCGACCACGATGTCAACGCCCTCGGCAAGGGCATTGAGCTGGTCGTCATAGCCCACGCCGCCATAGATGGTGAGCACGCGGGCATGACGATTGCGTCCGGCAACTGCCAGATCATCGCCAACCTGCTTGGCCAGTTCACGTGTCGGGGTCATCACCAGGGCCTGGGGCTTGCCCTTGGCCTCGAGCTCATCGAAACCCTCGTCGCCCGAGAGAATCACGTTTTGCAGAATCGGAATGCCGAAGGCAAGTGTCTTGCCGGTTCCGGTGCGAGCCTGCCCGATCATGTCGGAGCCGGTGATGGCAATGGGGATTGCCATTTCCTGAATGGGGAAGGGGTGGGTGATGCCCTCGGCCTCGAGAGCATCGACGATTGTGGAAGCCACACCGAGGTCAGCAAAAGTTGCTTTTTCCTCTGCGTCGGTCTGTGGCTCATTGGTGGATAGCGTCATGAATCCAGTTCTCCGCCCCGGCCGATTGCACCGGGACAAGCTGTTGGGTCCCGCGTTGCACGCCGGGACAAGCTGTTTGGCTTCGCTGTATGACCATCGTGCCGGCACGCTGCCCAGCGTCGCATTGTTGGATGCGTTCTCGCGGGTGCGGGCTGACAGGCCTGTCAACAATTCGCGCAAAAGCGGCAAATCTGGCGTGCTGATGGTGCCACACAGTCATGATGCAAGGTGATGCATCGGTGCAAGTCTAGCTGTTTGGTGCGATTCAACCGATCGGCGCGACGCGGGGATCGGTAGCCTTGGTGTGTGAGTGCACCGAGAAATGATTCTTTTGCCCCGAGTCCAGCACCGGGCACCGACGACTCCGTGGCAACGGTCCCACTTCAGCTGCCAGTCGGGGGACGGGCCCTGCTGGGCTTACTCGGCCAATACGAATTGGTCAATTTCGAGACCACCTCGTCATTGACGCTGCTTGCCCCGCAACTGAGTGACCGAATTGTTGTGGCGGAACTGGTGAGCACCCAATTTGCTCGGTTCAATCGAATTTCCGAGCAGGTTCGTGCGCATGGCTGGCAGGTTGACGCCACCATGGAACCATTCCGTGAAGCCCTTGACGGTTTTGCTGGCGCCACGCCAGCCCATGATTGGCCGACAGCCCAGTTGAGGGCCCTGCTGGTGAATGGTCTGCGCAGTGACTTTTCCGAGCGCATCTCACAAGGTCTGGCAAAGCCGCTCGCAGAACTCATCGCCCCGGGGCCGGTTGCCTGGCGGATCGCTGATTTTGCACATCGCACGCTGGGTGCAGCGCTCGCCGACGATCCGGACCTGGCCGGTGGCCTTGCCCTCTTCGGACGCAGATTGGCGGCTGAGGCACTCGGACAGTGCCAGCGGATTGCGTCCAAGGAAGTTGAACTCACATCCTTGGTCTCGGCAGCAATGGCAGCCGGTGAGGGCGCTGAGCAGCCTGATCACAGTGATGATCTGACATCCCTGGGCGCTGTCAGCCGACTGCTCGAGGAGCTGATGGAAGGTCACTCAGCACGCATGGCGCGGCTGGGTCTGGGCTCCTGAAGCCGATCTCCCGGAAAGCTGGGGTCGCGGCAGGACAGCGTCCTGCCTGCAGAGCCTCCGGACTGCAGAGCCTGCGTGTCTCAGAGGGCGCCGAAGCCGACCTGTCGAGCGTGTTCCTCGCCGAACTCCACGTAGGCGATCTTGGTGCCCGGAACCACCAGTTGGTGACCCTTCGGGTCAGTGAGGACGAAGACACCGCCCTCATCGCTCAATGCTGTTTTCAGGGCCGCGGTGACCTCTTCACGGGTTTGGTCGGTTTCCATACCGAGCTCGCGGTTCACGTTTTCAATACCGATCTTGATATCCACCACACAAACGTACCCGCTGGCTCCAGTGGTTCCCGTTTGCACAACGGGCAAAGGTGCTGTCCAGAGCCGAATCCACGATGGCTGGTGAGCCGGAGTCAGCTGAGGGCAGATTCGCCTTGGTCGCCGCTGGGCAGATCTGGCGTGGGTCCTTCCACACGGACCAGGCCAACAGTGATGTTGTCGTGGCCGCCGCGATCATTTGCCCATGCCACCAGCTGGGCAGACAGGGTCTCCGCGGTCGCATCAGCAGGTGCCGGCAGTCCATCCCAGACAGCGCGCAATTCGCTGGCAGTTGAGGCATAGTTCCACTGGCCATCGCTGCAGACCAACAGCCATCCCGAGCCGGCAACCCTGAAACCACCGAGTTGGGGTTCAAGGCTGGGAGCATTGGGGCCAAGCCATTTCGTGATGGCATGCGCCTGACGCCCTGCTTCAGCGGCCTCGCGGGTGGCCCCCAGCTCAATGCTGAGCTGCGCCATGGAATCGTCGGTCGTGAGCAACAGATTGGTGGCGTCATCGCCGAACCAATAGGCGCGGGAGTCACCAAGATTGGCCACCACCACCAGTCCGCGGTGAACCAGGGCAAGCACCAGAGTGCAGGCATAGCCGTTGAGCTCATCGCCGGCGCGGGCAGTTATGGCGTCATTTGCCTGCACAACAGCTTTGCTGAGGTAATCCGCCAATGCGGTGGGATCATCCTCGTGGTGAGGACTCGTCAGGGCTGCAATGAGGGAATCGGTTGCCACGTCAACGGCGATCTGGCTGGCAACATCGGAATGGGGCGAGGTGGAAACCCCGTCGGAAACGGCAACAATGGCGCTGCGATTACTGGCACCGGGTGTTGCCGTAACCACCAGAGCATCCTGGTTGGGTGGTGCCTTGGTGCCCACATGGGTGGCGCCGCCGGCCCATGTGGTGGGACCGCGTCGAAGATCATTGCGATCTTGTTCAGGTGTTTCATTGGTCATGGCGGGATCCTTGTCGCTCCTGGCCCTAGGCCCTGATTGTTGTGCCGATGGGCGCCTAGCAGCCGAGCAGCTGAAGGTGTGGTCTGCGGGGAAGAACAGGAGGCACAAGCAAGGGGCCTCACCTTTCGGCGAGACCCCCTTTTTCTAAGCGGCTTGGGTGCTCAGTTGGCGAGCTTTACGTGCTCGGCCTGCTGGCCCTTGGGGCCCTGAGCGATGTCGAACTCGACCTTCTGTCCCTCATCCAAGGAACGGAAACCCGTGGAATCAATCGCCGAATAGTGAACGAAGACGTCATCGCTGGATCCGTCGACGGCGATGAAGCCGTAGCCCTTTTCCGCGTTGAACCACTTAACGGTTCCGGTGGCCATGTGTACTCCCTACATACTTACTTGCCGGGCCGCACCTCACGGCCCGCTGCCCGTTTCAGCGGCACCACAAATAAGGTGAAGCTGTGCCATGACGCGACCCAGACTCCTGATACTGAATGCGTGCCCGGTAAGAACAGTGCCTCCAGCTTCTCACAGTGGAACCCAGATGGAAAGCGCCAGCCATCACGGGCATGCCGATTGTCAGTGCCGCGTGGTTGCATTGCACCATGGCTTTCCACCCTGACGCTGCACAGAATGAGCTGCTGGAACAATCCGCGCAGCCCCATTGCGCCGTGCTCGGTCTGGGTGGCCCGGGTAGCGGGAAAACCAGTGCACTCATCGCGGCGATAGTTCGGCGGGTGCGGAACGGCAGCAGCCTGGACCGTCTTGTGGTGCTCACCTGGTCACGCCCAGCTGCCCAGGAATTGCGCTCGAGAATCATTGAAGAATTGGGCGTCAGTCAGCTGGCCCCGGTGATCACCACCGTGCCGGGATGGTGTCTGGCGCTGCTGGGGCGCTTCGGTGCAGTCGATCCCGATGGAAACCTGCCTCGCGTGCTGACCGGTCCCGAGCAACAGGTGCAGGTGCGCGAATTGGTGGAAGAACTGGGCCCGAGCATCTGGCCGGCCTCAGTGCGTCCCGCGCTGGCCACCATGGCTTTCTCCCAAGAGCTGCGTACCGGACTTGCCAGGGCTCGTCAGAATGGTCTGGATCCGGACGATCTGATTGAACTCGGTGAACGACTCGGACGTCCGGAATGGGCGGGAATGGGCGCTTTTTTCGAGAAATATCTTGATGTGCTCGATGCCCAGAATGCGATGGATTATGCCGAATTGGTGCACCGTTGCCGACTGATGTTGCTCGACCCGAGTGTGGCCACCGGGTTGGGGAAACAGCTCGATGGAGTCTATTGCGATGAATTTGCCGAGCTGGATCGCTCCCAGATCGGGCTGCTGGCACAGGTTCGTGCCCTGGGGGTTCCAACAACCGTGGTGGCTGATCCCTACACCTCGGTTTTTGGATTCCGCGGCGCGGACCGCAGGGCTGTGCCTGATTTTCCTGATCGATTTGCCACCCCCGGCCTGCCCGAGCCGGTGCGGGTGGATCTCATGAATCTCAAGCGCGGCACGCCTGTGCTGCGGACTGCTGTTGGCAGGCTCCTCACACATGTGCCGATGGCGGTGGCAGTTTCGCCGGCGCGTCGCTTGCAGAGCGGAACGCAGGACTCCCGGGGGGAGTCATCGCACCGAGCTGAGGCAGGTGACATCGGCTTGCTCACCTATGACTCCCGAATAGCAGAGATCGACGGTGTGGCTGACGACCTGCGACGGGCCCGGCTGCGTGGGGTTCATTGGGCCGACCAGGCGGTGATCTGTCGCGCCGGAAAGGGCGAACTGGGCACGATTGCCCGAGGTCTGGCCAACCGGGGAATCCCCATTGACGTGGCGGGCGACGAGATTGCGCTGGGCGAGCAGGCCTGCGTCCACACCCTCCTGTCGGCAATGCAGCTGGCACTGGCTCTTGCCCGTGGTGATGAGCCTGATCTGCAGGTTCTCGATGAATTGCTCGTCTCGCCATTGACGGGGCTTGACCCTTCGGGCATGCGCCGATTGACGCGGGCCCTGCCACCCCGGGCATCGGATGATCATCGGGATCGTGCTGTGGTGGTGCATGAACTGGTGATCGAAACTGCCAGGCAATGTGTCGATCAGACAGCCACAGATCAGCCCTCCCCGATGCCTGACAACTGGCCATCCGATCCTGAGGCTGCGTCGGCGCGTCAGCTCGCCACGCTCTTGGGCAAAGCCGCTCGGACCATCAAGTCCGGTGGGGGAGCTGCGGATGTGTTGTGGGAGTTGTGGGACGGTACGGACTGGCCGCAGCGTCTGCGGCGTGAGGCGATGTCCGATCGCACGACAGGCTCGGCAGATCGTGATCTTGATGCCATCAATGCGCTCTTCGATGTTGCTGCGCGGCATATCGATCTGCGTGGCGCCAAGGGGGTTGCCGCACTGGTCAATGAGGTGGTTGCCCAGCAGATTCCCGGCGACCAGGCACGTGAATCCGATCCTCGTGGCGCCGGGGTCCAGGTGCTCACTGCTCACCGTGCGAAGGGTCACCGTTGGACACGCGTGGTGATCATGGGTGCGGTGGAGGGCGAATGGCCGGGTATGGGCCGTGGACCGGGACTACTGGCTGTGGAGCAGCTTGATCCCGACGCGCCCGGAATGGGCCCTGAGCCCGGCGCGTGGATCCGGCAGGAGCGCAGGGCATTCGCATTGGCCGCCAGCCGAGCTGATGGCGAACTCGTCATCACAGCCACTCTGGGCACCGGTGACGACAGAGCAGAGCCATCCCGGTTTGCTGCCGAGCTGGGCGCCACCGAGCGCGCCATGCACCGTGGTCCTGTCCATCCTGCAACCCTTGACGGCCTGGTCGCTGAATTGCGAGGAGCCACGCTCAACCCCGAGAACTCACCAGCCCTGCGCGCCTCGGCTGCCCAACAACTCGGTGAGCTTGCCCTGCTCACCGACGAGCGTGGACGTCGGCTGGTGCGTTCAGCCGACCCCCTGAACTGGTGGGGTGTCGGGGGGAACTCCGGGGCTGCTGCCGGGCTCGGTGATGCAGAGCTGATCCGTCTGTCGGTGACAGGACTGCAAGCCCTCATGGAATGTCCGCGCAAATGGTTCCTGGAGACGCAGGCGGGAGGCAGAACCGGTGGCGGGCTTGCAGCTGGCCTCGGTTCATTCATCCATCTGTTGGCAGAACAGTCTGTTACCGAGGGCCTGGAGGAGCAGCGCATGCACGAGCTGCTCGATGAAGCATGGCCGGGGCTGGATGTTTCCGGAGGATGGCGCTCCGATATTGAGCTTGCTGATGCCCATCTGATGGTGACTCGTCTGATGTCGTGGACCAGTGGGCGGGCCCATCGTGAAGTGTTGGGCGTGGAGGTTCCGGTGCGCCACAGGCTGGTTGTCGATGACCAAGCGGTGGAATTGGTCGGTTCGATTGACCGGCTGGAACGCGATCCCGGTTCGGGACGGATATGGGTGATCGACTTCAAGACCGGGAAATATGCCCCCACCATGGCGCAGGCTTCAACAAATCTTCAGTTGGCCGCCTACCAACTGGCGGTGGCCGACGGTGCCTGCCGTGACCTGACGGGTGACAGTCCCCTGATCGGGGGTGCCGAACTCGTCCATGTGCGGATTCCGCAGGGCCTCCGCGCCCCGTTGTCACCGAAATCGGTTGAACAGCCCAGTCTTCATGACCACCCCTATCCACCCGACGATGCGATCACCGGAAGCTGGCTTGCGCGTCTCGACCGGCACGGGCCGAGCATGGTTGCTGATGCCCTGCGTGACGCGGTGAATTACTTGCGCAGCAACGACTTCGTCGCCATCCAGGGGCCGCCATGCACCTACTGCGCATTCCGGCAGAACTGCCCGGTCTGGAACCGAGAGGTGGCCACCCAATGAGTGCTGACCAACTACGCACCCCGAACGACCTGCGCCGGGCATTGGACATTCCCTTCTCCGATGAACAACTGTCGGCCATTGCAGCGCCACTGGAGCCCGGCGTGATCATCGCCGGGGCGGGATCAGGCAAAACCACGGTCATGGCGGCGCGGGTTGTGTGGCTGGTTGGCAGCGGAGCTGTCCGGGCTGATCAGGTGCTTGGTCTCACCTTCACCCGGAAGGCAGCCGGGGAGCTGTCCCACCGGGTGAGCAAGGCGCTCAGCGCGACAGGTTTGGCTTCACAGACCGAACTTGATGAAACGATGGCACAGACCGTCATGACCTATGACGCATTTGCCGGAAATCTGGTGGCTGAACATGCACCACGAATCGGAATTGATCCGGCTCAGAATCTGCTCAGTGATGCTTCGCGTTATCGGCTTGCGAGCGAGGTGGTGGAGAACTCTGCTGCACCGCTGACAACACTCACGAGTTGGTCGCAGCGCACATTGGTCACCCAGACCCTGGCGCTGGATTCAGCGATGACCCAGCATCTGGTGCCCGCTGAACAGATCGAGCGCTTCACGATTGGTTATCGGGCACAACTTGATCAGGCACCCGGCGGACGATCCGGGGCCTACCGGGCGATCCTGAATGCCGAACTGGTGGCTGACCAACGTCTCGAACTGCTCCACCTGGTGCAGGCCTATCGTGCTGCGAAGGAGCATTTTGGGTGGGTGGAGTTTGGCGATCGGATGGCCCAGGCTGCCCAGATCGCCGAACAAGCACCGCAGGTTTCAGCGGAACTGCGCGAGCGCTACGGCGTCGTCCTGCTCGATGAGTACCAAGACACATCCAGCGCGCAGGCACGTTTCCTTCGCGCCCTTTTCAGCGGCCAGACAGCCGGTGAGGGGCGCGGACATCCCGTTACCGCTGTGGGCGATCCCTATCAGAGCATCTACGGCTGGCGAGGGGCAGCAGCCAGCAATATTGCGCAATTCCCTGCGGCATTTCCCCAAGCGGATGGCAGCCCTGCCGGGGTGCTCACCTTGCGCACCAATCGACGCAGCGGTCCCGAAATCCTGGCCGGCGCCAACCGCATTGTCGAACGCCTGCATGATGATCCGGCAATGCCCAGGCTCCGGGGAGTGGATACGAGCCTGCGGGCTGCTGACGACGCAGAACATGCATGCGTGAACACCCGTCACTTCACGTCCATCGATGATGAATTCGAGTGGATTGCTGATTCGATTGCACAGGACCTGCCACCAAGTGGCGATATCTCCACAGCAGTGCTGGTGCGTCGAAATTCGCATATTGAACCGCTGTTCCGCAGACTTGCCGCCCGCGATGTGCCGGTGGACATCCCGGGCCTGTCCGGGCTCCTGGAGCTGGCACCCATCAGTGAACTGATCTGCACCCTGCGGCTCCTTGATGATGATGGTGACAATGCTGCCCTGGTTCAGCTGCTCACATCGCGTCGCTGGCGACTCGC
>CAXYYR010000044.1:0-15058 GCA_964293265.1 uncultured Propionibacterium sp.
GATCTGCCCACCACTTTCCTTGGCCGCATGGTCGGCAGCTGGGGAGTCGATGAGCATGGCCTCAACATCGCCGTTCCTGAGGGCAGCGGTTGCCTGCGAGGGGGTCAGGGCCTCGGAGATGTTCACTGCGGGCAGGCCATGGGCAACGCATTGCTCCGAGCGGGAGGCAACATGTTCGGCTGCCAGCGTGTCCACAGGCACGGCGACTGATCGTCCACAGGGATCTCCGTCAGGCATGCCTGTGGGGTTGCCTGCACGCACGCTCCAGCGGAAACCGCTGGACAGATATTGCACCCAGGTGGTCCACTTCATGTCCTCGGGCACCACGAAGGTGGCGCTCATGCCCATGTCATATTTGCCGATCTCGCCCAGGTTCATGGAGCTGAAGCTGTCGGTGGGTTGGATCACCGTGGCAAGGTCGAGCTTGGCAAGCACTGCCGTGATGAGATCGGCATCAGCGCCCACCACATGGCCAGCAGCATCCTTCGACGTCATGGGAGGCAATACCGGCACAGTGGCCACAACGATGGCGTCCTTGTCCCGATAGAGCGCTGGCACCTGGGCTGCCAACGCAGCGTCAGCCTGCACGCTGGAGCCCGGCATGGGGCGGGGTGATGGTGCGCTGGACGCAGAGCGGCTGGCGCCTGACGACGACAGCCCCGATTCCGGCTTCTGCGTGGCACCACAGCCCGTCACCAGAAGAGCACCTACAAGGGCGAAGGTCGCCACTCCTGAGGCACTGTGTGGCTTGTGGGATGGGGGCTTATGGGTTGGGGGCTTGCGGACCGAGTGTTTGTGAGCGGGGGGCTGACACGGCATTGGGGCTCCTGACGACGACGCTGTTGTCCGGTTCACCCTGCCGTCGATTACTCCCCGACGCCGCTTCTGTGGACGGGCCTCACATCACCGTCCACAAGCTCACATCACCGTCCACAAGGCAGTATCGCCTGTTACTCGCTGAAATACAGGCTGTCGAAGCGGACGCTGTTTGCCGAGTCACCGGTGATCCAGGTCTGATCCACGAGCAATGGTGGCCCCTCGATGAAGCGGGTGGCGATGTCCTTTGCTTCGAGACGCGATTGTGCGCCTTCGTGGCCCGTGGTCACCTGCACTGCCCTGAGCAGCGCTGAATTGTTCTGATGCCTGCGGTCGGGTGTGAGGAACACCATGAAGTCGTCATTGTTGTCCAGCAGCACATCGAGCTGAGCGGTGCCCCGAACGATCGTGAGGCTATCAGCGCTCTGCTTCAGCTTGTCGATGTCCGAGGTCACTGTCACTGGCGTTGCTGAGCGAGCTTTGGCGAAGCCCTCGCCCCTGAAACTGAACGGCTCATCGCCAAACTTGCGAGCAACCGCACGCCGAGTTTTGGCCTTGCCTGCCTCGGTGGTTTCATGATGCTGTCGCCCACGGAAGTAAACCCCCAGATATGAGCCGGGAAGTATTCCTGCGATCCAATTTGTTCCGCTAAAACCAAAGGTATCCTGATTTAATTTAAATGAGAACACCAAGGCGCCAATCAAGAGGAGGAGAAATCCAACCCCATTGAGTGGCTTCGGCATCTCAAATCCCCAAACCACGAAACTCAGGAGCATGGATGCCATTGTCATCAAAACTGCAAGCCACCCCGGAGTATCGGTCTCTAAGAGGACCATCAGAAACACGAAAACGGGAAATAAAATACACGCACCTATTGTTACTGTGCGTCCGATACACACTGGAATCTCTTTTTGCATACTGTTTACCTCAACACCTTCATTATAATTACTCAGATTCCAATCCAGTCACGGAACGCATCCACTCCACGCGATAGCAGTTCGCCGGTAGCAGCACCACTCCACAATGCAACAGTGTTTTTGCCCTGGAAGTTGAACAGACCTTTCCAAGAATTTGGAAGAAATAAATTGGCCGAAGGCAACGTGTTCGTTCCATGTGGAGTGGTGAGATCACCCAAGCCTGGGATCTTTTCTACCGGTATCGCTGTGGAGAGGCCTCCGAAGGCCGCATCCCACGCTGCATCAACCGGGTTGAACTCACGGCCCGCCAATGCATCATCAAGGAATGACCCAGCAGCCGAAGTCACACTGGAAATTCCCACACCCGCCCATTTCCCAAATAAACCAGATGCTTTGTAGCCAAAGTTCTTAGCAACCGAGCCACCAGCTGGACCACCCAATGCGCTAAAGAACCCAACAAATCCACCACTCACGATAGTGGCAGAGAATTCCCGGCCATCTTCTATTTTCCAGCCATGATTCGAGAGGTAGCTGAATGCGTTGCTGCCCATCCCAATAACTCCATTGAAGCCACCTGCGAATAGGAGTCCGCCACCCTTGGTTACAGCCTTCCCCAACAGTCCTGCTCCACCGGTGGCAGCACCAACCACGGCACCAACCAACGCATCCACACCGACTTTGCCCCAGTCAACATCTCCGGTGGAGACCTTCTGAGTCACAATTGAGAATGCGACACTTGTGGTGGCTCCAACAATGGCGCCGACCACTATCACGTTCAGCCCGGGCACAAACATCGCGGCAACTGCTACGAGAACCAGGCCCGCTGCCACCAGATATTCCCAGTGGGACCCATGCCGCTGTACATATGCTTCGAGGTCAGCATCGGTGGCTGGCCGCAACCCAGTGGGATCACTGAATGCCAGGGGGTTGTTTCCAGCAAATGAGTAGGGGTTGGACCCCCATGCGGCACCGGGAGTGCCCATAAGTGGATCTGTGGACAGGAAGCTCCGGCTTGCTGAGTCGTATACGCGAGCGCCAAGCCACTCCAAGCCTCCTATGGCCAAAGAGCCCTGCGAGGTCAATCCAGCACCAGGAGCCGATCCCATCCCGGGCACCAAGCCGGCAATCGCCCACGGATCATCTGCGTGCAGAGCAGTGGTGTGGTGCACCGCATCACCATGGGTGCCCTCGATAGACCTTGACTGCTCCTCGCCAAAGTTGATCAAGGGATGCAGGGGCGACGCGGTGTCACACCACACATCTTGATTGCCCACTGAACCCAACTCGCCAAGGGCATCGACCCAAAAGTTGACCACGATGGAATCGGCGTTCCCATTTTTGCGGGTCAGTTCAGCGAGGTATCCGAGGGGCCCCCAGCCGTAACAAGTTCTGTCGCCATTCCCATGGACTTGTTCCACGCGCCGGCCCAAGCCGTCATACCGGTAACTTGTGACACCCTCATCAGTTGAATCTGCTTGACGCCGTTGGAGAAGTTGCCCCGCAGCATCATATTCATGCTGATATTTCGTGCCATCAACACGCGTTTCACGAGTCATTCGCCCTGAAATATCAAATTCCCAGACAGCTTGCCCCTCATTGGTCGTCAATCCAACCAACTGGTTCGCAGCATCGTATGAATAATGTATCTTTGCACCATCAATATCAACCGCTGAAATATGCTCATCAGAATCCCATTCAAGGGTTGCAGTACGTTTCCTGTCATCTGAATAAGTAACATGCTTCGTCAGGTTGCCATCAACATATGCATACTGGTGTTTTATGTGATTACCACCAGCCGAAGCCAAGTGACCCAGCCCATCGTACTCAAGCCGCCACTCACCTGACTCTGGACCTTTCACACCGACAAGTCGACCCGATCGGTCATAGCTGTAGTTTGTTCTCCGCCCATGAATATCAATAAACGCCGTGCGAGAACCATGGCTGTCGTATTCCCAGCGTAAACACTCATTCCCACGGCTGCGGGCAATAAGCTGACCCCGGCGATTGTATTCCAAACGATGGACAAGGGGCTCGCCACTGGGATGGGTGTGATCCGTGATTACCGAAGTACGATCAGCGACCGAATATTCCACGGATGACACAATTTTGTTGTCATGGAATATTTCTGTATTCCGACCATCACGGTCATATTTCCACTCTGTCACATGACCCATCGGGTCTGTCTGCGAAAGCTGCCGGCCCGCTTTGTCGTAGAACGCAGTAGTGGTGCGACCCAGCGGATCTGTGGCTTTAACCACCTGGTCCAACTCGTTGTGTTCCAGAACGGTTGTTCCACCCAGCGGGTCGGTGATCAGGTTTAGTCTTCCCCGCTTGTCATAGCTGTAGCTGGTGCGCCCACCGAGCCCATTTGTCGCCTCAACAAGCTGCCCCGCTGCGTCATAACGGAATCTTCGAGTGCCGTTCCACGGATCACGGCACAGCGTTACCTGACCAAGTGCGTCATAGGCATACTGGGTAACGCCCTCGCCTGGGCGCTCATGCCACACAAGACGCCCCATCACGTCATAGCGCAGACGTTCCGTTTCAGAGTTGGAAGGATCATCAAGCGAATAGCGGCAGCGTTCAATTACGCGTGAATCAAGGTCATAGACAAGTTCAACTACTGCACCTTCAGGGTCTGTGCTTCGCCAAGGACGACCACCACCGTCATATTCAAAGTGAGTCGTATTGCCACCCGGCTCAGATACCGCGACCACACGTCCTGCGACATCTCTGCCGATGGTTGTGAGCGCGCCCTCTGCGTCCAGAGCCTCAACCACATTTCCGGCGGCATCACATGTGACCACCTTCGCGCTGTCGTCCGGTCCAGTGTGAGTGGTGGTGCGCGCCACAGGGTCATGACGCGTACTCGTGAGGCCGAAGGCATCCTGCACGGTTGTCACACCGGTGGAGCGATCAGTAGAACCAGTTTGCCGCGCTCCGGTGGGATCAACCATGGCGTTCAGATGACCATCGACTCCATAATCACGCAGCCACCTGCCACCCGCCGGATCAGTGATCTCTCTCAACCGCGACAGCGCATCGTGGTTGAAACTCCATGAAGCACCATCTGGAAGTTGCACGCCTGAGACATTGCCCAGAACGTCAAACTCACGGACCGTTTCACGGCCCAACGGGTCAACGACGCTGACCATCTGACCACCCACGCCGTAGCCGAAAGTTGCAGAATCACCCAAAGGATTGGTGAGGCGACTCAGATGACCTGCGGCGTCATAGCTGAGGTGCCATGTAGAACCGTCCGGTGTCTTACGCATGACCGTGCGGCCTGCGTTGTCATAACCGAATGTTGTTTTGGCACCTGTTGCAGATGTTGTTTCAACTGGTCGTCCAACGATGTCGCGCACAATGTGTGAGGCTGCACCTGCAGAATCAGTGGCACACACGAGATCGCCGAATTCGTCGTAAGCGAGCTCAACCCTCAGTCCCACGGGATTTTCAGCCTGTGCGAGAAGGCCATTCTGCCAGTCCAAGGTGGTCACACCACCAAGTCCGTCGTGCACCTTGGATGGTTGGCGCTCGCTGTCGTGACTGTACTCGAGTGTGGTCACAGCCCCGGAAGCATCAACCGTTGTGGTGAGGCGATCAAGTTGGTCCCAGCCATAGCTGAGTTCAGTGCCGTCAGGATTGACAGTCCGAACACGGCGGCCTCGGGAATCGTATTGATGCACAGTGACAGCGCCGTCCCGCTCCGTCGCCATGACCAGATTGCCCTGACGGTCGTATGCCATCGACTGCCTGTGACCATCACTGTCGATAATGCCCACGAGCCGACCACGCCCATCAGCAATCCAGGAGTTGGATCTGGTGCCATCCTTATCTGCGACAGCCACCACTCCTCCGGGCAGATACGAGAAGTGCACCTCCCGGCCAAAAGGAGTCATCTGGCACACGACCCGGCCATGATCGTCATAGCTGTTCTGTGTTTCGAACTGTCCCAAGCCATCCTTGACCGTCTCGATCAAGCGCTGCGGACCCCACTCGTAGTGACGCTCACCATCGGGCCGATTCACCTGCACGAGAAGCCCATCATTGCTGTACAGGAACTCAGCCCTGCGCCCATCGGAGGCCTCCAACGCTGTGACGTGCATGCCATCGCTCTCAAGACGCACCGAGCGCCCGCGCGCATGCTTCAACAGCACTGGTCTGCCCCGGGAATCACGGACCACTGAAATTGACGAGCCGGGACCATCACCCTGCGCCAGCAACTCCCCGCTCACGGAAAAGGCCCACCAAGATCCTCCATTGTCCTGAACCACCATCAAGCGCGGATATCCATGTGGCAATTCCCAATGAGGCAGTGCGCTTTCGGCTGTTTGTTCAGAAAGCCAGTAGCACTCATGTGCCGCCTGTCCCCAGCCATCGCCCAGTCTGGGGAAGAAGATCTCACGACCGTCGGCCTTCCGCCACCGAACACCCTCGGGCGCAATGCTCAACCCGGAATCCAGAATCGATGACCATCCCGGCCCAAACACACCTTCTCGGGTGTCCAAGGAGTTGTACATACGTGAAAAGGTGAGGCCAGCGCTGGCACTCTCAAACGAGAGATCGATCTCAGGCTCAATGAAATTGCCTGTGCTCGTATTTACTGGATCCAGCGTGTATCCCAATGTCGGATCTGAGCCAAGTGCAGAGGGACGACCTATCTCCAGATCAACACGGGTTACGGTCACATTTTGTGCGGCCAGCGCCGCCAGCAGACTGCTTCCCGACAGCGATGCGACTGCATCAGTACTCCCACCACACGCTGCGAAAGTGTTGCCTACGGTATTTCCCCACGCAACATCCTGATCATTCGCCTGCAACCAGCTGCCCAGCGAATCGACCACGCCACCCGCGTCCAGGGAGCCATACGAGCAGGCCCGCGCAAAATCATCCAAGTGTTGGCGCAGAGTGCGATCCCGCCCACTCAATTCGGCATTCAGCTGCCCTGATGAGGTTGCGAACGAGAGCAGATGGGCAGGGCGCGCGGAGGACACCGCTGCACCGCCCAACGACGTTCCGGGCTGTGGCGTATGACGCTGACCCGGCGGTGGAACCTCAACTGCCTGCTTGAGGGGTTCAGAAGCAGCTCCCACCGGTGGGTCCTCCACACCCACCAGCCAATCCCAACCCTTTTCCCACCAATCATCATGACGCGAAAAATAATCACGCGCCGTCTGACGCCGCTTGTTCTCCTCACGTGCCAACCTCGCCAGCTCTTCGGCGTAGTTGGCTGTGTCCCGAAGTGCAGTGATCAATTCCACAGCATCTGCGCTAGCAGTGTTCGCATTCGACCTGAAGAGCTCGCTGAAGGGCCCCGCGAAGTCCTCCATCGCGTGTGAAACATAGCTCGCACGTGAAGGTTCCTGCGACTCGATATTCGAGGCGGCAGTGCGGAATGCCGTGATCAAATCATCCGAGATCGAGAAATCAAACTGGACATTTTCGGTGATGGCGCCGAGGGGTTCTTCCATGACTGTGCCCTTTCAGGGGGTGGGTGCACCTGTCACGCCCCAATCGGCTGTCACAGTCCATGTTGTTGACCAAGGTTTTCAGGCAACAGCGCGAACACAGCGGGGTGGGGCGAGTCGTAGTGAGAATATCGACTGGCCTTCTTTGGAGCATCTTCCCTAGTCAGAGGCATATTTCCGCGGTATTACGGCACGCAGGATGCTTGACGGTTTGGGCCATACAGTTGCTGCGATTTTTTAGGACGCCAGCACTTTCCCGGTTGTTCCACGCACCACCAGATGGGTGGGCACCAAGGTTCCTTGTGGCTCACTGGGTGGCGAGCTTGGGAAGATCAGCTGTTGGGCGCGCTCCACACCAAGTTGGGCCAATCTTTGGGCGTCCTGATGCACCGATGTCATGAGAATGGGATCACGCTGGGCAATCTCGGAATCATCAAAGCCGATCACCGACATGTCCCGCGGCACATTCACTCCATTGCGCATGAACACGTCCATGAGCCCCAGTGCAACGCGATCATTGAATGCGATGATCGCCGTCGGACGCTCCGCCGCATCCAGTAATTCATGGGCAGCCGAAGCCCCCCGTTGTTCGGTCATGTCCCCGTCAAGCACGGTGGCACCCACAGCCACATCATGGGCTTCAGTGGCAGCCCGGAAGGCCTTTTCACGTTCAGCGCCACCGGCAGCCCAGGAACATGACAGATAGCTGATGCGTCGGTGCCCCAGCTCGCACAGGTGCGCCACCGCCTGATCGATTCCCTCGGCATCATCCGAAGACACCCAGTCAACATCGGATCGCGCAATGGTGCGTCCGAGCACCACCAGGGGCGTGTCTCGCACCACCTTTGCCAGGTCGGCCTCGGCGGCACGGGGTCCCAGTAACAGCAGCGCACCACATCGATAGGACAGCAGGCCCTCCACCGCAGTGGCCTCGTCACGGGCATCCGAAACTGCCGAGAGCACCAGCTGGTGGGGACCACCGGCCGTTGCCTCGTACAGATGATCGAGCAGCACATGATGGAAGGGCTGGCGGGTCTGGAAACACACACCGATGCTCGTGGAGCGGTGGGCCCGCAAGGCCCGCGCGCTCTCATCGCGCACATATCCCAGCTCACGGGCCGTTGCCAGAATGCGCTCCCGAGTGGCCCCACTCACCCCCGGCGCCTGCCTGAAGGCGATGGAAACCAGCGATTGTGAGACACCAGCGGCGCGGGCAACATCGCGCATTGTCGGACGACGTGACGTGCCCCCGGATGTCAGGGCAGTGGGCCCAGCCACGCGATCCATCCGGCCTCCAGACATGTCAGGTCAATTCCTGTCAAGGGCATTGACAGCTCGAAGATCCCGTTCATACAATCATAGTCACGTACTACTAGTACGAACTAGTACAACAGACAGAACAGCACACCAGCACTGATTCAGCAGGGCTTACAAGGAAGTGGGCACCAGCACATGCACAGCAATACACAGCACCGCAACACACAGCACAGGGCAATCACCACCAGCGAGCGCGCAGCATGACCGCCAGACCCTTCACGCTGGCCGCCTGCGCCGAGATGCTCTATCGCGATCTGCCGCTGGTCAAACGCGTTGAGCGCATCGCCGCCAAGGGCCTGCAGGTTGAGATCTGGAATTGGGCAGCCCCCGACAAGAACCTCGCCCAGCTCACCGCCACCGGTGCCGATTTCGGCTCCATGACCGGCTACATTTCCGGCGATCTCACCACCCCTAAGGGCATCGCCGACTTTCTGGACTCTGCCCGCCGTTCTGTGGAGGCAGCCCGCACCCTGGGCATCACCAGACTGAATTTCCACGGCACCGGCCTTGGCCCCGAGGGCTTCCCTGTGGTGCCGGTGGAGCATGTTGACGGCGGCATGTGGGCCCGCGCTGCACTCACCATCGAAAAGCTGGCAGCCATCGGCGAGGACGCCGGGGTGGTGTTCACCATGGAAAATCTGAACCTGCCGGTGGACCATGCCGGCACGCCCTTCTCGCACCCGGCTGACACCCGCGCCCTGGTGTCAGCGGTGGATTCACCGGCCATTCGGATGAATCTCGACCTCTACCACGCCCAGATCGGCGATGGTCAGCTCATCGAAACCTGCCGTGACTCATTGCCATGGATCGGCGAGATCCAGGTTGCCGACGTGCCCGGACGCTGTGAGCCCGGCACCGGCGAGATCAACTACCGCGGCGTTGCCCGCGCGCTCAACGACATGGGCTACCGCGGGGTCGTCGCCATGGAGGCCTGGGCAAGCGGCGATTCCGATCTGGCGCTGGACACCTTCATCGAGGTGTTCTCACCGACCGACTGAGTTCCACACCCCGCTGCATCCACTGGCTGCCCACATAGCTCAGCCCACATATTTCCAACCCTCCACTTTTTACATGTGCATATTCCGCCCACGTCAACGATGACCTGTGAGGAGACGTAGATGACCATCAGAACAGAAGTGACCGACGCCGGAACGATCGGCACCGGACCCCATGAGGGCCTCAAGAAGAAGAACATCAATGGCGTGGTGCTCGTGGCCACCATGGGCGCACTCGCCTTCGGCTTCGACACCGGAGTGATCTCGGGCGCCATCCCCTTCCTGCAGCTGCCCTTCGCCGACGGAGGCCTGGCGCTGAGCGCCAACATGGTCGGCTGGGTCACCTCGTCACTGGTGTTGGGTGCCGCCTTCGGCGGTGTGCTCTCGGGCAATCTGGCCGACCGCAATGGACGCAAACGCACCCTGCTGGTGCTGGCGCTGCTCTTCATCATCGGCGCGCTGGGCACATCGCTGGCTCCCTCGGCAGCGGTGATGATCGTCTTCCGATTCATCCTCGGGCTCGCGGTGGGCGGCGCCTCGGCAACCGTGCCGGTCTTCATCGGTGAGCTGGCACCCACCCACATCCGAGGACGGCTGGTGGCCCGCAACGAGCTCACCATCGTCACCGGCCAGCTGCTCGCCTATTCAACAAATGCCGTGGTGGCGAACGTTTTTCCCGGCCATCCACATGCCTGGCGCTTCATGCTCGTGCTGTGCACACTTCCGGCGCTGGCGCTGTTCCTGGGCACCTTCCACCTCACCGAATCACCACGCTGGCTCATCTCCAAGGGTCGCAAGGACGAGGCCGAGCAGGCGCTGTGGCAGCTGCGTCCCGAGGACGATGTGAGCCAGGAGCTCGGCGAGCTCAACAGGCATGTGGAATGGTCCAGGACCCAGGCCGCCACCAGCTTCATCGACGAGTTCAAGGTGCCGTGGATCAGGCGGATCACCCTTATCGGCATCGGTCTGGCATTCCTGTCGCAGATGACCGGCGTGAACTCCGTGATGTACTACGCGCCGATGATCCTCATCGACACCGGCCTCGGCACCAATGCGGCTCTGGTTGCCACCATCGGCAATGGTGTCGTGGCGGTCTGCTCGGTGGCCTTCGGATCCATCGTGCTGCTGCCACGCTTCCGCCGACGTCCCATGCTGCTCACCGGCCAGATCGGCGTCACCTGTGCCCTGGCCCTCATGGGACTCATGTTCACCGTGATCTCGGAGGGGCCGCTGCGGGCATATCTGGTGTTGGCCTTCATGATGCTGTTCCTGTTTTTCATGCAGGGCTTCGTGGCCGTGATCTTCTGGCTGATGCTTGCCGAGATCTTCCCGCTGCGCATCCGGGGCAAGGCCATGGGCATGGCGGTCTTCGCCAATTGGATTGCCAATTTCCTGGTGGCCTCGCTGTTCCCGCCGTTGGAAGCAGCGCTGGGCGGCGGACTGTTCTTCATCTTCGCAGCCATCAACCTGGCCACCGTGTTCTTCTACAAGCGCTTCATTCCTGAAACGAAGGACCGCTCCCTGGAGCAGCTTGAGGAAGATTTCTCACGCGAAGGCGCGCAGTAGGTCAGCGGGACCACAGCACAAGCAGCCGGTTCATTCCGCCGGCACCACTACGTGTTTCACTCACGGGATGGCGATGGGGCATTCGGACAATCCGGGTGCCCCATCGTTCATGTGTGGGACGGGTCGGCCTCATCCGGCCCGGTCTCGTCCGGCTCGGCCGGGGCATCGTCCTTCTTGGCAGCGTCGTCCTTCTTGCCTGCTGTCCTGGCAGCATCATCCTTCTTGCTGGGATGCAGGCCGATCTTGGCATACATCTCGTCGATCAACTCATGGAATTGACGCTCCACCTCGCGGCGCTTCACCTTCAGCGTCGGGGTGAGCAGGCCATTGGCAATGGTGAAGCCTTCGGTGCTCATCCGCACATCGCGGAATTGGGCATATTTCGGCAAATTCTTGGTCAACGATTCGGCCGTCTTGCGAATCTCGTCCAGGATCGACTGATTGTTGAACAGCTCACCGATGTGCGCATAGTCGATGTGCAGCGCCTCGGCAATCTTCTGCAGACTCGTCTGCGAGGGCTGCACGAGCAGGGTGAGGAAGGGTCTGTTGTCGCCCAGCAGCACGGCATGCTCGAACAGCGGATCGGCCTGCAGCAATGCCTCTATCGGTTGCGGCGCAATGTTCTTGCCGCCCTCGGTCACGATGATGTCCTTCAACCGATCGGTGACGAACAGGAAACCGCGCCGATTGATGCGTCCCACATCGCCGGTGCGCAGCCAACGGCCCTCGTCGTCGGTGAGGAAAGCGTCCTCGGTGGCCAAGTCATGGCCCCAATAGCCGTCCATCACATTGGGACCTTGATAGAGAATCTCGTCGTCGTCGCCGAGCTTGAGACGCCCACCCGGCATCACCCGCCCCACCGATCCGGCGCAATAGGCCTGGTGGGTGTTGAACGAGATGAGCGGCGCAGCCTCTGTCATGCCATAGCCGTTGAGAATCTGCAGTCCGGCAGCGGCGAAGAAGATCTCGGTTTCACGACGCAGTGGCGCACCACCGCTCACAAGCATGGTTTTCCTGCCCCCGACTGCGGCGCGGATATTGCGCAACACCAGACGGTCGGCCAGCGGCAGCTGGATGCGCCACCAGATCGGCGGCTTCTTGCCGCGGCGATAGTCCAACTGCAGACGTTCGCCCACCCGCAGGGCCCACCGCATGATGCGGTGCTTCATCGGCGAGGCATCGGCAGTCTTGTGGGCCCCTTCGAGCACCGTCTCGTAGAGCTTGGGCACTGCCACCATGAGCGTGGGGCGCGCCTGCCGCATGAGCTCGCCCACCTTGGTGGTGTTGACCACATAGGTGTTCATGCAGCCATTGGCCCACATGAAGCAGGTCCAGCCACGCTCAAGGGCATGTGACAAGGGCAGGAAGCACAGTGAATGCTCGCGGTCGCTGAGCTTGAACTCCTGATGCAGGGCGCGCAATTCGGCCATGAGGGCCCGGTGGGACAGCTTCACACCCTTGGGCGCCCCGGTGGTGCCGGAGGTGTAGATGATCGAGAACAGATCGTCGCCGCTAGCTGCATTGAGCCGGGCATTGATGCGCGAGACCACCGGCTCGGGCACGGGCTGGTCGCTGGGCGCGAAGTGTTCCAGACTCGTGATCTTCAGCTTGGGGCAGGTGTCGAAGGTGATCACCCGGCGCAGACTCGGCACCTGGTCGGCCACCTTGGCCATGCGCTCGGCCTCGTCGGGACGTCCGGCAAAGGCGAACACCATGCCGCAGTCGGAGGCAATGTGCACCACCTCGTCAACGGTGTCGGTGGCATAGATGGGCACGGACACTGCGCCGATGAATTGGCAGGCCAGATCAACCTGGGTCCATTCGGGGCGGTTGCGTGAATAGAAACCGACGCGATCACCGCGCTCCACGCCGGCATGCATGAGGGCTGCAGCAATCTGCATGGCGCGCTCGTCGAGCTCGCGATAGCTCGCAACCTGCCAGCGGACGCCACGGGAAGAACCTGCCCCGGCTCCGTCGCCGCCCGGTTTGTCGGAATTGGGTTTGTCGGAACTGGGTTTACCGAAATCAGCCTCAAGCGCCACGCGAGTTGCTGGACGGTCACCATGGGCCTGCACGGTGGCTTTGAACATGAGACCCACATGGGCGGGCTCCACATCAAAAGGATTGGCGGGCAGCTCACGCAGATCGGTCATGATCAGGCGATCCGCTCGCGCAGCCAGTTGATGTCGGCGGCCTGTGCAGGCGGTTCACCGGGAGTTTCCACCACAGCTGGCGCGCCCGAGTTGGCCACCACATCGACAATGCCCTCGGGATCGGCCTGGCCCTGGCCGAGGTTGGCGTGCCGGTCGGCGCCCGAGCCGAAGGCATCACGCGAATCGTTGGCATGCACCAGATCAATGCGTCCGGTGATGGCCTTGATCTGCGCCACCAGCCCCACCAGTTCCAGACCGGCGGCATGGGCGTGGCAGGTGTCGAGGCAGAAACCCACCTGATCGAAACCGGAGGCAGTCGACAGGGCATCCCAGAGCTGGGTGAGCGCCTCGAGCGTGCGCGCCATGGCATGTTTCCCGCCGGCAGTGTTCTCGATGAAGATCGGCACCTTGGCATCCAGACCATCAACGGCCTTGCGCCAATTGTCGAAGCCAGCGGCAGGTTCGGCGTCGGCCACCACATGTCCGCCATGCACCACCACACCGATTGCGCCGAGGCTCGCGGCGGCGTCCACATGCTTCTGCAGCAGCTTGCGGCTGGGAATGCGGATGCGGTTGTTGGTGCTGGCCACATTGATCACATAGGGGGCGTGCACCACAAGCGGCAGTTTCGCCTGCGCAGCAGCGGCACCCAAGGCCTCCAGACCGCCGGGAAAATCAGTCTCCGGGCCCTTCCAACTGCGGGGGTCGCCGAGCGACACCTGAGCGATGTCCGCACCGCGCTCCCGGGCATCGGAAATGGGGTCGACACACCCAACATGAGATCCGATCAATGGCGCCATGACCCGAGCCTAGTGTCTGCGTGCGCAGAATTTGCCGCGATACTCACCTATTCGCACCGGAGCCGCACCCCCTACGCGAGTACCCCTCTGACGACCAAAGCTGGGCGTCAGCATGCCAGCACCGGGCATGAGCACGTAGAGTGGAAAGGATGAATGCGCGCAGTCGGACCCCGGATATCACAAGGCAGTGGCTACGTGGACTCTCGGAGGTGATCCTGCGGGCGCACTACAGCGCAGAGCTGCTTGACGCGGCCACACCGCTGAGCGCCGATCCACGAGTGGTCACCGATCTCGTGGCGGCAGCGGGCCAGATCTCCGGCTCGGTACGCAGCGCGAACGGGCAGGGCGAGTTGGACTCAGGCGAGGTCTTCCACCCCGAGATCCATCTCATTGGCTTTCCGGTGCGCATCGCCACCTGGTCTGATCATTGCGATTGCACCGATCCCTCGCCATGCATCCATGCCGCCACCCTGGTGTTGCGCGCCCAGGCCGAGGCGAATGAGATGGCAGCGGCTGCGGCACCCAAGGCCGTGACGTCCGATGCAGTGCACAAGCGCGCCGCTTGGGAAGCCGCCCTGACGCCCGCTCTGCCGCAGTTCGACAATGACGGTGAGCGCCAGCTGGCGCTGCAGTTCGAACAGGTGCAGGGCATGGCCGGTTTCGGCGCCGATTCGCGCTGGCGCATCAGCGCATTGCGGGCCGGTCCCGATGGCGAGTGGTCACGCGCCCATATGAGCTGGCACGACATCACCCATCCGGGTGTGGCCATGGCAGCACGCGCCGATCAGCTCAATGCGCTGCGTGGCCTTGAGCGGCTTGCCACCCAGGGCGGACGACGGGCCGGCGACATGCTGCTCGAGCGCATGCCCCCCGAGTTGTGGCGGGTGTTGCGTCGCGCAGCCAACACCGGAGTGACCTTTTTGCACAAGCTCGGCGACAATGTCTGGGCGCCGGTGACAGTGGACGAGCATGCCGCCTCACTGGGGCTGGACATCGCCGCAGCCTCGAACAATTCGAGCAGCA